>JAGSHI010000027.1 GCA_023954635.1 Bacteriovoracaceae bacterium
TCAGAATTTTTGGAGTAATTAAAGACTTGAACCTGTCCTTCATACTGATAAATAGAGGCCTGAACTAAATCTTTTTTCAAGAACCAAGCAGCATCATGCAATAAGTACTTTGTCGCAAAGTTATCACAGCAATCAATCACCATATCAAATTGATTCATAATTTTATTAACATTTATTGGCGTGAGTTTTTCAACAATCGAGCTTACTTTTATATAAGGATTCTGTTTTTTTACTCTTAAACCTAATATCTCTGCTTTAAATTTACCTAAATCTTCTAGAGTAAAACATACTTGCCGATTGAGATTACTTTCTTCTACTTTATCAAAGTCTAAGATAGCAATCTCTCCAAAACCAGCCGAGGCAAGATAAGTGGCCACAGGATGACCTAGCCCACCCGCTCCAATAATTAAAACTTTGGAGTTAGAGATCTTGAGCTGACCTTCTTCTCCAACTTCTTTCAGTATTGTTTGCCGAGAGTAATAATCACGCTTTGACATGACTCTCCCCGTGATCATGATCATGGTTGTGGGAATGATTATGTGAACTACAACGGTGACACTCAACCCATTTTGCAGGCCTGTCTTTGTAATGCTCTTTTTTCCACATAGGAACTCGAGCTTTAATTTCATCAATAATATATTGGCAAGCATCGAAAGATTCTTGCCTGTGCGAAGAGCAGACTCCTACCCATACAGCAATATCTCCAATTTGCAGATGACCCACTCGATGAACACAATAAGCATTATGAATATCAAACCGATCGAGTGCTTCTTTAACGATTTTTTGACCTTCTTTTTGGGCCATACTTTCATAAGATTGATACTCAAGTGAGTTCACTTGATATCCTTCATTATGATTTCTAACTCTTCCATCAAAAAAGACCATTCCCCCAGCTCTTGGATCTTCCAATATTTGGGCCAGGTCATTATGAATGAGGGGTTCTGTTGATATCTTAAACATCATTAACCACCTGCAACCGGTGGAATGAAAACAACAGTGTCATTCTCATTTAACTTCGTTGAAAAAGGAACGTACTCTTCATTTACAGCTACTTTTAAATGTTCTTTTGTTAACTTAAATTCATATTTTTTCATTAACTCTAAAAATAGCTCTTCAACATTTGTCGCATCTGTTAGTAACTTTTCTTCTGAAAGTCCCGCTGTCTCTCTCATGGCAGCAAAGTACATAATATTAACTTCCATGTCTTTCTCCAATCATTGAACTTTGAATATTTTGAAAATCTTGAGGAGTATTTGCATTTTGCAAAATCCGTTCTTCAACAGGGTCTAAGCATTCAACTCGTGAATTCATGAGGACTTTTCTTGGACAAGGTTTCCCCATAGCTAAGTAGTACCCTAATTTAGTGGCGGCCTTAGGTTCATAAATAGCACAAAGAGGTTCAGGCCATTTTTTTTCAGAATTATTAAAACAAGTAACCATTCGATAAGGATTTCTTTTCTCAATGAGTTCTTGAATTGATCTCTCATTTACAAAAGGCATATCACAGGCCAGGACAAACCAAGCGGCATCTGGTTGCTCTTGAAAAGCACTTAAAATTCCACCCGTTGGCCCAAAACCTACGTAATGATCTGTTATACTAGGGAAATTTTGAATATGAGAAGAACTAACTTGATCAGTTCGACAAGAGACAAAAGTATTATCAGTAAAGGTATCGAGTAATTCATAGAGATGAGCAACTTGAGATTTACCATGATACTCAAGCGCTCCTTTATCTTTACCCATTCTTTTAGAATGTCCTCCAGAGAGGATAAGAGCATTAAGTGGTCTTGAGTTAATTTTCTCTTTCCAAAAGAGATCAATGAAGTTGTAAATTCCTTCTATGTCATCTCTTTGAAAGTATGGAACTTTTGTAGAAGGACCAGACTCACCTGCTCCAACAATAGCAAGGAGGTGTTGTTTTGGATTTGAAAGGTATCTTTCAAGAAGAGCTTCATCTTCTGAAGTTCCACTCCAAACTAAAATTTTACTACATAGTGAATCTTTATAACCTTCAATGATTACAACATCTGAATCTATATAGTTTTGCTTAATCAAAAATCGATCGTTTGAATTAGTAATGATGAGAGCCGTTTTTTCAGGAGAGGATATGGCCACTTGATTTGCACCAGCTTCTTTGGCCCGAAAAGTATCTTTGCCTTCTCTGTCCATCTCGAATCGATGAGCATCATGTTTAATATATCCAACAGAGAGATTTTTTGAAAACCGCTCTATTAGCTTAATAGAAAGAGTTGTCTTTCCACTACCCGAGTGGCCACAAATTGAGACTTCGAGAGGGTGGAAAAGATCATTAGCTTTGGTAGTCACTCTTCCCTCCTTTTTTTTCAATAAGTCTTCCATTTGTAATTTTCATTTCATGCCCAAAGGCCTTACACATATCGTAGATAGTCAGTGCTGCCATCTGAGCACCAACCAAGGCCTCCATTTCCACACCTGTTTTACCAAACGTTCTCACACTACAATCAACAACAGCATTTTCACCGACTAATTTAATTTCAACTTTCGAACCTTCGATATTCAACTGATGACAAAAAGGAATCAAGTTCGCGGTTTGTTTTAAGGCCATCGTCCCAGCAATAATGGCCGTTTGAAAGACAGGGCCTTTTTTTGATCTGATATCTCCATCAACAAATTGTTCACGGACGATTTTCGGTAACCAAACTTCTGTTCTGGCCAAAGCGTAGCGAGAAGTTTCCTTTTTCTCGGAAACATCTACCATACATGGATTATTTTCTTTATCGACATGGCTAAATTCTTTCACCTATCCTCCAATCTGGTTCATTGGTTGAGACACATCATAGATGCGATCAATCGGCTTCAACGCCATTGTTTTATGCAAGAGCTCTAAGATTTCTTCTTCATTTTTATTAATAAGTGAAAAGCCTTCGCTCTTCATCAAACAAGGTCTGATTTGTCCATCTGCAGAAAGTCTCAGCCTCGAACAACCCCCACAAAAAGGTCTCGACTCAGAAGCAATAAATCCAATTTGAGCACCATTATCTAAATGATAATTAAAAGAAGTTGAATCTATAGGACGTTCAACTGGCTTAAGCTGAGAGAGAGTTTCAATTTCTTTTATAACTTCTTCAGCACTAATAAAATGTCTTTCAAAACTCTCTCGTGCCTCACCTATTCTCATTAACTCGAGAAATCGAACTTCAATTTCATATTTTCCTGAGAACTCAACAAAGTCTAAAATTTCACGACTATTAATCCCTTTCATCAAGACCACATTCAGTTTCACATTAAATCCAAGTTCTTTTGCCATAAAAACAGACTCTAAAACTTTCTTTAGGTGTGGAGAACCAGTCATGGCCTCAAACCCAGCTTTATTTAAGCTATCAAGACTGAAGTTAATATTGCTTAAATTTGTTTTAGAAAGTTCAGGGAGAATTTTTTCAAAATGTAGACCATTTGTCGTAAGACCAAGTTTTTTTAAGTTAAGGCTCGATAGATCTCTAACGATATCAAGAAAGTCAGTTCGAAGAGTCGGCTCACCTCCTGTTATTCTAATCTCATCAATTCCATATCCGAGGAGAATTTGAGATATTCTAAAAATCTCATCTCTTGGAATTAGTTTCTCATTTGGCAAAAACTTTGGATTCTTCGGCATGCAATAAACGCATCTGAAGTTACATGCATCTAATAATGCTAATCTTAGTTTATGAATGTGCCTTCCTTGAGGATCAATTAACTTATTCATGTTATTTACTGCTCCAAGGAAAAAATTTGAATACTTCTCCCGCCTTGAACTCTGTACGACTAGCTGGAAGTTCGATAAATCCCTGGCTCTCACCAAGGCTTGAGAAATCACCAGAGCCATTTGAGTTTAAAGGTGTCGCTAATACAAAACCATCATCTGCAGACATCGTGGTTACAGCTTTAAAGAGAGCAAAATCTTTTTTAAAAGTGACATCTTCAGACAAAACGACATTGTATGAGCTTTTTTCTTTATTTAGTGACTTACATAAACTCGGAATAACATATCTGCGCATACAAACAAGTGCTGAAACAGGGTTACCCGGGAGAGCAAAAACAGTCTGTTCACTTTTTCCCGTTCCAAAGAACATAGGTTTACCTGGCTTTTGTTTGATTTTATAAAATCGTGTTTCTACCCCAAGGTCGGCCATAACAGATTGAACGAAATCAAATTTACCCATCGATACGCCACCTGAGATAATGAGAGTTTCAAAATTTTCAAGGATATCAGTGAGAGCACTAAAGACAACTTCCCTTTTATCCTCAAGATGAAATAGTTCAATATTACTATCAGGAACTCCAAGCCCCTTCAGTTCTGCCTTTATTCCATAAGCATTTGATCGCCATATTTGCCAAGGTTTACACTCTTTACCTGGTTCAATTAGTTCATCTCCAGTACTAATGATCGCAATACGTGGAAAGCTTACAACTTCTGCTTTTGTAAGACCCTGACTCGCAATAATAGCAATTGAAGTCGAGTTAAGAGTTTGTCCAATATTAAGTAGAACTTCTCCTTCACTATAATCACTGGCCTCAAAATGGATATTTTGCGCTTTCTCAACTTCAACATTTTCATTGATTGTGGCCAAACCATCTTCAATTGAGATTTTTTCATATGGAATTACAGTATCTGTTCCAATTGGTAAGACTGCTCCAGTCATGACTTCTAATGCTGCTTCAGTCTTTTCGAGAGTAAGTGCAGCTCTTCCGGCCTTTTGAATTCCTTCTATTGGAAATGAGTTCTTCGAAAGAGAATTATAGTTAATTGCAATCCCATCCATTGCAACTCTATCAAAAGGAGGTTGTTTACGAGTTGACTTGACGGGGCAACTTAAGACTCGTCCCTCTAAATTTTCGAGGTCAATCAACTCATTAGGTAATCTTAGAGAATGGCGAAGCACCAGCTCTTCAGCTGTCTGAACATCAATCATATTCCCCTCCAAACACGGGAGACACTCTCGTTTCCAAAAATGCCGTATCGTCCTGAAAGTCATAGTTGCCCGTAGACTTCTCAAGATAAGGAATTTTTAATAACTGTAGAATAGGCTAAAACATACAGAATTAGAATGGCTTAGCTCAACATCCTCTAGACCGATTGTGCATCACAGAATTTCACTTTGAAGAGGTACAATATATGGGAAATATTGGTGTTTTTAGAAAAATCATCAGTTAAACTTTAATAGTGAAGAATAAAATTCCATTACTTTCAATTGGGTTTAGACCTTTCTTTTTATTGGCGAGTCTTATTGCTGTCTTAAATCCAACCTTTTGGATCTCTAGCTTTAAGGGTTATTCTGAAATTTCTCCTTTTGGTAATCCTCTCTTTTGGCATGCTCACGAGATGATTTTTGGGTTTTCATCTGCTCTTCTCGCAGGTTTTCTCTTAACGGCCTCTTCAAATTGGACAGGGAAGGAACCCTATAAAGGTTTTACTCTTTTATTTTTGATTGTGCTTTGGTGCCTAGAAAGGGCTTCTTTTTTTCTTCCTTTAAGTGACCTTACATTTTTAGTGTTATCAAATTTATTCTTACCGACGTTAATACTTTTGCTTGGCCTTAAACTCCATGGTTTCCCAAAACAACAATTTGTCTTCATTCCATTTCTCATGGCCTTATTTATTGCGAAAGTTTCCCATTCAGTTGGCTTTGTCTATGCTGAAAATCATTTTGAAATTTTAGGTGCAAATTCAGGAACGGCCTTGATTAGATTTATCGTATTCTTAATTGCAGGGCGTGTTTTGCCATTCTTCACGCAAAAAAGATTAGGAATAAAGATTCCTGATATTCCTAAGGATGCAAAACTTACAGCTTTAATCCCTCTAGGCATCCTTTGTATTCCAACTTTTGATGAGTATACTATCCCCTATCTCATCGCCTTAGTTATTGCTCTCATTGCAAATGGATATCGCAATTATTTAATGTTTCACAAAGGTTCTTTAAAAGTTCCAATGCTTCTCATTTTACATATTGGCCTTAATTTTATGGTACTTGCTTTGGTCTTAGAGGCATTTGCTATTTTCTTTCCATTTTTGAATTCGAATCGAGAAGTTCTTCATGCCACCATGGCGGGAGGATTTAGTATCGTTGGAATCGGTATCATGACAAGAGTCTCTCTCGGGCATACCGGAAGAGAAATAAAGGCTGATTACACAATCAAGATTGCTTACTTTTCTATTATATTAGGGGCAATCATTAGAGTTTTTTTCTCACTCTTGTTTCCTGGGAAATATGAAGATGGTCTTCATTATGCGAGTGGGCTTTGGACTTTGGGATTTCTGATTTTTTTCTTCAGATTTTTAAAGGTACTTACTTTTTCCAGGCCGGATGGAAAAGTTCACTAAAGAA
This sequence comes from Bacteriovoracaceae bacterium, assembly GCA_023954635.1. GTDB lineage: Bacteria > Bdellovibrionota > Bacteriovoracia > Bacteriovoracales > Bacteriovoracaceae > M0603. The sequence continues at coordinate 6,342 of JAGSHI010000027.1, forward strand.
ATTCAGTCATCTCTTCTTTAAATTCTTCGACACCTATTGGTTCTCTCGACTTTCCATTTTCAATACAAATAACTGAGTCTGCAATTTTTAAGACTTCATTTACAGAATGTGTAACAAGTATAATAGGTAAAGAGTATTTCTTATTTACATCTTTTAAGTATTTAACAATCTTTGATTTTCGTCTTATATCGATAGAAGCAAGAGGCTCATCTAAGAGAAGAAGTTTTGGTCCACTTAGAAGTACTCGCCCGATTGAAAGTCTTTGGGCCTCACCACCTGATAGTTTAGACGCTTTTTTCCCCATTAGTTCTTCTAGGTCTAACTCTTCAATACATGATGATATCTCGACCTCTGGAGCACCAGCATTCCGATAAGGAATTCCAAACTCTAGATTTTGTCTGACACTAAGATGAGGAAAAATTCGAGACTCTTGAAAAACATAACCGACTTCTCTTTTTTGAGTTGGGACATTAAAAGTATCTTTTTGCCAATCCTTCCCTCCAAAGTTCAAAGCCCCAGCTGCTGATTGCAAACCGGCCATCCATCTAAGTAACGAGGACTTCCCACACCCAGAAGGCCCAAAGATTGCAGTTATATGTGGTTTTTCAATATCTATGGAGAAATTTAATTGAAACGCATCATAAACAATTTCGACATTTCCCTGAAGTCTACTCATTTGCCAATCCTCCATTTATTTCCAAGGCCATAAATAAAAATGAGTATAACAAAAGAAAAAATGAGTAATCCAGCAGAGAGCGAATGTGCTTTTGAATATTCGAGTGCTTCAACATGATCATAGATACTAACAGACAATACTTTCGTTTTTCCTGGGATATTTCCACCTATCATCAATACAACTCCGAACTCACCTATCGTATGTGCAAAACCTAATACAGCACCAGCGATGATTCCAGGTTTCGCTAATGGGATTGAGACTTTAAATAATGTATCTTTCAGCGGAGCTCCTAAGCTCATTGCGACTTCTGAATACTTATCACTTACTGATTCAAAAGAGTTTTGAATTGGCCCGAGAACAAAAGGAAAAGAATAAATAATTGAACCTAGAACAAGTCCTTTAAAACTAAATGCAAAACCTTCGATATCCAAAAAGCTTGTTAGCTTTCCAATAGGGCCATTGCTACCAAAGGCCATGAGTAGGTAAAATCCTAAGACAGTAGGAGGAAGTACTAAAGGAAGAGCAAAGACAGCAGAGACAAAAGGCTTCAAGGGCGATCGAATAGTGGCTAACCAATAACCGACTGGAATACATATTATAAGCAATATCAGGGTGCTCATTGTGGCTAACTTAAGTGTTAAGAATATCGATTCCCAGTCCATCACTTTTATAACTCTTTTATCGTGTAACCTGATCGTTTAATCAATTCGATGATAGGCTTTTCATTCAAATAATTTAAAAATTTATTTACGAGTTGTTTATTCTTAGTTCTTTTAAGTGCAACTACACCTTGAGCAATTGGTGTATAAGAAGATTCTGGAATTAAAATATAATCGCTTTGGCTAATGACATCAATGACTTGAGAAAGTGCGACAAACCCAGCATTCGCATTCCCTAGTCTTGTAAATAGAAATGTTTGAGAAATATTTTCTCCTCTAACCAACTTACTTTTTAATTTTTTATAATTTCCAGTTTTTATTAAGAACTCTTTTGCAGCGATACCATAAGGAGCATGAACTTCATTGGCCATACTTATGTACTTTATTTTGGGATCAAACAGTGAGTTGGTATTTAAATTTGATTTATTAGGATACCAAAAAACAAGTTTTCCAATGGCATATGTAGAAACTTCTCCAGAAACAAATCCCATATCTCGTAATTTTTGGGGGTGTTTAGTGTCTGCACCAAAAAAAATATCAAAAGGAGCACCATTTAAGATTTGAGCAAAGTGTTTCCCTGTAGAGGCAAAACTCAATTTGACCTTGTGTCCTGTCTCTTTTTGAAAAGACTTAGCTATCAATTTTGACGTTTTTTGAAAGTTTGAGGAAACCGCAATATTTAGCACTTCCGCACGAGAGCCAAAACTTAGAAGAAGTGAAGAAATAATAAAAAGCTTAAGCACCAAAGGTCGCCTTCTGTATTTAGGAATACTTTCATAGATATTACGTGAAGCTATGTGAAGTTTTAACCAAAATAAATACCCACAACCTACTGAAAACACTGACCTATTTTTTTTAATTTCCTTTCACAGTCATCTTGTAATTTCTTCACAAATTCCACTTTCTTCCCTAGAAAATTCAAAAATATGCCATGGTAGCCAAAATCTACGGGGAGCAACTCATGAAAAAGTTAATTGTTTTAATAACTCTATTGGCCTCAGTGTCTGCCATGTCTAATCCGAATATCGAAATCACGATAGTTGGAGACAGTGACCTAACAGGAACGGCAGGCGGTCGTTACTTAGCAAAGAAAGATTCATTCTTTTGTAGAGAATTTTCTATGAATGATGGTTCACCTACTCGAATCCAAAAAGTTAGGTACAAGTATTACTCAGCTGAAAACGGAATCGTAGATGTCCCAGGAAAAATAAAGTCTCGATGTATGTATGAAAGAATTGGCGGAGCTTCTTTAGCCTTTGAGATTAAGGGTAAAGCAGAACCTTATAATGTTGTATCAGTTTTCCAAGGTGGTGGTGATGACCTCGAAGAACAGATCGTAAAATGTAAGCAAATCATATCTGGACCGAGTGGTAAAAAAAGAAAAATGATCCGTTGTTATGGAGACATTCGAACAGACTCTGAAGGAAGAGCTGTAGTCACAGTCATAAAACAATAATTGATTTGATATTATAGTTAAAACAACAGGCCGGATTTTTTCGGCCTTTTTAATGCACGTCACAAACTACTTCACTTGCTGTGAATAAAGTTTCTTATTTCCATATATATTAATACCTTGAAAACTCGAAGGCCGTTACAATTGTTTAGAATCAAATGATCTAATACTGGGGGGTATACATGATTAAACTGATTAGAGGGTCTGTATTTTGTTTGTTCTTAGTTTTTAATCCAGCTCTAGCATCACTGGATTGCGAAAGTGAGGAAAGCCTTACTCTTCTTCATAAACGAATCATCAAAATATTTACAACTCACCCTGATTCTCTTTCAAAAAATTGTTCAGATCGAATAACATTTGATCATCAACTCCTTACTTGTTCTGAATCTTTTATCAAAGCAAACTTTTCGGTAAAAACGATTTCCTCAAAAGGGACTTTCCAGCAATCTTTTATTTTCAATGCTGACCTTCGAGGTGACTCTCCAAAAGTTACTTTTAGACCATCGACAGCCAAGTCCTTTAAAAAGCTTAGTTTGAATCAATACACAATGAATCTCGAATATAAATCTAGACCTAGTAATGAAAGGTCATCAAAAATAAAAATAAATTTCAAGTTAGATAATAGTGATAATGTTGAAACTTTTAAAATCTCAAAGCGTCTTTCAGGTTGGTTTCAAAAAACTAAGACTTGGAAATGTTTTAATTAAGGTTAATTGTTTTTTTTAAATCAGTTTGTTCATCTGTAATAATAATATGGTCAGCTTTTATATCCCATTTCGGTTGTGGCAATCTCATCTTAGAATTATTGTGTCCTTTATACTTCCAAGGGTAATCACCTAAAAACTTCTTTTTCGACTTGTCATAAATGATAGCGTAATAGATATCGACCAATTTAAATGTTCCGGCCATTCCCGTAAAATATATGATGAGTTCATGCTTCTTTCCCAAAGCTCTAGTTTCTATAATTTTGCTTTTTCCAGTTCTTTTTGTAATTAATGATTTTATTCCTTTCTCTTCTTTATGCTTTAGCCAATGTTCTCCTTTTTCTTCCACAATTAACCACTCTTTCACATCTCCGCGTGCCTGGAGAGAGCAGATAATGAGAATATGAATCAGTAAAATCTTTAACATTTTTGAGTTCCTTTAATATATATAACTTATCGACTTTCCTCAGAAAATGATGAGTCAGCGAACCCCAGAGGTGTCACTTAACTTACTGATAATACAATAAAAAAGATATTGCCCAAGGAGAATATTATTAAGTAATATATATTTATGAAAGGAAAACTTAAACAGCAATATGAAGCAATATCAGAGCTAACAAAAAGTGACGCTTTCAATAACGCTGACATTCAAAAGTTTTCAAAGATGGTTGTAAAAAAAGCCTCTGAGATAATTGATGTAAAGAGAGCTGGTATATGGTTCTTTGAAGATAATTGGAAAGTGTTAAAAAGTACTTGTTTATACGAAAAAAATAAATATCTCAAAAACATTTCTATCAACTCCTCTGATTATCCGAACTACACTAATGCTCTAAAAGTAAAAAGATCCATTGTTGCGAATAATGCTCTTACACATAAAGAGACAAAAGAACTTGGCCCTGACTATCTAGACAGATTAGGCATTTCTTCAATGCTCGATTCAGGTATCCGAGAAGGTAAATCTATGCTTGGCGTTCTTTGTCTTGAACACATAGGACAACAGAGAAATTGGTCTATTGAAGAAATTAGTTTTGCTGGAGTTCTGTCAGATTTGTTAAGCCAAGCTTTTATCTTAAAAGAGATCAAAGAAGCAAAGAAAGAGTTATTAGAAAACAGAAAAGAGTTAGAAGAGGCCAATATTACTCTCAAGAGTATTCTTCAACGATTTGAGAATGAAAAGAACTCACATAATGAAAATATTGCAAACAATATAGAAAAAAATATCCTTCCTATCATTAATGAAATGAGAAATAGTAAGATGCAATCCCCAGAACTAATCAAACAGTTAGAAGTTAGCATCGGAAACCTGAGTTCAAACTTTTACAAAAAGTTAGCTAAGTTTAATATGAATTTAAGTCCTGCAGAAGTAAAGATTTGCCAAATGATTAAGTCTGGTTATCAAGGTAAAGAAATAGCTGAGATGTTGAATGTAACATTTAGTACCGTTGAGACTCATAAGAAGAATATTCGGAAAAAATTGGATTTAACGGGAAAAACAGTAAACCTCAAAGTATATCTAAATGACCTTGAGGTTTAAGATTTCCTAGCCTGCAAAATTTGAACTATTAATTGAATTGTTTATTACGCTTACTTCTTCTGAGCTTAAGTAATTATCTAAAGTCTTTTCCATATCCTTCAAAAGGGCATCTTTTAAAGTAATAGGATCAATATCTAGTGTTCTTGTTAACAAAGATAACGACTTTACAGGTACAGAACATAAACCTCTTTCGATGTTACTTATGAATTGTCCATTTTTATATCCAAGTTCTGTAGATAATTCAGTTTGACTGAACTTCTTTGGATGACTCAATCTAGATGATTTAATTAGCTGCGCGATATGTCCAAAATGTCTCATTTAATGCCTCCATAAAACTGATCTGAATATCAGTATAAACCTCAGGACAACCTTAGGTCATTTTTTTTTCAGGTAGAGAACGGGGACAAAACAGGTAACGAATATACCCGAAAAGGGTAGATTCCCTAAAATAACAAGTATTTATCAACAATATTTAGCGTGGTCTAAAAAGCGTAAAGTTAAAACAAATTCTTTTTATGCCAAAGGTGGCGTAAAAAGAAAAGCAACCCTATATAAACCGTAAGATTTTCTTTACAAAGGAACTGACTTGATCAAAAACCACATGGCAAATATCGGCTCCAACCATTCCAATAAACAACCAAGTGAAAATTTTATATTCAATAAGTTCATACTTATAGTTTTTTAAAAATGATAGAACGAAATTAAAAAAGTCATTCGCGCCAATACTGACGTAATCCATTCCATTTAAAACAAAGAGCATTATTCCAAAAATGATGACTCCATATATAACTCGAATGATAGTTCCCACTAAAATCATATGACTCACACCACGGTGTTTAAATAAAATGGAGTAAGGATATAAGAAGAACTGAAGAAAGCCAGATCTCTTCTTTGGCATAACATCGGTATCGGGGGAAAAAATTAGTGTTGCGAATAACCAGCCAATGACGAAACTAAGGACGACAGGAACACTCCTCTCAAAGCCTAAAAGGCAGCCAGTTAGGATCGCTCCTGTTCCAAGGTTAACTTTGTCATGAAACTTTCCAGAGGCCATCAGAAGAAGCGAGAGAGATTCATAAAGAGATAACTATCACCATCTAATGACTCAAGTCCTTCTTTAATAGCTGGATTTTTTTGAGGGGCCTCAATTATGCGAACACCAGTTTTTATTTTCCAATTATCACTTAAACGTTGCGTGTAGTTAAAGTTAATAAGATATTCTGTTTCCCTTTCAATATCACCTATAGCAGTAAGGTAAATTTCCTTGCCCATTAAATCATTAAAGGCTACCCGAAACCCAAGCATAACATCTCTTTGGAAAGTCGACATATCTACTCTTTCAACTTCATCTACTCCAAATATTCCATTACCTTCAGCAAAAAGATTTAGATCAACTCCACCCTCAAGAGAGATAATGTACTCCATTCCAAAAGCAGCTTCAGTGTGATTCTCTACGATTTTTGTAGCCCCAGATCCACCCCCAAGAACAACACTTTTTGTGGTCAAGATAGGTGTTTCTTGTTCGAAAGACCTATTTGCAAATTCAAATTTCAAAATAAGGTCGCCAAAAACTTGTTGATAGGTTCCCCCAATTTGCTGAACTCTAAAAAAGTAAGGTGTAGACTCTGTCGTTAGTGGTGTCACACTCCCTGGAACCAAAACCGTACTGTACTTATGAGTTCCTACTATCGGCATATTTCGATCAATATGGTTTAAGAAATGAAAACTGACATCAGCATCAAAGAGAGATTGAGTTACCCTAAATCCATACTGGGGAGACCAATAATCATTCGTAGTCGTATCAACACCATCGACCACAACTGATCGTTGTAGGACGACACTACTTATTCTAGATTTTTCTCCAGGGTATTCAGGCTCTTCAAATCTTGGGAAATAATAAAAAGAAAAAACTCCATCAAAAAATGGCGCTTCAAACTCAAGAGTTATTTCACCTTTCTTTTCTAGGTTTTCCAAGTTGCTATCAAAATTTCTACTGTTAATAACATCTGCTGGATGAAAAGCTTCTGTCGCAGTCCAATTAAACAACCGATAGCCTGCACTCACTTTATACTCTGTTGCTAAAAAAGTTGAAAAGTAAGCATCTTCAAGGGCAACGAATGCACGGTTTTGATCTTTCTTATCTACTCTAGCATATCCTCTGAAGACATGTGAGAAGGGATCACTTTCATACCTTTGTTCAAGTCTAGTAAATATTGATATATTTGTATCTTCAGTTAGTTCACTTTGATCTTTTTCAAACTGCCTAAACTCTAAAGCAACTTCACCTTGTCCACTATAATCAGAGTCTTGAGCATAGAGTGAAAAGCAAAATGAAAATATGATTAAAGCAAAAGTTATCTGCATTACTTTAATGACCTTTTATCAAAGTCTCTAGACTTATGTTTGATTCCAAGCTTTCTAGATTTCCAAGTAAATATAGATTGCTTTTTAGTTTGAACATTCTTCATATGAATTTTAGAAGCTCGGTATAACTTCTTTTTTCCAACTTTATAAACTTTATATTTGCTAAAAACTGCAGACTTTAAGAGTTCACCCTTTCGGTCATAATAATCAATCTTTACTGGGTTATTCTTTTTCTTAGAAACGTACATAACCATTTTACTATAACCAGATTTCTTCTTTGGAATCCTCTGGAGAACCCAAAGAGCTTCACCTTTTTTAGTTTTGCTGTCTTTTAGCCACTTATAATTGTATTTTTCAATCTCTTGAGAACCCAAGTCTTCATACGAAAACTCACTTCCCATAAATGAACTCGACTTGTTCCTGGAAGAAATCCTTTTCACTCTCCTAAGAGATGGAAGAAAAAGCCACTGATCATCGTCATCATTTTTATGAGAGTGAGTCAGCATTTTAGTGCCCTTCACATCTTTAGGGTTCAAAAATACCATCAGAGATCTATCACCATCAGAACCGTCTTCCCTAACCTTACTCTTCATCTGACGGACAGTTTTAGCTTTATAAGCATCAATCAGGACCATCTCCATACTTGATTCTTCACCTTTAAAACCTTCATTAGCTTTTCGAGTTATTTTGGCAATTTTCAATCCTTTTTGCTCAGGAGAATCCTTAGCAATAGCTTGAAAATTGACTATAAATGTAAGTAGAAAAACAAAACTGGTAATTTTAATGCTCATGGTTACTCCTGAGGAAAATATCATGAAAATTCTACTAACAATTGGCCTCACTGACCAGCTTAGTTGACGGTTATTTATCGAGAGAGTTATCTTAAATTGAGTTAATAAAACACATTGCACAAAAGAGTTAAATTATGGCCATATATATAAATAGAACATTGAACATGAAAAGGATCAAGGCCATAGGTTTTGATATGGACTACACCATCGTAAGGTACAACTCTGAAGCCTTCGAAGAGTTTACTTACGCAGCGGTAATCGAAAAGCTTATTAGTGAAAAAGATTATCCAGTAGATATAAGAAAGTTCAAATTTGACTTCCACTTAGTTATTCAAGGGCTCGTGATTGATAGAAAAAGAGGAAATATCCTTAAGGTTTCGAGGTTCGGAAAAGTAAAGTCAGCTTCACATGGAACAAAATTTTTAGATTATCAAAGTCAGCAAAAAATTTATTCAAACCGAGTTATTGATTTAAATGATTCAAATATCCAAAGTCTAGATACTTCATTTTCAATTTCAAATGGAGTTGTTTTTGCTCAACTAGTAGATCTAAAAGACGCAGGTGTTGATCTCCCAACTTACGACACAATGGCCCTCGATATAAAAGAAGTCCTCGATTTGGCCCATGCAGATGGAACCCTGAAGGCTGAAGTTCGTAATAATATCTCTAAATATATTATTCAAGATCCGGCCATCGTAAATTTATTTGAAAGATATAAAAGATATGGAAAGAAATTACTTGTTATAACGAACTCTGATTTTGCTTATTCTGAATTACTTTTAGATTACACAATCACTCCTTTTCTAAAGGAACATAAATCCTGGAAAGAGCTTTTTGATATTACGATTACCCTATCTGGGAAGCCTGGATTTTTTACCAACCGGAATAGATTTTTAGCAGTTGATCCAAAAACGGGCCTTATGAGTAATCATGAAGGACCTGTCGTTCCTGGAATTTATCAAGGTGGACACGCTGGAAAACTACAAAAAGATTTGGGCCTTGAAGGTGATGAGATACTCTACCTCGGTGATCATATTTATGGTGACGTTGTTTCAATTAAAAAAACTTTTAATTGGAGAACAGGGATGGTTCTTGATCCTCTCGCTGAAGAAGTTGACTCTATTGTCAAATCTACACCTATTCAAAATGAGATTGATGATCTTATGAATAACAAAGAGGAACTCGAAGCAAAGCTTAACGACCTAGACCTTCGGAAAAAAGAAGGTAACGAAGAGATTAACAAGAATGAAATTAACCGCCTCTTTTCTGATATCGAAAAAGTAAATACTAAGATTTCTGAGTTACTGACTCAATACCGATCGCACTTTAATCCGATGTGGGGAGAAATGATGAGGGCCGGACAAGAGGAAAGTCGTTTTGCAGACCAAGTTGAAAAGTATGCTTGTATTTATATGCAAAAAGTCTCAGACCTTTTGAAGTATTCACCCAAAACTTACTTCAGGCCTCTAAAAAGAGTTCTTCCTCATGAGGAACTACTCTAGGATTTGTTCAAGGAATTGAGAATACACTTCCCAACTAAACTTTCCATATCCACCTGACATTAACCAGCATTGAGCGATTCCTCTTTCTTTAAAGAAATTATAAACCATCAGGTCTCTCTCCAACATTTGCTCTTTAGAAAGTCTCAAGAACTGAGTACTAGGTAGTTCATCAAGTTCATATGGATCAACTCCTGCATTCACAACCACAAAGTCAGGTTTGTCAGGGTTATGATCCCAAAGTTTATTCAGTCCTTGCCGTAGTCTTTCGTTGTAAAAGCTTTCTTCTTCACAATCCATTTCGATATCGACATCACTAGGAATTTTAGAGGGGTGCTGAAGGTCCGGATGATCAAGAGGCCATCCTTTTTTCATATGAATACTTAAAGTTTTTATACTTGGATCTTTATGAGTAATTTCCGAAGTTCCATCACCTTTATGAGCATCTGTATCAATGACCCAGGCACGCTTTATTTTATTTGAATCTTGTAGTGCTCTTATACCGACAACAATGTCATTAACGAGGCAAAAACCACTCCCCTTATTAGTTCGAGCATGGTGCATTCCACCGCCAAGGAAAAAAGTGAATCCCTTTTCTAAAGACTTTTCCATGGCATACTTACTGGCCGAGACATGGTGTAAAATGGAATCAAAAAACTCACTCCAATTTCTCTTAGCTAAGGCCGGGTTGTATCGGTTGTAGTTCCCTTTTCCATCTACCAATTCAAAGCAGTCTAGAATTTCAGACTCTAGTTTTTGACCGTACAAATGATCGATAAATTCTTTGGAGTGAACTCTAAGTAAATCCTCTTGAGTGACAATCTCAAGATCTGACTTATTAAGCTCTAAGAGATTGGCCTTTCCAAGGGATCTTAAATGTTCAAAAACACGTTTTGATCGATCATCCCGTAGGGGAATGAGAATTCCATATTCACCCCAATTCGGGGATAAATCTGAATGGTATAAAATCATGGCCTCTCCATACGCATTTTTGTGCCCTCAAAATTGTCTATTTTATGGTCAATGTCAACGTCTTGGACAGCATCGTGTACATATTATTAAGTAGTTAGGTTAATTTTAAACTGGCACGCGATATGCATTTATATAAGACAAGTTACATAGGGTGTAAGAGTTCATGCTAATGCAGAAGCTAAAGTGAAATCTCCCCGTTGAAGTTCAAGCTCAAGTTGTTACACAGTTAAAGCGAATGAGAATGTGAACGTTGAAGTTGTTAAAGTTGAAGTTAAAATTGAAATTCTATCTGAAGCGAATGTTGAAGTTGTATAAGTTGAAGTTAAAAGCTGAAGAAGTTGTGAAATAGGTTCTTTCCCCCCTATCACTTAAAAAGGGTAGCTCTTCCCCCGGGGCTACCTTTTTTTTTGTCCTTAAGCCTTTGAAATAACAAATAAGAATCTTTACATCTGACTATCATTTTAGGACGAATTGCGTTATATTCCGCTCATGCAAAAGCGAACTCTCTGGCTACGCCACGAAACCAAACCATTCGAGCAAAGAACAGCATTGACGCCTAAAGGTGTTAAGAAGCTCATGGATGCTGGTCACCACGTAGTTGTTGAAGAGTCTTCATCAAGAGTTTTTGATCTTCAAGAGTACAAAGACCTTGGCGTCGAAATTGCTCCAATGAATGCATGGATCCATCGAGCTCCTGAAGAAGCAATCATTATTGGTTTAAAAGAATTAGAAGAAAAAGGGTTTCCCCTTATTCACAGACATATTCATTTCGCCCATTGTTTTAAAGGACAGAAAGGCTCGAAAGAAACTCTAACTCGGTTTGCAAAAGGAGGAGGACTCCTTTTCGATTTAGAATACCTCGTCAATGAAAATGGAAAAAGAATTGCAGCTTTTGGAGTATGGGCCGGTTACACAGGGGCTGCCCTTGGGATTTCTCTTTGGTCTTCTCAACAGCTTGGAGAATGTTTAAATAATGAAGCTCCCTTAACTCCTTTTTCTAATAGCACAACCATGGCCGAAGAAATGTCGAGAAAACTGGCTAAGGTCAATAGAAAACCTTCTGTACTTATTATTGGTGCGAATGGAAGATGTGGAATTGGTGCACAAAAGCTTTTAGAAAGTCTTGATATTGATGCAACTCTTTGGGGTTCAAAAGACACCAAAGGTCGTGGGGCCATCAGAGAAATTCTCGAATTTGATATTTTAATTAATACTGCACTCATGAAAACTAAAGTTGCTCCTTGGCTTACTAACGAATTAATTGATGAGAAAAGAAATCTTACGGCAATCAGTGACGTTAGTTGTGACCCAACAGGACCTTGTAATCCTCTTCCCATTTATTCAGAGGGGACGACTATGGATGTTCCAGTAAGAAACTTAAGGGAAGAAAAAGTTCTAGATATAACAGCAATTGATCACTTACCTTCTCTCTTGCCAAGAGAATCAAGTGAAGATTTCTGTAACCAACTTATGCCTCATTTATTAAATTTCCTGAGTGGAGAAATTGAGAACTCACCTTGGGAAAGATCACTCTCTTACTTTTTTGCTAAAACTGAAGAGCTAAATCTCGGTGATATAAAGATTCAAAATGGTCGCTCAGAAGAGTCTCAACTTCTTAATTAAGAACTTTCCTTTGCAAAATTAACCCATGCATCGACTATCGCATAGTTTTCCATATTTTTATGTTTAACATATCCCATTTTTAGAATTTCACCTTTCTTTATAACTTCAGCTAAAACAGATTGCCGTTGTTCATTTGTGAGATTTCTAATTTCAAGTATTCTCATAAGAGACTTAATTCTCCAAAAATCCATGGCCACATATTTTCTTGAAAGTTGGTCTTCATGTCCACCGTACTTATTAATGATGGGCTCCTCAATAAAACCAACTTCATAAAGGCTTGTTAACTTTAACCATAGATCATAATCCTCACAAACAATGAACTCTTCATCAAATAATCCAAGTTCTTCAAGAACATCTTTTTTAATGAGAGAGGCCGAAGGAGAAATGAGACAGAGTGGAATACAATTTAAGAAAATATCACCACCATATTTTCGATGGATCTTTTTTTGATTTACTCTCTTTCCATTCCTAATCCAGATTTCTTCACCATGAACTAGAGGTATATTTGGATTAGATTCAACGAAGTTAACTTGTTTTTCTAATTTGTTTGGTAACCATTCATCGTCACTATCAAGCAAAGCGATCCAATGACCTGAAGACTTCTCAATTGCAATATTTCGAGCAGCAGAGACTCCTCTATTTTCAGTTTTGATAATTTGAATTAAGGGATTGGAAGAATACTTTAACAAGATGTCACTAGTCTTATCAGTTGATCCATCATCAACGACAATCAACTCATGAGGCTGAATACTTTGCATTAACACAGAATTAATCGCTCGTTCTAGAACATGAGAACGATTATATGTTGGAATGACGACACTAATCTTCAAGAATAATCTCCATAACTTTCTTCATAACATCATCAGAAGGTCTATTAGAAGTTGCATTTACAACACCTTCAAGTTGTTGATCATTTCTAGCTCCACATAAAACCATAGAGCATGATTCATTTGATAAGTTGTAACCGATAGCTAACTCAATAGGAGTATGACCATACTCTTCAATCAATGGCCAAATCCTCTTAAGTTTTTCAAACTTAGGTTTATTGTCCATTTGTTTCCACCATGGGGCCCATGAGCGACAATCTTCTTTATCGTATGTTCGAGATTCATCAACTCTCTTAGATAGAATTCCTTTATCAAGAGTTCCCCAGCTCATGAAACTAATCTCTTTATCATCTAAATAAGGAAATAGTCTCTCGACAACTTCTTGTTCAAAAAGGTTTAACTGACACTGAACTGCTTCTACTCTATCTATCTCAAAGGCCTTGTTTAAATCTTCCTCAAAAGTATTACAAAGTCCGATATGTTTGATTTTCCCTTGCTCTTTTGCTTTTGATAAAACTTCCATTGGTTTTCTTATATCTACTTTTTCATCAGGCCAGTGAATCATATACAAATCAATATAATCACTCTGTAAGTCTCTTAGGCTTTGCTCTAACATTTTCTGAGTTTCTTTTGGGTCGTTAGTCATATTGACTCTTTTATTTTCATGCCAAGAGACACCCGACTTAGAAACTAAAAACACCTCATCACGGTTTTTAGCGAAGGCCTTTCCCATTCGTTTCTCACTGACGCCAAAGCCATAAATCGGAGCGGTATCAAACAGCTTGACTCCCATATCCTTTGCCGTGTTTAGAAGTCCAATGGCATCATCTTCTGAGATCTGACCGAAACCATAACCTCCGCCTTCACCAGATATTGCAGCTCCACCAAAACCTAGTGGTATATTTGAGATATTTTCTAATAGTTTCCCCATACTTGGACTCCTTTTCAGCCTCTTAGTTCTCATAGGCCATTTGACTTGTCATAACGCATTCGGTAATTTCTCGCCATGCAATTACTTACTTTCGCCCATAGAGGAGAGGCCAAGGCCTTTTTCGAACATCTCGAACTCGAAGCTATCGATGGGAACACATTGTACAAGTTTACAGATGGACTCGTACTAATAATGGGTGAAGGTGTTTTTGACCCTTTAAGCAAAGTTTCAAAGGTACTCGCTCTTTATCCTGAAATATCAGAGATCATTAACCTTGGTGTTGCCGGTGCACTTAACCCGAACTTAAATAAAGATGAAGTAATTCAGGTAAGAAGCTCTTATCTCGAACTAGAAGGCAATCCACAGTTTCATTCATTTACGATGAGAAATAGAGACCTGCCTTTCAAAAAAGAAGATTGCCTAACTTCTAGCAGGCGTGTTCTATCAAAAGAACAAGCACAAAAACTTCTTCCTTTTGCTGGTATTGTGGATAGAGAACTCTGGGCCGTTGCACGAGCAAACAAAGAGAATAAACTTCCGATGACTTCACTGAAGGTAATATCTGATATTCCCTCAGAAGAAAGTGAGCAAATTTGCCAAGTTGTAAAAGAGTCAGCACTAAAGCTCTCAACAGCTCTTTACAATGCCTGGTCACAAATTGATGGTGATCAACTCCAACCAGAAGAGAAAGTTAGTATCCCCTATTTTGATCAATTTCATTTTACCAGAAGCATGAGCTCTACTCTTCAAAAAAGATGTCATCAACTAGAGATTAAATTCCCAGACAACAAGCTAGAAGAACTTATTGATTTTAATTCAATTGTAGAAAGTGAAATGCGCCCAAAAGAGAAGGCCATTCAAATTCTAGATGAAATGAACAGACTCATTAATCCTTATAGGATTTCAGTTGAAGAGAGGTTAAAAAAGTTAACTCATGGTTTGACTTCAACAGGACTAACCTGCTCATTTGATCCTCATCTAGAAAAAAGTAATCTTCATATAAAAGGTACTTTTTCAAATCCAAATGAACTCAAAAAAGTCTCAGAGCAGCTTTCAAAGTTTGATTTTGAAAAAATGAAAAGCATTCTTGAAGGTGATGACCGTGTTTGAAAAAGTTTTTGTTGAGACTGCCGTTAAAGACCATCCTCGAACTCTACACATATTAAATAAACTAAAAAGTGACCCTGTTTTGATTGGCTCCATCGAAGATTACTTTGGAAGAGTAAGAAAACCCTATTTACAAAAACGAGATAATTTAAACTTATTCATTGGAAATAAAAAAGGACAAACAGTAAAAGAAGCTCCCAATGCCTATGGACTGGCCGGAGATCCTCATTTCTACTTTGTTCACTCTTACAATTGTATTTATGAATGTGAATATTGTTACCTTCAAGGTTACTTCAATAGCCCAGATTTAGTTTTCTTTGTGAATCACGAAGATATGGCCAAAGAAATGGAACTTATCATTTCAAAAACCCCGAAAGATAAAACTCCCTGGTTTCATGCTGGAGAATTTTCAGACTCCTTGGCCTTAAGTCATATAACGGGAGAGATTTCATTCTATTTTGATTTTTTTAAAGCTCATCCCAACGCAAAGCTTGAGTTTAGGACAAAGTCAGCAAATACAAGAGAGATAGAGAAAATGTCTCCACTCTCAAATGTCATCACTACTTTCAGTCTCTCTCCTCAGGAGAGAACTTTAAAGACAGATAAATCATGTCCACCTGCGAGTACTCGAATTCTTTCAATGCAAAAGCTCTATAAGGCAGGTCACCCACTAGGATTACATTTTGATCCTATCATTCATACAAACAATCTCTATGAAGAATATGAACAACTTATTGATGATATCTCGGAGAAAATACCTCTCGAATACTTTGAATACGTTTCCCTTGGAGTCGTAAGGTTTACTAAAGATGTCTACAGACAAGTTCAATTAAATTATCCAAACAGTGATCTCTTGACTGAAGAATTTATCAAACCAGAAGATGGTAAAATTCGCTACCCAGGATCGCTAAGAAAGAACATTCTTAAATCTATTCAAAAGCTTTGTATTGAAAAAGGATTTGTTGAGGATAAAGTCTACTTGTGTATGGAAGAATAGCTACATTTCATTATAATATTTCAAAATAAGCTCCTTCAACCTTTCTGCAGCACTTTCTCTCGCATCAAAATCAAAGACTAATTCTTGAACACTTTTATTTCGGTCTGATCCAGGTTGAATTCTCTCCATAATATTCACTTGATGTTCCATCACATCAGACATTAGAAATTGTACTTCATCCTTATTTGATTCATTTAGATAACCAAGTTCAAGCAAACTATTAATGACATGCATACTAAAACTAAGATTTAAGGCAGTAGGTATCACTGTTATATCTTGAGTGACATTAGATAAAACAAGTTTCCCAAGTGTTTTTTGATCTGAGCTTTTCCAATTATATTTTTTAGCGGCCTCTAAAGAAGTAATCAAATAATTTAAGATTTTTGGATCTCGACATGTATTTAGAGTCGCCATAGAACTATAGAATTGAAGGACATCTATTTCACTTTCTTCAAATTCATCATAATGGATCATTTCTTTGGCGTTTTCATAGGCACGAGTTGCAATCGGACGATTCATGAGAAGTCCAAGGCGGCTAACAATTTCCATAACAACTTGTGGATTTTTGTACATATCATCCTCATCATCGATGAAGTCTTCTCCTGGGACAATTTCCTCTAAATTAACTGAACACTTTTTATCTTCTTTGGTCAGTAAATCCTGAATGGCCTTAAACTCCTTTCTAAGTCTTACGAAAGATTTATCGCTCTTCGACTTCTTTTTAATTTTCTTCTTTTTTCGAATAGGGCTTTTCTTAGTTAATTTAGAAGTAACCTTTTTAGGAGGTTCATTTTTTGAAACGACAATTTGTGGAATATCTTCTGAGTTGTCTCGTAATCCGTAACGCAAGAGTTGAATAAATGCAGCAACCACTATGAGAATTGCTGCATATTTTAGAGTGCTTTTAAACTTCATTTAATAAGGCCGAATTTTTCCTCTAGTTCCTTAGTTCTTCTACGATATTCTTCAATGAGAAGATTTTTTCTGTTGTACTTTTTCAGGGCACAGAATCTCTCCACTTCAGATTTTTCTGACTTCACAAAGAATTTCTCCTTTTTGTTCCCAAAAACTGTTGTTCTTACCTTTTGTCCAATGAAGTCTGTCCAAACAAGGCTAGGACCTTTCTTGTAAAAGTTCATCTTTACCTTAGAACAAGTATCCCAAGCTTTTTTCATTAACTTTTGGTCATCGTTTTTAAGATATGGAAGTATTCTAAAGCAAAGATCAGCTTTCTCACCAACGGCCAGAGGTTGATCAAAAGATTTATGAACACCTTTATCAAAAAAGTTCATAAAGCCACTAAAACTTTGTTTAGTAAGGTTCATACTCGTTTCTAATCCAGTATAAATTTCACCAAGAGAAACGCCTCCTGTACCTTGAGAGTAAGTGTCCATAAGAGCGTTGATAAGATCTACTCTTGTAGCATAAACCATATCTCCAACTTCATCTTCAAACTCTCCACTTAAAAATCGGGCCTCAAGTTCATAGCCAACCATATCCTTTATCTTTCTAAAAAAGACATCGTTGCCTCTTTCAGCAAGTTTTAAAATTCGAGTAATACAAGATGTTATCTGAAAACTCTTCACTTCAATGGGATCTGTACTAATAGTACTGAACCTGTCATCTGAAGCTGTTCGACAATCCTCAGGAAGAGAGTCTCCTGGAAGTGAACGAGGTCTAAACCCCTCCTTAACCATTTCAAGGATTACTTTATTTAAATCAGCAGTTTTCCTTGTATTCGTAATTTGAGGAGAATACTTGTGAGTGATTTCTGGTTTTAATTTTCCATTGTCCCAATAGCAATGATCTAGAACAAGATTTCCTTCAGTGTCAGTACAACCTTCTGTTGTTAAGTATTGTGCAATTCGCTCTGAATTTTCAGAAATTTTTACAAGTGCACCAATTGCATTTGTCTCTCCTCTAAGGTCACTGTTCGCTCTAACCAGAACACTGAATGAGTCAACAGATACTGTTCGCGCTCTTTCAATATTTACCTGATCAAGGACTTCCTGAACAACGGTCAGAGCATTACTAAGTGCTTCTGACCAATGAGTAAGAGTCAAGGTAACACCTTTTATACGAGTATATTCTTGCAAGCTACTACACTTTCTTTCAACTCCACCGCCAGATGAGCACAAAGGAACATCCGTCATATTTGGATCAAAGAGTTGATAAGGTAAGAGAGTTTTATCTCTTGAGATAAAAATGGGGTTTTCAGTAGAGTTAGAGTCTCCTCCTGTTCTTCCCCATGGGCCACCACCAGAACTCGGAGTCAGTGTAGGCGAACTCATAATAGAAACGAGGTTTGCAATACCAATAGATACAGCTTCACTTCTCTCTCTTGGACTTGTTATGTCTGAAAATAAGCGACTTCTGATCGTCCCGTAAGTCTGGATATAGCGAAGAACTTTCTCAAGTAGCTCGGCCTGTAGAATTGGTTTCTCACGGTTTACGAGATCACCTTCGGAGGTAATAGCTGAACCTGCATAAACTTCTTGAAGCCAATGCCCAAGGTGATTCATATGTTTAGATAAAAGCTCTACCCCTTGAAGACGACTATCGTCTTGACCAAAGCTGTCTCTATACACATCAATTAAGCTAATTGAATCTTGAGCTTCACAGTATTGATCAGTTAAGGCCTGTGATACACATCGGACAGCTGTCGACATCTCAGCACCGTCAAGATCACCAATTGCATCGTTATATTTAAATTCATGAATGAATCTATTTAAGGTGTGAACCATTACTCCACCCGCTGCGAGAGCAAGAGAAGTTCCAGGGTTAGTAAAAGCAGCTGCGGCCAAAAGACCATTGGAAAGCATACTTCCAACCATACTTGATTTTTTCTCAAAGCATGCTGGATTATCTTGCCAAGTTCCTAAGAACCCTTCAACACCTGTTAGTAATTGAGAAGCTGCCAGAGCTCTATTGTTACCAAAGTTATCAAATCTTGAAAGACGAGTATCGACAGATATGAGATCTGTCTGAGCAAGATAGATTTCATTTTGTAAAAAATATTCAATATCAGGAGTGTGGCCGCCCTCATCAAGAAGCTGAGTGAATCTTGAGATTCTATTTTCAGCATCGACTTGGTCATCACGAGTATATCTGTAAACCTGATACTCTTGATAAATTCTATTGTAGTTCATGAGAACTGACTCAAGTTCATTGGCTCCTGAGCAGTTTGAATCTTCTTTTAATGCCTGAATTGTGTACATCAGACCTTCTATATTCGCTAATGAACCTTGCACATGTCTGGTTACAACTGATGGGCACTGAGTTCGAAAAGCTTGAAGTAAAGTCGAAGCTGGCTTTACCTTTTCGTTGGCATTGGATAGAGGAATAAAAAAGATGGCCAAGAGGCCAAATGAGATTAAAGATTTAAGCATAATAATTCCTTACTGTTGTGCGCGGGAATTCTAACTGGTGAGTTGTTTACTTACAAATAACGCCACGAACTATGTACTTGAATATTGGTTGTGATGAAAGAGTTTTTAAGAAATGGTTTTACAATTATAAATATCGAGCTTCCAGACAAGATAAAAGATCTTGTGTTGGCCGAAAAGTGGACCGAGTTAGACTCTAAATTTGGAGAGCTCTTATCTCCTGGTGGTTTATTATTCAAAAAACTAAGTGACTTTGAAACGTTTCAAGAGATTGAGAGAATTATTGCAATCAGGGAGGCCCCTGATGATGAAGGGATTTGGCACGACGATGGATCAAGGAAATTAGCCTTTTCTCTATCCCTAACGATTAACCCTGAATTGGTTGAAGGGGGTGTTCTTCATTTTAGAAAAAGAAATAGTGATGACATATCCAAAATACCTACCCTTTGTTTTGGTAGCATGATTGTTTTTCAAACAGGGCAAAATGATTTTGAACACAGAATTTCGAGTGTAAAAAAAGGAAGACGTACTATTTGTGCCGGATGGTGTACTTAGTCCTACTCAAAACTATCCAGCTCAGAAAAAGCATAAACCTCAGTTTGCATATCCTCTAACTCAACTTCTCTTTCAAAGTAGTTTTGAATAGTTTGATCGACTTCTGCGACATCAGTTTTAGGAGAAGGTTGGAAAATAAAAAGAATCACTAGAAAAGCAGCGACAAGTCCACCTGAAGCAAGAATTTCAAAGTTTAACTTCTTCTTTTGGCCTGTCTCAACCCTAGTCTTTAAAACATTATTAAGAATTGTATTACTTTCACTTCTCGAAAGCTGAATCGAAGTTTTATTTTCTAATTCTTTCCTTAGTTCATCAGTCATGTGAAACTCCTCGCAAAAGTTCACTCATTCGTTTTTTAGCTCTATGGATCAAATTTTTTGATGCCTGAGGGGACCTCTCCAAAAATTCAGAAATCTCTTTAATCGCCATTCCTTCCATCCAAAGTCCCAAAGCTATTCTTTGATCTGTTGAGAGTAATGATAGTGTTTTGTATATCTCCTCTTTTTGAGATTCTTTGATCATACTTGCTAGAACTTCTTCATCTTCTACAGAAAAGCTTTCAACTTGTTCAGGATCTTCAAAAACAACTTCAGATTTCTTTCTCAAGTAATCAATGGCCGTGTTTTTTCCGATACTCCAAATCCATGTTCTTACTGATGCTTTTCCATTCCAAGTGTCTAAATATTTAAACGCCTTTAACCATGATTCCTGAACGACTTCTTTACACTTCTCTTCATTCAAAATTAGTCTAAAGACAAACCGGTACAGCCCTGCTGAATGTCTCTCATAGAGAACGGTAAACGCTTGATCATCTCCATCAACGGCCAAAGATACCAACTCAGCATCATCAAGATCGTGAAGTGATCTTTTAAAGACGAAATTGAAATATTTCTTCATAGTCGTTTCCATCGTCTTATTATACGATTAAACTTTAAAAAGGTTTCATAAATATAAACCCATGATTTTACAGGGTTTTATTCTCTAAGCCGAGCCGTGAAACCTAATTGATTCTGGGACGTATAACTTTCAGGATCCAAATTATTATTTAAATTTATGGAGGAAATATGAAATTTTTAACAAGTATTATGTCAGTAACGATGCTTCTTTTGAGCTTTTCGGCCATGGCAGAAAACGGCAAGAAAAATATCGATCCAGCACTTAAGAAACAAATCGCTAAAGAATTTAGCTCCTTTAGAAAAGAAAATCTTCAAATGCGTGAAAAGCATCAAGACGAGCTCTACAAGTTACAATTAAAAGTTCTTAAAGAGAATCACGAACGGGCCAAAAGTTTCTTTAAAGAGCTTTCTGGTATTGAAGACGATATTGAATTTGGTAACAAAAGTGAAAATAAGAAAGTTCAAAAGAAGTTAAAAGTAAAACGTGAAGCTTTTAAGAATAAAATGAAAGCTGAAAGAAAGAAAATTAAAGAAACAATGCAAGCAAAGAGAAAGAACTTTAAAGAGAAAATGCAAAATAGAAGAAAGGATTTTAAACGAAAAATTAAGTCTATGAAGAAGTCTTAGTTTTTTATTGTATTATAGATGTGGAGGCTTGATATTGAGTCTCCAAAAGGTCCATAAGTTTTTCTCTTTCCATATCCTTTTCTTTTGTCCAAAAAAATCTATGTGTACGACAAATTTTTCGATCAAACCAAAACTTCCCTGACTCTAGTACTTTTTGAACAGAGCTTAGCCATATAATCGTATCAGCCCCTTGTTCAGGTGTTCTTAACCTTTCTTCTGCCTTCTTAAAAAATTGGGGTGAATTTGTTCTGAGTGAATTCGTTTTAACCCATCCTGGGTGCATACAGAAAAAAGAAAGATTTTTATTTGAATAACGGTTTGCTAACTCTTCATTAACTATAACTTGAGCTCTTTTGACATTCGCAAAAGCAATATTTTGATCAAAAGGTTCTTGAGCAAAATTAAGATCATCCAACTCTAGTTTTTTTAAAT
The DNA here is from genome assembly GCA_023954635.1 of Bacteriovoracaceae bacterium. Taxonomy (GTDB): domain Bacteria; phylum Bdellovibrionota; class Bacteriovoracia; order Bacteriovoracales; family Bacteriovoracaceae; genus M0603. Next base: position 28,375 of record JAGSHI010000027.1, read on the forward strand.
ACATTTCGCCACAGGAAACCCAAATGATCCGACAGCCAGGTGCGAGAAGGTTATTATCCATTAACCAACGAAATAAAACATAATGCCCTATGAGTTGAGAGGATAAAGTATGTTCATACCCAAAGGTGTTTAAAATTTTATTTGAGTACATTCCGCCAGCGTTAAAAATAAGAACATTAAATGGTTCTAAGTTCCTATTTTCAAGAGCTTCAATTATTTCATGATAACTTGCAAGGTCCCCAGTTAAGAGATCAATTTTTACTTTGTCAGATTTCTTATAGAATTTTGAGATCTCTGAGATGGCATTTTTCTTGTCTCTTGAGATTACTACTTGGGAGGCTTCGCGAATATACAGCTCTTTAAGAATAGAATAACCAATTCCTCGAGTTCCTCCGGTAACCAATACATGATGATTTTTCATAGACAAGGCCATTTCATCATCAATAAAGTTTCTTTGATGACGGCCAAATCCCGAAGCATCAAAATCCTTAAATGCATTTGCCCTTAGAAAAAAATTTAGCCATTTCCCTATCATTACACCATTATGCCATGGACCTTACGCTTTTTTAAAGACTTAACGCCCCGCCTTCTTACGATCGAGTTCCAAAAGCCCCTTGCACAATGAGATGAAAGGTTTTATATTACCACCCTGAATTCAGTAAATTACGGTGCGAGTAGAGATACTTGCAGAGATGAGGAAGTAGTTATGGCACGTGTATGCGATTTGACAGGAAAAAGAAGACTCGTTGGGAACAAAGTTTCTCACGCAAAAAATAGATCTAAAATGACTCAAAATGTGAATCTTCACACTAAGAGAGTTTTCGATCCAGAAACTGGTCAAACAGTTAAGTTGAGACTTTCAGCTTCAGCAATCAGAACTTTAGACAAAGTTGGATCTCTATCTAAGTTTGTTAGAAAGTATAGACATCTATTTCAATAAATAATTTAAACATTTAAAGATATTGATTGGCCGGTTCTTCCGGCCTTTTTTTGTTCCATTAAATACAAAAACATCGCGAGTGGAATTAGGCCATGAGGAAAACGGTAAAGCGTTTCCATCACCCACTGGTGAGAACTCATCCCAATTAAATTATGATCAACATGTGCAACAATTCTTGCCATCGCTGTAGTCAGACCCCAGCCAATAGAAAACGCGAGTGCAACAACTTCAGTTTTTTGAAAAAAGAGTAATATGCTAAAAAGTATATCTAGAGATCCAGCTAAAATTAAAAAAGACCTGGCCTGACTTTCACTACTTCCAAAAACATTTATGATCATATCAATAAAAGGTCCTGGTACTGGGTGAATCCCAATGGCAAACATTGCATGACCAATAAAAGTCATCGCAATTAAGACTTTAAAAAAAACTTGATTACGATTAAAAAAGTTATCTTTATATAAAGCAATATAGAGAACTAACGGTGCCCCCATTTGGAGAGCGTGCTCAATAAACATTCCGATATAGAAAAACTTTTCCATAAACATGAGAAATACTAATAACATTAAGGAAGCAGATCCGAGTAAAAGAAGTTTACCCATTTTCTTGCTATTTTCTGAAACAAAGATAACGACTATGCCCATGAGAAAATAGAATACTCCAAAGGCCCTGGTTAGCCCCTGAATGTAGCCGTCAACAATCGGACTAGTGACGTACTCTTTCCATGTCATAGACGTTAGACCTTCAATCAGTCCCTTTAAAAGGTCTTCATTCCATAGGACTGTTCTAAATGGTGCATCCCAAAAAAAATGCTGCCATCCCCTTCCGAGGAAAAGCAGCACACATGAAACTTTCAATATGAGTATGAATTGTTTTCTGGAAGATTCCACTACTACTTAATAGTTACGACTTCACCATTTGATGGCGTCCAGACTTCAAGATTCTCAGGAGCATTAAACCTGTCGTTAATATCGACTGATCCTACTTGAGCCGCATTATCGACCTTAATTGTTCTTAATTCTACTTTTGAGCTATCAACATGAACCCATTTAAACTGATTAAAAGAACCACTGTCTCTAGTCCAAGACTTGTTATCGTCATTATCTCTAAGAGGAGCACCCCAACAACCTTCTCCAACGTAAACAGTACCGAGTCTATTGTCTCTAACAAAACCTTCTTCACTATCGTAACGAGTTGAAGGTCTTACAGGCCATGTCGTCTTAACTGAATGGGAATCAGATTCAAATACGAGATCCATTCCGTGATCAAAAAAGACATTTGACCAATGCACATATTGATTTGTTCCTTCTTTTTTACGCTTTACATGAGGTCTCATTGGCTTGTGGTATTGGGCAAATAACCATCTGGCATTTTTCCCTTTCTGCTCTAAATCATTAACTAACCAATTTGTTTGATCACCACCGATAGAAGATTCTGAGTTAAGGGTATAGATACGAGCAAGTCCCCCTGCCACATCTATTGCATAATAGTTTGAAGTTGGGAGCCAAAAAAGCTTGTGAAGAATATCATTACTTTTTTCGTGATTTCCTCTCGTGGCCACCACTGGTGTAATCCTTCCATCGCTACCAATAGTAAGTTGCCAATCGTCCAGCCATTGCCACCATTGTTTAGCTGTTCCTCTCGAAGTCATATCTCCCCCAAAGAGGACAAAATGAGGCTTGAGTTTACTAACAAGTAAGTTTGCTGCTTTTCTTGGTTCCCTATTATTTCTAGAGTCTCCACCTGCAATAATTGATAATTTTGCAGACCTTTCAGCAGGCAGTGTTTCAAAGAAATATCTCTTACTATTCCCAAATGAGTTCTGAACTAGAAAGTAATAACGAGTACTAGGTGTTAAGTTTCTAAGCTCAACAAATGCACTAGGAATTTTTTTGTATTCACTATAGAATTGTGGCTTTACTTGATAGGCATAAGCACTAGAGTCTTCACCGTGGTCAACTGTATCAAAGAAAACCATGTCATCATCTTTATTCGACTGAAATCTATTCCAACCTAGAACAATTGTCGTAGCAGGGTCTGATTTAAGCATTGCTCTGAATTGCCCAGGAACACCATGTTCTAATTCCGGATCAAAACATGAATTTAAAAATATGAGTGAAAATATGAGTAGTAATTTATGAAATATTACTTTGTGATGATTCATCCTTGAGATCTCCGTAATTTGCCCGATAGCTTCTGCCCTAAAATCTGCTTGAGTAGTCTATGACAGGGGACGGAAAATGTACTGAATGTAAGATTAAGTAAGACAGATAAAACAAAAGGCAGCTAAACTAGCTGCCTCAAGTCTTTGAAATATGGAAATTTTACTTAGTACTGGACTTCAACTTCTTCGATAACAAATCCCCACTTATTGATGGATCTGTCTGACTTGAAAGTTACAATCATTGTGTCTCCTTCAACATAGTCTGAAGTATACTCAACACCACTTCCTGAAACTTTTTCAACTGTTTGTCTCGAGCCATTTGCAACTTGAAGATAATCGTAGTTATTTTCAAATTCATACTTTTTAACTTTCAGCCTAATAAACTTGGCGCCAGCAACACTGAATTCTTTAGACTCTGTAGCGTTGTTTGCATATGGGTGAGCAGACTCCCATGAACTAGGCAACTGAACTTTTACCCAATCACCTGGCTTAGGCTCATTTCGAGCTGGCCTAGAATCTGTTAAAAGATTGTAAGCATCGATACGACCACCATTAATTGTTTTACCTCTAAGAGCTCCTACAGGAACAGACGTCGCGAGTAGTCTTTCTCTAAAGCTCTCAAGATCCATTCTTCCCTCTTGAGCTATTAGAAGACCTACAACACCAGAAACGTGAGGCGTTGCCATCGAAGTCCCTGAGTAAACTTTGTAATCATTATTTTTAACAGTTGAAAGAATCTTGTGACCAGGAGCTGCGATATGAACTGTTGATCTCCCGTAACAAGAAAATGAAGCTAGATCATTCTGTGCAGTTAATGCTGCAACAGAAACAACGTTTTTCACATCATAGTTAGATGGGTAATGAGGTCTTGAATCATTATTCGTACTTGAGTTACCCGCCGCTGCTGTGAAAACAATTCCAGCATCAGCTGCTCTTTGAATCGCATCTTCTAGAGCTTGAGAGCGTCCACCGCCTCCCCATGAGTTCGACATAAGATCAACATTCATTTTAGTAGCATAATCAATGGCCTTGATTGCATGCTCTGTTGTCCCCGACCCAGAATCTGTTAGAAACTTAATACCCATAATTCTAACGTCTTTCATTACACCAGCAACACCAAGTCCATTATTATGAACGGCACCAATTGTTCCCGCACAGTGAGTACCATGGCTATGTCCATCAAGTGGATCACCGTCATTATTAGCAAAGTCATATCCGTAAACATCGTCGACAAATCCGTTACCGTCATCATCAACTCCAGCTGTACCATTTAATTCAGCAGTGTTTGTCCACATATTATCTTTTAAGTCTGGGTGATTGTAGTCAATACCAGTATCGATTACTGCAATCGTTACATCTCTAGAACCTGTTGTTAGTCCCCAAGCTTTAACGGCATTAACATCAGCACCTGCCACACCTGTAGATCCACCAGGCTCATTGTCACCTGTATTTTTTAAACCCCACAACTGACCAAACTTTGGATCGTTAGGAGTATATTTATATTCTGAATCTGGATAAGCTGGCTTAATCATCGAATCAAGGGTCAACTCTTCGATTGGCTTAACGATGCTATAAACAAAGTTAGGTTCGGCGTATTCAATGTTTTCATTTGAATTTAAAACTGAAAGAGTCTCGAAAGATGATTTATTCCCTAAAGACTTAACAACTGCATAGTTACCAAAAGCAACATCTACGTTTCTCAAGTGTTTAACACCTAGAGCTTTAAGTGACTTCATAAAAGACTTACTGTCTTTTAACTTTACAATGAATTCACCTGGGACAGTTTTGACATTGGCAGCAGCAGTGCCTGCAAACAGTAAAGAACTGAGCGCAGCTGTCTTTAATAGTTGACCTTTTCTCATCAGACTCCCTCCTTGGAGTTAAGATTATTGAATCCTTCAATATAACCTTGTATGAATTTTGTGCCTTTCTTCCGAAGAAGATTCCTAAGAGGGTAATTGAACGACTCAGCGCTCACCAATTAGGAATATTCTTCCATTATAGAGGTAATTTCCCGCTTACGGGTTTTTGAGAGAAAATGTTAGAATAAGTGATTGTAGTTACAAGGTTTTGAAGGATTAACTGACCATGATACACGGAAGCTCAAACGACCCAGTTCTCATTAAACGGATTCCCCTGAGAATCTGGCATCTTAGAGACGAAATTGAGGCCATCGTAAAAGATCGTCTCATTGCAAGAAAGCACAATGGTGAAGAAGGTGATGCTCCATCAGTTGAGGATTTAATTCAAGAATACAAGCCTAAACCTAAACCAACCACTGATTCAGAGACTCCAGATGCCGCAGAAGGAGCCCCTAGCCTTGAAGTTATTGAAGGTGGAGAGCCAGAGACCGAAGAAGGTGAAGCCTCTGAAGGTGAAGAAGCTGCTAACCCAGAGGAAGATCAAGAAGCTGCAGATGAGGCCAAAGAGATGGTTGGTGGAAAGTCAGATGATGAACTTAAAAAAGACGCAGTCATTATCCAAAGAAGACCTCAATTAGAAGAAGATAAAGTCATTCATGCAACAGCAATTCTTGCTGAGATTGATATGGATCATATGTATATTTTTTCCAATAATAAGTTTATTCCAGGACAGAGTATTGTTCTCGATTTTGTAGTACCAAAACGATTCACAATCAACGCTGATGTTTTTTATTGTCGAGAGTACAATATGAGAAGTCGAATCATCAGTGACAAGAAGCTCCCCTACCGAATTGCAGTTCGATACACTTTTTTAAAAGAGGGAGAGAGAACGCTCCTAAGGAATTTTATTGCTTCCATCGAGCCTTCAATAGAAGCTGTAAAAGTTGTTCCAAAAATGCAATCAGCTGCAAGTGACGATGATGATGATTTTGATGAGTTGGATGATTTCGACCTCTAGGTCTTAACTAGTTTTGAAATTCTGTGGCAATCGCAAATTTAATAGCTCCTGCTGCCTTTGCAATGTCCATAATTTCGACGGCCATACCGAGACGACTGGCCTGATCACCTTCAAGAATAACTAATTCCGTTTTTTCAAATTTCAA
>JAGSHI010000155.1 GCA_023954635.1 Bacteriovoracaceae bacterium
GGTCCTGCTGGGATGCCTGGTGGAATGGGTGGAATGGGCGGAATGCCTGGAATGATGTAATTCCTAAACAAAAAATTTAAAGTAACTAAGGCCCCTTTCTGGGGCCTTTTTATATTCAGGATGAATTGTATGCCAGCGGAGGCAGGAGCCGAGAGCCGGCGATATTCAGGATGAATTGTATGCCATTAAGAAAATGGATCATCAGTCAAAATTTTGAATAAGTGATGGAACTTTGACACCTTGTAATCATTTCAACTTAATCGACAAATAAAACAAAATTAAATTTCTTGAAAGTTTATTCACAAGTTATCCACTGCGCCGTCGCTAAGGTCTTTGAAACAAGTTCAGATAGTATTTGTAAGTTCTATCTTACATCAAATTTTGTTTTCTAACGCAGTGTGGGAGTCAAAAAATAGTTTCATTTTGCGACCTGTAATCGTCTTTGATATCAGGTGCTTGTCGTTTTGCCCCTATGTTTATAGGGGCAGAAGGGCCCTAACAATTTATGACAAAACTAACTTTCGGCGGCTTGGGGCAATACATGAGTTGGCACGATGTTCGCATATAGTATTAGTATCAGGGCCACCAGGATGGAGGCACCGAATATCATGGAAGATGATCTGAATTTAAGAAGACAAATGGAGCTCAAGGATGAAGCACTTTGTAACAAAAATTGTAGTAGTTGTTGTTATGTTGTCATGGAATTTGTTAGATGCTCAAGCTAATGCGAATCTGAAAGCTCATGCGGAATGCCCCGATAAATTTGTGGGCACTGTTACGAAAGTATCCGAACTTGCTGCTCCATTTGCCTCCTTGAATAGACTCGAAGTGGAATTTAAAGTTGATCACTCCACTCAAGGAAACTTTCGACCCAAAAGAAAATTAAATGTTTTAAAGTTTGGCGAACATTCTTTTACTAAAGGAATGAGTTACAAGCTAGAACTTCAAGACGATCTCATATGTAAAGTTAAACCTTTGATTAGCAGAACTTAGGTTTTTAATAAGCTTTCTTCTTCTATGGATGGAAGAAGAGGATAGGAAAAATTTTGATTCGAAGTGAAACAAGGATGTTGAGCAAGAATCACGCAATCTCTCTCAAAGTGGCTTTTTTCAGTGTAGATGCTCATCGGACTTGTCCTCCTGGTGAGCATCTTCCTATCCAAGACCACATTCTTAACCGGCAAAATTTGCCTCCCCATTACACCCGTATCAAGTCAATTTCATAAAATGTCGAAAAATCAATATGGTACGACCAGATGGTATGAACTATATTTTTTATTTGCAGCTAACGGAATCCCTTCCGGGAGAGTTTTTTGAATTTCATAAGTTCTTCTCAAAAGTTGGGGTAAAGCTAGTTCCGGTAAAAGCTAAAGACTTTAGCGAAATGATGGATGGTACAAAAAAACATCTACTTGTTGTCTGTAAAGATATGCAGTCTCAAAAAGTTTTTGAGAGGTATAGATCACAGTTTTTAGATTACGCACTTCTCAATAATAAGGTTTGTCTGTTTCATGTGACGAGCTTTTCAAGAATCCATATTGCTCACAAAGTTGAACAAACATATGGATACTTCTATAAGAGATTGCCTGCACACTATAAAGAATTATCAAGATTTATTGCATATACATTTTTTAAACAAATTAGAGTCGATCGAAAATGGCCAGGTGGGAAAAGATCAAAGCTTCCCCCTTTGCATAAGAATTGATTGATCACTAACAGGAGACTGAGGGATGAAGCCTAGAGTGGATGAAGAGGCCCAAAGACTATTGACCCTGCTAAAGCTAGATGCCAGAAGATTATATGAACGAATCAGGTATCGTGCACCAGAGTATCTTTTTATATTCTCTAGTAAGAGAACAAGAAATCACTTTGCTGATATTTTTGAGAACAGATACAAAGATGTAACAATCGAAAGTCTAAAGATGGTAGGGCAGGAAGTTATTGTTGCTCTCGATAATTATTACTCTTTAGTTGAAGAAATGTATTGGTATGTGAACTCTACTGAGGATATGCCTAATACGGTTGACGATAAAATCAATAAGTTCATTGTTAAACTCACTCCAATATATCAAACCCTCTGTTTATACATTGATGCAGATCTTGGGATAACATCCGAGGAAGTTGAACCTGTAGATGATCCAGTTTTTGAAGACTCTATTGTCACAGACGATGAGCCAGCCTCAGAACCGGTGGAGTTTGGAGAGTCAGCATTTGGGGAAGAGACAACCTTTTCAAGTGAGGATGACTCAGATATTGCAGAGTTTCCATCTATTGAATTTGGAGATGATGACGACGATGATGACTCTAAAGTAGAGAATGTCTCCTGATTTTTCATCCTCAACAGAATATGGTAATTTTCATTGATGTCTAAAATAGCCTTTTTAATTCTATTTATTCTTTTGCCCGATGCGTTTGCGAGAAATGCTGTTTCAGCTAAACGTTTTGAGCTGCTTTCTGGAATTCGAAAATCAAATAAAAAAGCAAGTTCAAAGGCCTTTTGGGACAAAAAATACTCTAGATCTAATTACGTATTTGGTAAAAAACCAGCACGATTTTTGGCCAGAAATTATGACTATATCCCACAAGGAGCAACTGTTCTCGATATGGGAATGGGAGAGGGAAGGCATGCGGTTTTCTTAGCTCGAAAAGGTTATAAAGTTACTGGAGTTGATATCTCTTCGGTTGCCGTAAAAAAGTCGAGGGCCCTCGCTAGAGAATTTGGGGTTCGAATTAACACTGTTGTTGCCAGTATGGAAAAATATAAAATTAAGCCGGGAACTTTCGATGCCATTATTTGTTTCTATTACGTAGATAGAAAACTAAACGAGAAAATGAAAAGTTGGCTTAAGCCTGGTGGTATTCTTATTTATGAAGCTCACACTGATAACCAAAGAAAAGTAAAAGGCTCAGAACACTTTGATAAGAGATACCTCTTAAGGCCCTCTGAACTACTTTCAATGTTTGGTGGGATGCAAATCTTAAAGTATGAAGAGCCAATGCATTTCCCAGAATATACAGCAAGTATCATTCTCCAAAAATAATCACCAACTAATTTACTCTGGTAGACATTCCCTCTGCTTTATAATTTTTCGATCTTTGGCATAATAGAAGTATGTGTAAAAAAGTAATATTGTTACTCATTACATTTTCGCTATCCTCAAGCCTTTTTGGAATGACCAAAAAAAGTAGAGATGGTCTTTTTTCTGCAAGAGTAAGTAGAGTGAACTCAGAAGCTGGGCTTGTGAGATTGAAGGCAAATTTCACTAACTCAAAATATTTAAATAAAAAAGACAAAGTCGAAATATGGACAGAACTTAATCCTTCAAGAAGGTGTAAGTCTTACGTTGCAGGTAAAAGTCCTGAATACATTCTAGTTAAGATTCCTGACTTTAAATTTTGCGAAAGGTTTTTACCTTTCAATACAGGTCAGTACCTTTTGTTTTACTCAGAAGATTTAAAAAATAATATAACGATGGGTAAGGAGCTCTACGGGATCCTTTTGAAAAAAAGATTGGCCCTAGAGGGAAAATTAAGAAGACGTCAGCAAGAACTCGATTCACATATTGAAAAAGTTAACGCGAGCAATCAACGCTTTGAACTCCTTCGGGCCAAACTTGAAGCAGAGTGGCGAAGTGAAATTGGTGCACTTGAAGAGGACAAATCTAACTCCCTAAGGAGCTATAAGGCCTTGCAAATGCGAATGGATGAAATCAAATTCAAAATGGAACAATACAGAATAGATGATGATAATCTTGTCATGGATCGTTGGGCACTAGATCCTCGCCTCTTCTATAAAAAGTAGTTCATATATCTCTAAGTCTCTGGTACAGTTTTTCGACTACATAGCTCTTTGTTGCTGTGCAAAATCACTGATGATAAAAACTGCAAGAGGTAGAAAATGAAACTCAGAAACCTAGTTCTGTTATTGACCCTAGCACTTACTGCTAATGTCACAATGGCGGCAAAACAGTTAGGAAATCCAAAAGCTCCTAAGACAGGAACTTTCAAGTACAACTTAGAAACAGCTCCTACAACATTAAACGCACTCTCTTCTACTGATGCTTACTCTTCTAGAGTTCAGGCCTACATTCTTGAGGGACTACTTGATAGAAATGTAGATACTTATGAATGGGAGCCATCATTGGCGACTAAGTGGAATATTTCTAAAGATGAAACGAAATTTACGTTTACTCTTAGAGAGGGAATTAAATGGCACGATGGAAAACCATTAACTATTGAAGACGTTAAGTTTTCTTTTGATGCTATTGTTCACCCGAAAAACCTTTATAAAACAGCTCACTTAAAGTCTTATTACGAAAATATTAGTGAAGCTAAAATTCTTGGTAAAAATAAAATTCAGTTTATTGCTAAGAAAAAGTATTTCAGAAACTTTGATACAGTTGCAGGTCTTACAATTGTTCCAAAACATCTTTATGAGAACCCTGACAAGAAGATGAAAAAGAAGTTGAATAAAACTTTGATTGGAACTGGTCCTTATATTCTTGATAAGTACCAAAGAGGTAAGAACCTTATTCTAAAGCTCAACCCTGAGTGGTGGGGACTTAAAGCTAAGAAGGGTCTAAACAACTTTAAAAAGATCCAAATGAAGTTTGTTAAAGAAGACACAAAAGCTATTCAACACCTTGAAAGAGGAAACCTAGACTTTATTGGTCTTCAGCCTGAAAAGTATATTAAGAATACAAAAGGTCCTAAATGGGGCAAAAAAGTATTCAAAGTTAAAGTTCAGAATAAATCACCAAAAGGTTATTCTTTTCTTGCTTGGAACAATAAGAATGTCCTTTTCAAGTCAAAGAAAATTAGAAAGGCCATGACACATCTTTTTAATAGAAAGCTAATGATTGAAAAATTTCTTTTTAATCTTTCTATGCCAGCAAAAGGTCCTCTCTATCTTCAATCTGATTACGCTGATCCTAAAGTAAAAGGAATTGGATTCGATCCTAAAGCAGCTCTTAAAATTCTTAGAAAAGAAGGATGGAAAGATACAGATGGAGATAAGATCCTAGACAAAATGATCGATGGGAAAAAAGTTAAGTTTAGTTTCACTATTCTTGAGCCTCTTCAAGACTTCATGAAATACCTAACTATCTTTAAAGAAGATGCTAAAAAAGCAGGTATTGACGTAAAACTTAAGTATGTTGAGTGGAACACGTTTATTAAACTTCTTGATGAGAGAAAATTTGAAGCTGTACGTCTCGCATGGGGTGGTGGAGCAGTTGACTGGGATCCAAAACAAATTTGGCACTCAGATAGTATTGCTAATGGTGGTTCAAACTTTATCTCTTATAGTAGTAAGACAGTTGACAAGTTAATCGACGAAGCTAGGCTAACTCTTGATAGAAAAAAGAGAGTTAAAATTCTTCGAAAAGTATTTAGAACTATTGCTGATGATGCACCATACGTATTTCTCTTTAATAGAAAGTTTGAGCTGTATGGCCACACTAAACGTATGACTAGAGTAAAAGATACTTACAAGTACGGAATCGGTACAAACTACTGGTGGATTAAAAAGTAACTGAAGGAACGATCCGTTGTTTAACTATATCCTTAGACGTTTAATGATTATGATCCCCACTCTCATGGGGATCACTCTTGTTGTCTTTGTTATCATAAATCTAGCTCCTGGAAGTCCTGTTGAACAAAAGATTCAACAACTCCGCTTTGGTGGAATGGGATCTTCTACAATTTCTGATGCTGGTGACTCTAAAGACAATGCTGTTTCTGAGGAAGTTGTTGAGGCCCTTAAGAAGCAATACGGATTCGATAAGCCACTCCATATAAGATATTGGATCTGGTTAAAGAACCTCGTTAAATTAGATTTTGGAGAGAGTTTTACTTACGAAGAACCGGCGATTGATATCATTATTAGTAAATTCCCGGTGTCCTTACAGTTCGGTATTATTTCGTTAATAATGACCTATCTTATATGTATTCCGCTTGGAATCTTTAAAGCGATAAAGAATGGATCAGTTTTTGATATAAGTTCAAGTATCATGTTATCCGCTCTCTATTCAATTCCAGGTTTTATGCTCGCGATTCTTCTTCTCGTCTTCTTTGCAGGGGGAGATTTCTTTGAGTGGTTCCCGCTTGGAGGTTTGATTGGCGATGACTACGATGATTTCACTTTGTGGGAAAAGATCTGGGATAGGATATGGCACTTTATACTGCCGCTAGCATCCTATATGGTTGGTTCATTTACAGTACTGACGATTCTAATGAAAAACTCTTTATTAGATGAGATTAAAAAAGACTATGTACGAACGGCCAGAGCAAAAGGGCTAGGTGAGAAAAAAGTTTATCTTAAACATGCTACTCGAAACTCTTTAATTCCAATTGTTACTGGAATTGGTGGCTTTCTTTCTATCTTCTTTGCAGGTTCTCTACTCATCGAAACGATTTTTGAATTAGACGGGATGGGATTAATGTCTTATAAGGCAGTTCTCGAAAGAGATTATAATATTTTAATGGCCTCAGTTTTTATTCAAAGTTTTTTAATGTTAATTGGAAATCTTATTTCCGATATATGTTACATCTTTGTGGATCCAAGGATTGATTTCTCATGATTGAATACTTTATCCAAGATGAACTTACTTTAAAAAGATGGAGACGCTTCAAGGGCAGAAAAACAGCTGTTTGGTCTGGAATCGCTCTACTTGTTTTTCTATTCTTAACTCTTATTGCGCCACTCATTTCAAATAGTCGTCCCATTTATCTTAATTACGAAGGGAAGAGTTACTTTCCAATTTTTTCTGAATATCACCCAAAAGATTTTAATATTGAAGACAGCCTAGTTGTTGACTATCGAAAATTAAGCGCTGCTGAGGGCTCATCTTCTGTATGGCCAATAATTAAATGGGACCCATTTGAAAGTAATAAAATTGTAGATTCATATCCTTCAAGACCGAGCTCTGATAATTGGCTTGGAACTGACGATAGGGGAAGAGATGTTCTCGCACGTCTTCTTTATGGATTTAAGTACTCTATTGCTTATGCTTTCTTTGTCTGGCTCTTAACCTTTATTTTTGGAACAATTATTGGTGGAGTGATGGGTTATGCTGGTGGGAAAATAGATTTCTTTGGCCAGCGAGCTGTAGAGGTTCTTTCTACTGTCCCTCAGTTTTTCCTTTTAATTATTTTAATTTCTATTTTTACACCAAACTTATGGTGGCTAATTGGTATCTCAAGTATTTTTGGATGGATTCCAATTTCTTATTATGTAAGAGGTGAATTTCTTCAAAATAGAAAAAAAGAATTTGTGGAAGGAGCAAGGGCACTTGGGGCCACTCACTTCTCATTAATTTTTAAACATATTCTTCCGAACTCACTGACTTCGGTTATTACTTTTGCTCCATTTACCATTTCAGCAAATATTGTGGGGCTAGCGAGTTTAGATTATCTAGGTTTTGGACTTGAAATCCCAACACCAAGTTGGGGAGAGCTTTTAGCTCAGGCCCAGAAGCACATCAGTGATGGTTGGTGGTTAGCAGTATTTCCATCTTTGGCCCTCTTTTTTACCCTCACCTTTATGAATCTTCTAGGTGAAGGTGTAAGAGATGCCATGGATCCAAACATGAGTAACTAGAGCTTGAAGTATTTGTCGTAAGCATCTTCACCAAGTTCTTCCATATCAAGTTCATCTGCCGTGGCCTTTTGTTCCTTTGGGGCAACCTTATATGCTTCTGTTACAACTTTAGTACTTAATTGATCGGCA
>JAGSHI010000070.1 GCA_023954635.1 Bacteriovoracaceae bacterium
GATGAAGTAATAGAAGCCGTAGATGATTCGGTAACTTTGAGTATTTAAAAACTTGTACTAGCTAGGGTGATGTGTTACATCATGCTAGCTAGGTTCCCGTTGTAGTAGGGTTAGAAGCAGATTAAGGAGCAGTTAATGCCAACGATTAACCAGTTGATTAGAAAAGGTAGACAAGACAAAGTCGTAAAGACTAAATCACCAGCACTTGTGGCTTGCCCTCAGAGGCGTGGAGTATGTACTAGGGTATATACGACAACACCAAAGAAACCAAACTCAGCAATGAGAAAGGTTTGTAAGGTTAAGCTTACTAGTGGTTTTGAAGTGATTTCTTATATTGGTGGAGAAGGACACAACCTCCAAGAACACTCGATTGTTCTTATTAGAGGAGGAAGGGTTAAAGATCTTCCAGGTGTGAGATATCATACTGTTAGAGGTTCTTTAGATGCTACTGGTGTTGATAGCAGACGTCAGAGAAGATCTAAGTACGGAGCCAAGAAACCTAAAAAATAATTATCCCGATTTGAACCCACTTTCCGGTCCAGTATTTGGGCCGTGAAAGAGTAAACCCGGATCTGGAGTTGAAGAGGAGTTATTCTTATGAGTAGAAAACACAGAGCACCCCAAAGAGAAGTTTTACCTGATCCAGTATATCAGGACGTTGTTGTAACTAAGTTCATCAACTCCCTAATGATTGGTGGAAAAAAGGCCGTAGCTGAGAAGATCTTCTACGGAGCACTAAACTTAATCGAAACTAAAACAGGTGAAGAGCCTTTAAAAATTTTCAAAAAAGCTCTTTCAAATGTAAAACCAGCTGTTGAAGTTAAATCAAGAAGAATTGGTGGGGCAACTTACCAAATTCCAGTTGAAGTTAGACCAGCTAGACGTCAGTCACTTGCTATCAGATGGCTTAGAGATTACTCAAAAGCTAGAAGTGGGAAGACTATGATTGATAGACTTGCTGATGAAGTAATTGATGCTGCCAATGCAAGAGGTGGATCAGTTAAGAAACGTGAAGACGTTTACAAAATGGCTGAGGCCAACAAGGCTTTTGCTCACCTTAAGTGGTAATTCTTTAAAAATTAGAATGAGTTAATAATGAGGCTTTCCAGGGCATTGAGTTTTGGAAAGCCTTTTTTGTAGAGGGAACACTCCCATGAGTGATGGCGATATAGATCTTATTAGAAATATTGGAATCATGGCACATATCGATGCCGGAAAAACGACAACAACAGAAAGAATTCTTTATTACACTGGAAAGTCTCACAAAATAGGTGAGGTTCACGACGGTGCTGCAACAATGGACTGGATGGTTCAAGAGCAAGAGAGAGGTATCACAATTACCTCTGCAGCCACCACCTGCCATTGGGGTAAAAATAATATTAATATTATCGATACGCCTGGACACGTTGATTTTACTATTGAAGTTGAAAGAGCACTTAGGGTTTTAGATGGAGCAGTCGGAGTATTCTGTGCTGTCTCTGGTGTTGAACCACAATCTGAAACAGTTTGGCTTCAGGCCGACAGATATAACGTTCCAAGAATTGCATTTGTTAACAAGATGGATAGAACTGGAGCAGATTTTCATAATGTCGTAACAGAGATTAGGGAAAGACTTGGAAAAACCGCATCGGCGACTCAGATTCCTATCGGCGCTGAAGATGAATTCGAAGGTGTAATTGATCTTATAAAACAAAAAGCAATTTATTATAGAGGTGACGATCTTGGGGCGACCTTTGAGGAAAAAGAAATTCCTGCAGAGTTAACTGATGATGCTGCTGTTTACAGAGAAGAGCTCATTGAAACACTTTGTGATTTTGATGATGACCTTGCTGAAGCTTATCTTGGTGGCGAAGAAATTTCAGAAGAAAAAATTCATTCAGTAATTAGAAAAGCAGTCATTAAAGATAACTTTATTCCTGTTCTTTGTGGGAGTGCTTTTAAAAATAAAGGAGTTCAACCTCTTTTAGATGCTGTTGTTGCCTACCTTCCTTCACCCATTGATAGAGGGACTATCAAGGGTCACTCAGCCAAAGATACAGAAAAAGAAGATACTAGAAAACCAGACTCGAGTGATCTATTTAGTGGACTGGCCTTTAAAATTGCCAGTGATCCATTTGTGGGATCTCTTACTTACGTAAGAATATATTCTGGAACACTAAAAACAGGTGCTTCAGTTTTAAATCCACTTCAAAATAAAAAAGAAAGAATTACAAAAATTCTTCAAATGCATGCAAACAAAAGAACAGAACTTCAAGAGGCCAAGGCCGGTGATATTGTCGCTCTCTCTGGTTTAAAAGTTACAACAACCGGTGAAACTCTTTGTGAAAATCATAAACCAATTGTTTATGATCTTATGCAATTTCCTGAGACTGTTATTTCTGTTGCGATTGAGCCAAAGACTTCATCTGATGAAAGCAAACTCATGACGACTCTTGAACAATTGAAAAAAGAAGATCCTTCTTTCACATACAACAATAACAAAGAAACTGGTCAGCTGCTCATTTATGGAATGGGTGAACTTCACCTTGAAATTATTGCTGATAGACTTCAAAGAGAATTTAAAGTTGGAGTTCGAGTAGGGAAGCCTCAAGTTTCTTATCGAGAAAGTATTATTGGTACTGCAACTTCTGAAAGTACTTTTAGGAAAGAACAAGGTGATAAATTTCAATTTGGACATTGTAAAATTCAAGTAGAACCTGATGATTTTCAAGCGGGTGTTAACTTTGAAAGTCAGGTTCCAAAAAGAGAACTTCCAAAAGAATATTTAGAAAGTATTGAGCAAAGTATTAAAAACACTTCTATGGGTGGTGCTCTTGCTGGCTATCCTTTTATCAATATTAAGGCGACTCTTCTTGAGGCCCAAGTTAATGATATGGAATCTAATGATGTGGCCTATGCCATTGCTTCAAGCAATGCATTTAGAGAGGCCTGTCAGAATGCAAATGTACAAATGATGGAGCCTATTATGGCCTTAGAGGTCGTAACCCCTGGAGATTACACGGGTGACATTATTTCTGATATCAATATGAAGCGTGGAAAAGTCACAAATATGTCTACAAAGCAGAATAAAGAGGTTGTAGATGCTGAAGTTCCACTGTCTGAGCTTTTTGGATATAGTACGGATATCAGATCAAAGTCCCAGGGTAGAGCAAGTTTTACGATGACATTTTTGAAATATGAGGTCATTCCAAAGGAATTGGCCAAATCTATGTTAGAGCAAAGAGGAATATTTATTTAGTTTGTGGATTATTTGAACTTTTTTTGGGCCCCGCGTATTTTTTTAATATCAGTGGCTTGACAAAGGGCCACATAATATCTAAAAAGCGTATTCAATCTTTTATAGTGAAGGAATTATAGCGTATGAAAGCAAGCAGATTGCGGATCAAGCTAAGAGCTTACGATCATAAATTATTAGATAACTCAGTGAACGAAATCGTTCAAACTGCAAAAGAAACTGGTGCCCGTGTAGCTGGTCCAATTCCTTTGCCAACTGAAATCAATAAATTCACTGTTCTTAGATCTCCTCATAAAGATAAGAAATCTAGAGAGCAATTTGAAATGAGAACACATAAGAGATTAATCGACATTCTTGATCCAACTCAACAGACTGTCGATAGCTTAATGAAACTAGACCTGTCTTCAGGTGTAGACGTAGAAATTAAATACTAATACCTTCGGGTAAAAAATAATTAAGGCGGTCCTTCTCACAATTTGGACCTGAATATAAACCATGTACGCATCCCTTAGTAGAGAGGGTGATGCTGTGGAGGAAGAATGGCTGAAGATACAAAAGCCCAAGAAGCCACTACTACAGAAAATACAACGGTAGAAGAAACCCAAACTTCAAACACTGTTTCTCTTCCAGCTTTCTTTGGTGTTAAAGCTGGTATGACTCGAATTTTTGACGAGTCAGGAAACCATGTTCCAGTAACTGTTGTTAAACTCATTCCAAATGTTGTTTCTCAAGTTAAAACTAAAGACACTGATGGCTACGAAGCTTATCAAGTTGCCTTTGGTGAAAAGAGAGAAAAGCTTGGAAAGAAACCTCAAAAAGGTCACCTAGCAAAAGCAAAAGTTGATAAGACGCTTACTCGTTTTGCTGAGTTAAGATCTGAATCTGTAGACGCTACTGCTCTTGGAAAAGAACTATCCCTAGAAAATTTTGGTGCAAATACTTATGTAGATGTAACAGGAACATCTAAAGGTAAAGGTTTTCAAGGTGTGATCAAGAAATTTGGTTTCCAAGGTGGTCCTAAGACTCACGGTTCTCAATTTCACAGAGCGCCTGGTTCAATTGGTCAATGTGCAACACCTGCACGTGTTTTTAAACAAAAGAAAATGCCTGGGCATATGGGTGATAAAACAACCACTGTTCAGAACATAAAAATCGTAGAGCTCAACACGGATAAGGGATACATCTTGTTGAAAGGTTCAATACCTGGAGCCAAGAATGGTTTCCTCAGAGTATCTCAAGCAGTGAAGAGGGGGTAGGACATGGCTGATATAGCGGTATTAAATGCGAAATTCGAAAAGTCTGGAACTCTTAGCACTAATGTTAGTCTAACTCCGGAAGACATTAACATGCCTGTTGTTCACCAAGTAGTTAAAGCTACATTGGCTGGAAGAAGACAAGGTAATGCATCAACAAAGAACAGATCTGCTGTTCGTGGTGGTGGAGCTAAGCCTTTCAAGCAAAAAGGAACTGGTAGAGCAAGACAAGGTTCTTCTAGATCACCTTTAATGGTTGGTGGTGGAACCACTTTTGGTCCAACTCCAAGATCATATGATCAAAAACTGAATAAAAAAGTTTCTCTTAAAGCTATCCAAGCCGTTTTGGCTGACAAGCTTCAAGCAGGAAAGCTAACAGTTGTTGATAAGCTTGAATCAAATGGAAAGACAAAAGAACTTCATACACTTTTAAACGGGAAGGGACTTCTTCCGGCACTAGTTGTTACTGAAGCTAAAGATTCTCCAGTTCTTAGAGCTGTGAAAAATCTTCAGTGGGGTAAAGGTATGGCCGTTGAAGGTTTCAGTGTTTACGAAGCAGTGAAGTTTGAAAATCTAGTTATTGAAAAAGCAGCACTTGAGTCGTTGCTAGGTAGGTTGGTGTAGTATGCAATTAGAAAACATATTAAAAGCTCCACTTATTACAGAGAAAACAGCAGTTGCGACTGAAAAGTACAATAGATTTGGATTCACTGTTGAGTTGAAAGCTTCAAAGAATCAAATCAAAGAAGCTGTTGAAAAACTTTACGATGTGAAAGTTGAAAAAGTTAATACAAATATCACTCCTGGAAAACTTAAGAGAGCGGGTAGAAATATCGCGAAGTCTCCAAAAGTTAAAAAGGCATGGGTTCAATTGGCTGAAGGTCAGAAAATTGAATTCTTTAAAGGTGTATAAGCGTAAAGGCTAAGTTAAGAGGAAGTTATGGGAATTAAAAGATTTAAACCAACGACCCCATCATTGAGAAATACTCAGTTAGTTAACTCTGATGAGCTTACTAAAGGTGTAAAACCTCTCAAGGCGCTGATGTCTACTAAGACTTCTACCGGTGGTAGAAATAATGCTGGTAGAATCACTACTCGTCATAGAGGTGGTGGAGTTAAGAAGAGATATAGAGTAATCGACTTTAAAAGAAATAAAGAAGGTGTACCTGCAACTGTTAAAGCGATCCATTACGATCCAAACAGAACTTGTCACATCGCTCTTCTTTCTTATGCTGACGGATTCAAGAATTACATCTTGGCCCCTACAGGATTAACTGTCGGTGATGTTGTTATCTCTTCTGCTGATGCAGATATTAAAGTTGGGAACTCAAAGAAACTTGCTGATATTCCAGTTGGTACTTTGGTTCACAACGTAGAGCTTAACCCAGGTGCTGGTGGACAGATCGCAAGGTCAGCTGGTTCTTATGTTCAGGTTATGGCGAAAGAAGGTGAAAACTGTCTTCTAAGAATGCCATCTGGTGAACTAAGAAAAGTTAGACTTCTTTGTCGAGCTACTATTGGTCAAGTTGGAAATATTGATCACGAGAAAACGAAATATGGTAAGGCCGGTCGAAAAAGAAGACTTGGTTGGAGACCAACTGTTCGTGGTGTTGTGATGAATCCGGTTGATCACCCACACGGTGGTGGTGAAGGTAGAACTTCTGGTGGACGTCATCCTGTGAGTCCATGGGGTATGCCGACTAAGGGTTACAAAACTAGAAAGAACAAAAGAACTGATAAATTTATCGTTAAAAGAAGAAACAAAAAGTAGGAGTGACTGATGGCACGTTCGCTAAAAAAAGGTCCATATGTAGAATTTAGCCTCATCGACAAAGCTATGAAGCTTCAAGAAGAGGGAAATAGAAATAAAGTGATCAAGACATGGTCAAGAAGCTCTACGATTATTCCAGAATTTGTAGGACTTACATTTGCTGTTCATAACGGAAAGAAATTCATTCCTGTTTATGTAACTGACAATATGATTGGACATAAGCTTGGTGAGTTTTCCATGACTAGATCGTTTAGTGGTCATGGTGCAGACAAGAAGAAAAAGTAATTGTTGAAATAGTTGGAAGGAGAGCCTGTCATGGCCATTACAGTTAAAAATAGAAAAGTTGGAATTGCACCTAGAAAGGTAAGACAGGTTTGTGATCTTGTTCGTGGTGAAAAAGCATCTGACGCTCTTAAAATCTTAAGATTTTGTGAGAAGAAGGAAATTGCTATTATGCTTACGAAGCTAATCAATAGCGGACTTGCAATTGCTAATGAAAGTGACAAGTACGACCTCGATAATTTGGTAATAGGTACAGTATTTGCTGATGAGGGACCAACTTTGAAGCGTATTATGCCAAGAGCACAAGGTCGGGCATTTAGAATTAGAAAAAGATCCAGTCACGTTACAGTTGAACTGAAAGAAGCATAGGAAGTTAATAATGGGACAAAAAGTACATCCATACGGATTTAGACTAGGTTACATTAAGGGTTGGAAGTCCAACTGGTACAGCAAGGATAAGTATACGACTCAATTGCACGAAGATATTGCAATTAGAAAGTATATTGAAACAAACATGAAAAATGCTGCTGTTTCGAACACTGAAATTTCAAGAACCTCTGATCAGGTAAAGGTAACTGTTTTTACAGCTAAGCCTGGTGTTGCCATTGGTAAGAAGGGAACTGGAATTGAGAAAATCAGAGATGAGCTTAAAAAACTTATTAAGGGAACTTTGATTTTCAATATAGCTGAAGTTAAGAGACCAGATGCTGATGCAAAACTTATTGCTGAAAACATTGCTCAACAACTCGAAAAAAGAGTTGCTTTTAGAAGAGCGATGAAAAAAGTGATGCAGTCTGCGTTTAGAGCTGGAGTTAAGGGGATCAGAGTTAGAACTGCCGGAAGACTTGGTGGAGCTGAAATGGCAAGAGCCGAAGGTTACTCTGAAAGAAAAGTTCCTCTACATACCCTTAGAGCTGATATTGACTACAATACTGCCGAAGCCAAAACGACTTACGGAATTATTGGAGTTAAGGTTTGGGTTTATAAAGGTGAAATTTACAAGTAATTGAATTTACTACGTTGTAGTGAGAGAAGAGGTTTAATATGCTCAGTCCAAAAAGAGTAAAACATAGAAAGCAGCAAAAAGGTCGTATGACTGGAAAAGCTAATCGTGGAAATACTATCACGTTTGGTGAATATGCTATACAAGCGATGACATGTGGTTATATAACCAACCGTCAAATTGAAGCAGCACGTATTGCGATGACTCGTCATATAAAGAGGGGTGGTAACGTTTGGATCAAGATTTTTCCAGACAAGTCCCTAACAAAGAAGCCTGCTGAAGTGAGAATGGGGAAAGGTAAAGGATCTCCAGAATCATGGGTTGCTGTTGTTAAGCCTGGACGAGTTATGTTTGAAATCGGTGGTGTTGATGCTGAATTAGCAAGAGAAGCACTTAAGCTTGCAATGTACAAGCTACCAGTAAAAACTCGAATCTTAGTTCGTGAACAAGATTAAGTAGAGGAATCCTATGCAGAATTTAGAGTGGAAAGAAGTTAAAGAATGGGATGCTAAAACAATCGACGCCAAAGTTGGTGAGATAAGAAAGCAACTATTTGAAATGAGAATGCAAAAAGTAGCCGCTGGTTACGATAAGCCACACCATTTCAAAGTTGGGAAAAAGAATATCGCAAGGTTGTTAACAGCAAAAGGCCAAAACGCTAAAGGTGATAAGTAATGACTGCTACGACAGAAAAAAGTTTTAAAAGACGTTTAGAAGGGATTGTTGTTTCTAACAAAGGTGAGAAAACAATTATCGTTAAAGTTTCAAGACGTTATAAAGATAAGAACTATAGTAAATTTGTTACTAGTACAAAGAATTATCATGCTCACGATGTTGATAACAAAGCTGGTGTTGGTGACTTGGTTCAAATTATTGAATCTCGTCCATACTCAAAGCTTAAGAAGTGGGAATTGATACAAATTAAACAAGTACAAGCTGTAGATTAATAAGCGGAGTTGGAGTTAAGTCATGATACAGATGCAGTCAAAGCTCGAAGTAGCAGATAATTCAGGTGCCAAAGAAGTTAAGTGTATTAAAGTTCTTGGTGGATCAAAAAGAATGGTCGCTGGTTTGGGAGACATTATAGTAGTTGCAATTCAACAGGCTCTTCCTGGTGGAAAGATGAAAAAAGGTGAAGTTAAAAAAGCCGTAATCGTCAGAACAAAATATCCAATAAGAAGAGAAGATGGATCGTATATAAGATTTGATAAAAATAGTGTTGTTATTCTTAACACTAACAATGAGCCAGTAGGTACACGTATCTTTGGGCCAGTTGCTAGAGAGTTAAGAAATAAGAATTTTACAAAAATTTGTTCACTGGCGCCAGAAGTACTATAGGCCAGTAGAGTTAGGTGGGTTATGCAGAAGCTCAAGTTAAATGATGAAGTAATTATCCTTGCAGGAAAAAACAAGGGTAAAACAGGAACAGTAGCTAAGATATTTGCTAAGCAAAATACGGTTTTGGTTTCTGGTGTGAACATGGTTAAGAAAGCCGTTAAGCCAACTCAGGAAAATCCTGCTGGTGGATTAATGGATATTGAAAAGCCATTACATAAAAGTAATATCGCACTAGTTAGTCCAAAAACCAAAAAGGCTACTAGAGTTAGAATTGAAGATAAGAATGGTAAAAAAGTCAGAGTAGCTGTTGCCTGTGGCACAGTTCTCGACAAGTAATAGAGGCACGACATGAGTTTGTTTGGCGATTTATACAAAAGTGAAATTAAAAATAACCTTAATGAGAAGTTCAAGTTTAAGAACGTCAATGAGGTTCCTAAGATCGAAAAGATCGTAGTTAACTGTTGTTCAAGTGATTGCGTTGTTAATGCAAAGATTGTGGACAGCATAGTTGGTGATCTATCTGCTATCACTGGTCAAAAGCCAGTTGTTGCTAGAGCAAGAAAATCAATTGCTACTTTTAAACTTAGAGAAGGTATGCCGATTGGGGCAGCTGTTACTCTTCGTGGTGAGAAAATGTACGAGTTCCTTGAAAGACTAGTACACGTAACACTTCCACGAGTGAGAGACTTTAGAGGAATTTCTTCTAAGGCTTTCGATGGTAAAGGTAACTACACTCTAGGTATTAAAGAGCAGATTATTTTTCCTGAAATTAATTATGACAAAGTTGATAAAGTGAGAGGTCTTGGAATCTCAATCGTTACGACTGCAAAAAACAATGAAGAAGGCAGAGAGCTTTTAGCTCAGTTTGGAATGCCTTTTAAAAAATAAGCTGGAGTAGAAGAAATGGCACGTAAGGCTAAATTAGAAAGTAATAAGAAAAGAGCAAAGCTTGCTGCAAGACACTTGCAAAAAAGACAAGAGCTCAAAAAAGTAATTATCGATCCAAATGCTGATCCTGAAGCAAAAGGTGAAGCGATGAGAAAGCTCCAAGGGCTACCAAAAAACTCATCTCCGGTAAGAGTTAGAAATAGATGTGCAGTTACTGGTCGATCTAGAGGGTTCTTAAGAACTTTTGGTCTTTCAAGAATTGCTTTCAGAGAACTTGCCCATAGAGGAATGGTTCCTGGTGTAACAAAATCCAGTTGGTGAGAAGAAGAGGGTAAATATTATGATGACAGATCCAGTTGCTGACATGCTTACAAGAATCAGAAACGGTATTAAAGCCGGACATGATAGAGTTGAGTTCCCAGCGAGTAAAATGAAAGCGGGAATTTGCAAGGTTCTAAAAGACGAAGGTTATATCCAGTCTTTCAAAATTATTGCAAAAAGTAGAAGTGATATCAGACTTAAAGTTGTGTTTAAAGAAAATGCACTTGTCGGGTTACAGAGATACTCAAGACCAGGTTTGAGACAATACCGAGGGTACGGAGAAATCCCTAGGGTTCTTTCAGGTTTAGGAACAGCTATTGTTTCGACATCTAGAGGAATTGTTTCAGACAGATATGCAAAACAAAATAAGGTTGGGGGAGAGATCCTCTGTACTGTTTGGTAATAATAAGGAAACGACCATGTCTAGAATCGGTAAAAATCCAGTTGTAGTTCCAGATAAAGTTGACGTTAAAATCAATGGCATGACTGTGAATGTTAAGGGTCCAAATGGGCAACTTGAATATACTTTCAACGATAAAGTTACGATTACTTTAGAGGGGAAAGAAGTTGTTGTTAAACCAGTTGATGAGTCAAAACTTGCTCGTTCAATGTGGGGAACAGCTAGAACATTAGTAAACAATATGTGCGTTGGTGTTAGTACAGGTTTTACAAAAGGACTTGAATTTAATGGAGTTGGTTATAAAGCTGCTGTTAAAGGAAAGAATCTTGAATTAAACCTAGGTTACTCTCACCCAATCATATATGAACTTCCAGAAGGCGTAAGTGCGAAAGTTACTAAAAACGCTATTGATATTTCTGGTTGTGATAAAGAATTGGTTGGTTTTGTTGCTGCCAAAGTTAGATCGTTCAGACCACCAGAGCCTTATAAAGGTAAGGGTGTTAAATATACTGACGAGCATATCATTAGAAAAGCTGGGAAAACTGGCGGTAAATAATTAAAGGCCTGAGGATAGCAAGCGCTTAGGGTGGAGTTGAAGTTATGAGAAAAAAAATTGGAAAAGTTGCTGATGTATCAACGGCGAGAAGGCAAAGAAGACGCCTGGCGATCCGTAAAAAAGTAAGTGGAACTTCTGAGAGACCAAGAATTGTCGCTCAAAAATCAAACAAGCACCTCACTGTTCAAGTTATTGACGATGTTGCTGGTAAAACACTTTTTTCTGTTCAAACTTACGGAAAAAATGCTGTTGCTGGAGCAAAGCCAAACAAGGACGGAGCCAAAGCTGTTGGAACCAAAGTTGCTGAGCAACTTAAAGGTCAAAAAATTGAAACTGCAGTTTTTGATAGAGCAGGTTACAGATATCACGGTGTGATTGCTGAACTTGTTGGCGCAGTAAGAGAAAACGGAATTCGGGTATAAGAGGACTATATGAGCGAAGATACTAAAAAAGAAGAAACAAAAGTTGAAGCTGCTGCTTCTGAAACTGCAGAAGGTAAAGCTGTAGAAGCTGCTGGGGCAAGTGAAGATAAGCCACAGAAAAGAGCTCCTAGAAAAAAAGCTGCACCAAGAAAGAAAGCTCCTTCTAACGTCAACCCTGACATTGAAGAAAGAGTTGTTGCGGTAAATAGAGTTGCTAAAGTTGTTAAAGGTGGTAGGAGATTTTCTTTTTCTGCTCTTATGATTGTAGGAGACAAGAAAGGGAAGGTTGGATTTGGACTTGGTAAGGCCAAAGAAGTTCCTGAAGCTATTAGAAAAGCAACACAGGCTGCTCAGAAAAATATGATTAATGTAGCACTTGATGACGGAACAATTCCTCACCACACAGTGGGGAGATTTTGTTCAGCAAAAATTGCTTTTAAGCCTGCATCTGAAGGTACTGGGGTTAAGGCCGCTGGTGCTTGTCGTTCAATTCTTGAACTTGCAGGAATTAGAAATGTTCTAACTAAATCTGTTCAAAGTACTAACCCTCACAACGTTGTGAAGGCCACTTTTAAAGCTCTTGCAAGTTTAAGATCTGAAAGTGATGTAGCCAAAGCACGTGGTAGAGAAGTTAAAGGTACGAGAATCAAGTAATTGAGGGTGATGAAATGGCGAGTAAAACAATTACTGTAAAATTAAAGAAATCTACTATTGGCTGTAATGATAAAGTTAAAGGGACTATTGCAGGTCTTGGACTTAGAAAAACAGGAACTAGTAAAACATTAGAAAATACACCAGCTGTGAGAGGAATGATCAAAAAAGTGATTCATCTTCTTGAGGTTACTGAATAAGTTTTGAGAGGACATTATGCTTAAGCTAAATAATCTACAAAGCCCTAAAGGCGCACATAGAAATATCAAAAGAATTGGTAGAGGTCAGGGTTCTGGTCAAGGTACCCAAGCAGGTAAAGGTCATAAAGGTCAAAAAGCCAGAAGTGGTGGTGGCGTTAGGACTGGTTTTATCGGTGGGGCAATGCCTCTTTATATGAGACTTCCTAAAAGAGGGTTTTCAAACGCTCCTTTTAAGACAGTTTACGGAATCGTTAATCTAGATCAGATCGAAGCCAAATTTGATGGTGGAGAAGTCACAAAAGAAGCTTTAATCGAAAAAGGTCTTCTGAGTGGTATCAATAAAAGACGTCCTGTTAAAGTTCTTGGAAATGGAGAGCTTAAAACGGCCCTTACTTTCGTCAATATTGACAAGTTTTCTAAAACTGCTACAGAATTGATTACTAAAGCTGGTGGTAAGATCGAAAATAAATAAAGGGAATTTTTAGGATGTCGAACGCTCAAGGAAAATTAGAGGAGCTGAAGAAGAAAATCTTCTTCACGTTTATTTTACTCTGTGTTTATAGAATGGCTGCTCAAATCCCAGTACCTGGGGTTGACGGTAAAGCAATTGCAGCCTATTTCTCTGAGTCTGGCGGTGGAATTTTTGATTTGATCAACACCTTCTCAGGTGGTGCTTTCAAGAGATTCTCTGTTCTTGCCCTTGGTATTATGCCTTATATTACGACCTCGATTATCTTTTCTCTTTTAGGTGAAGTGATTCCTCAGATTGCTGAACTTCAGGAAGATGCTGACGGTCATAAAAAAATTCAAAAATGGACTCGTTATTTCACTGTGATTCTTTGTTGTATTCAAGGTTACGGGATGGCTGCAGTCTTTGAAAGCTTCAAGTCCCCTGGTGGTGTTCCAGTTATTCCGGATCCAGGAATGCTCTTTAGAATAACTACTATGATAACTCTTGCTGCCGGAACGATGTTTCTTCTGTGGCTCGGTGAAAGAATTACTGAGTATGGACTTGAAAATGGTGTTTCTCTGATCATCTTCGCAGGTATCGCAGTTGAACTTCCTTCAGAAATTATTCAAAAGATGACTCTTTATAGAAACGGTGAGCTTGCTGGGATTCAGATCCTTTTATTCTTAGCTGTTATCTTAGTTGCTTTTTTTGTCGTTGCCTTCATCGAGAAAGCCTTTAGGTCTGTACCGGTGCAATACGCTAAAAAAGTCGTTCATAACCAAGTTTATGGTGGAGCTCAAACACTTCCAATGAGAGTTGATACTGGTGGGGTTATGCCTCCGATCTTGGCCTCTTCATTACTTGCGGCTCCGACAACATTTGCATCATTTGTGAGTGAAACAAACCCGCTAAAGCCTTATTTGGACCATATTGTTCAGAGTCTTTATCCTGGTCAGTTGCTTTTTAATATTTTCTTTGCGGCTCTGATTGTTTATATGACCTACTTTTATGCGCCAATTCAGTTTAAAACGAAGAAAATCACTGAAATGTTACAGAAAAATAATGCCTTTATTCCTGGTGTTCGACCTGGAGCTAAGACAAAAGAATATTTAGATTTTATTCTAAATAGACTGACATTTTTCGGTTCGTTATTCCTTGTTACTATCTGTGTACTTCCTGGAATTATCACAGGTGAGCAGACTCGATTTGGTGGAACCTCACTTCTTATCTTGGTCTCCGTGGCCATTAGAGTGATGATGAATATTCAATCCTTCATGTATTCTGACAAGCTCGAGAGTGCTTATAAGTCTCGAGGAAAGAATAAAGGTCAAAATAGAAGGTTCTAATTATGAAACCACAATTAATCCTCTTAGGAGCTCCTGGGGCCGGTAAAGGTACTCAGGCAGCAAGGCTCGTTAAAGAATTTGGATATAACCATATCTCAACCGGAGATCTGCTTAGAGGTGAAGTCGCTAAAGGGACTGAGTTAGGACTTAGAGTTAAACAGGTAATGGACTCTGGTGACCTGGTTGATGACCAATTGGTTTTAGATCTTCTTAAAGCGAATTGTGACCTTTCTAATAAAGTTTATATTTTTGATGGTTTTCCAAGAAACTTGGAGCAGGCCAAGGCGCTAGAAGAGCATGTTCTTAAGGGGACACCTTCGAAGGCCGTAAACTTTGATATGAATATTGATGTCCTTGTTGAAAGGATCACCAATAGAAGAATTGCCCAAAAGAGTGGAGAAATCTACAACCTTTTGACTAGGCCACCAAAAGTGGAAGGTAAATGTGATGTTTCAGGTGAAGATCTGATCCATAGAAAAGATGATAACGAAGACACAGTTAGAAATAGAATGAATGTGTTTAAGTCTGCAAATGGCCCAGTGGTTGATTACTACAAGGCTGAGGGAAGACTTATTAATATTGATGCCGCACAGGAGCCTGACGCGGTGTTCAAGACACTTTCTGAAGTACTTAGCTAGTTATTTTAAGGGACACCGGCTTGCTTTATAGCAGTGTTTCATATATACATGCACAAATTGATAAATTAGGTAAATAGGGGCCTATGGCTGAACAAGAAACCATTGAAGTAGAAGGTGAGGTTACTGAATTACTTCCGAATACGAAGTTTAAAGTAAAACTCCCGAATGGACATAATATCGTTGCTCACATTAGTGGAAAAATGAGAATGCATTTTATTAAGATTCTCCCCGGTGACAAAGTGTTAGTTGAGATTAGCAAATACGATCTTACGAAAGGTCGAATTACATACAGAAGTAAGGGTCGATAGACCTGAGTAGAAGTAGAGGTAAGTTATGAAAGTTAGAGCATCTGTAAAAGTTATGTGCAAGAACTGTAAGGTCGTTAAGAGAAAAGGCGTTCTTAGAGTAGTTTGTAAAGCAAGTCCAAAACATAAACAAAGACAAGGTTAATTGTCGTAATAAAATAGGAGTGTAGCTATGGCCCGTATTCTTGGCGTTGATATTCCTAGAAATAAAATCATGAGAATTGCAATTCGATCTCTCTACGGGGTCGGACCAAAAATCGCTGATGAAGTTCTAGGTAAAGCCGGTATTGAACTAGAAAGAAATTCCAATGATGTTTCAGAGGAAGAAGCCCAAAAAATCCGTCAAATTCTTGAGAATGATTATACCGTTGAAGGTGACCTTCGAAGAGAAGTTGGACTTAACATAAAAAGACTTAAAGATCTTAGTTGTTACAGAGGGATTAGACATAGAAGAGGTCTACCCGTTAGAGGTCAAAGAACTTCTACGAATGCAAGAACTAGAAAAGGTAAAGCGGTTGCTATTGCTGGTAAAAAGTCAGTTAAGTCGCTTAAGTAAGAGGAGCTGAGTCATGGTTAAGAAAGTAACTAAAAAGAAAGTAAAAAAGAATGTTCCCCATGGGATCTGTCATATTCAAGCTTCTTTTAATAATACAATTGTAACGTTTACTGATCCTGCAGGTAATGCTCTTGCTTGGGCCAGTGCCGGACAACTTGGATTTAGAGGAAGTAAGAAGTCAACACCATTTGCTGCACAGTCTGCTTCTATTGA
Source organism: Bacteriovoracaceae bacterium (assembly GCA_023954635.1). Classification (GTDB taxonomy): domain Bacteria; phylum Bdellovibrionota; class Bacteriovoracia; order Bacteriovoracales; family Bacteriovoracaceae; genus M0603. The sequence goes on from JAGSHI010000070.1 coordinate 15,830, forward strand.
AGCTGCAAAGCTTGCGATGGAGCATGGATTGAGTTCTGTAGATGTGCGAGTTAAGGGACCTGGAGCTGGTAGAGAAAATGCGATTAGAGCATTGGTTCAGGCTGGTCTTAAGATAACATCAGTTGCGGATCGTTCACCGATTCCTCACAATGGATGTCGTGCACCTAAAAGAAGAAGAGTTTAATAGATTTTATAGGAGAGCCTAATAATGGACGCATTTGTAGCAAAAAATTGGACAAACATGATTAGACCCGTGGCTCTTGAGCTTGACAACGATAGTGTTAAAGCCAACTACGGAAAATTTGTCGCTAAACCTCTTGAAAGAGGATATGGACAAACTCTAGGGAATTCCCTGAGAAGAGTCCTTCTGTCTTCCCTACAGGGAGCAGGTATTGTTGCTATCAGAATCGAAGGCGTTGAGCACGAATTTGGTACAATCAATAACGTAAAAGAAGAAGTTTCTGAAATTATTCTAAACCTTAAAGAAGTTCACCTTAAAATTAAAACAAGAGAAGACGTTGTTCTTACTCTTGAAAAAACAGGTGAAGGTCCAATTAAGGCGGGAGATATTTCTGAAAACGCTAACGTTGAAGTTTTAAACCCTGATCACGTTATCGCTAACGTATCTTCTGGTGGTTCTATTAAGATGGAACTGAAAATTGCTAGAGGTAAAGGTTACGTTTCTGCGATCGACAACAAAGAAGAATTTGATCTTCCTCTTGGTTGGATCTACCTTGATACACTTTTTTCACCTGTACACAGAGTGAATTACACAGTGACAAACTCAAGGGTTGGTAAGAGAACTGACTTTGACAAACTTTCTTTGGAAGTTTGGACAAATGCAGGAGTTGAGCCAATGGATGCGGTTGCATTTTCAGCGAAAATTCTTAGAGATCAACTTGCAGTATTCCTTAACTTTGAAGATGAGGAAGAAATTGCAAGAATGGAAACTAAGCCTCAGCAAACACAGTCTAATGCAAACAATGCATTACTTAAGCCAGTTAGTGAACTTGAGCTTTCTGTACGTTCTGCAAATTGTCTTCAAAATGCCAACATCAAGTATATCTATGAGTTGGTATCTAAAACTGAAGGTGAAATGCTAAGAACTAAAAACTTTGGTCGTAAGTCATTGAACGAGATCAAAGAAATTCTTTCTCAGATGGGACTTGGGTTAGGAATGAAAGTTGATAGTATTATGAAAGAACTTAAAGACAAGCAAGAGGCTGAAAAACAATAGTTTTGAAGTAGTAGGAGTAAGCCATGAGACACGGTAGAAAAAAGTACAGAATCGGAAATAATCCATCACAGAGAAAAGCATTGATGAAAAATCTTGCTATCGAAGTGATTGATCACGGAAAAATTAAGACGACGCATACTAAGTGTAAAGCGGTTCAAAGTTTAGTCGAGAAATTGATTACTATGGGCAAAAACGACACAGTTGCAAACAGAAGACTTGCTTTTAGCAAACTTCAAAATAAAGCAACAGTTCAAAAGCTTTTCACTGAAGTAGGTCCAAAGTTTAAAGAAAGAAATGGTGGATACACTAGAATTATGAAGCTTGCAGATGGACGTGTTGGTGACAACGCTCCTATGAGCTACATTGCTTTCGTAGACTAATTGATTTTAAACAACTTTAAACAGGCCTTCTTCATTTTATAAGTGAAGAAGGTCTTTTTTTTTATGGCATTTACAACAAAGATATTCACCATAGTCCTAATTGTTACTCTCACAGTAACTTATAGTGTTTATGAAAAATCAAAAATTGATAGTCTTGAGTCTGCTGGGCAGCTGGTTTTAAAAGATTTACCTGATATTGATCTTTCCAATATTTACGGAGGAAAAAATATCAAAAAAGAAGACTTGTTAGGTACCGATTCAAAAGGCCTTATGGTTCACTTTTGGGGAACTTGGTGTGCACCTTGTGAGGCAGAGCTTCCTGGTTTTATAAAGTTAGCAGAGAGATTAGAGGTCCTTGGCATAAAGTTTCTTCTTATCGCTGTTAACGATGACTTGAAAAAAATA
>JAGSHI010000182.1 GCA_023954635.1 Bacteriovoracaceae bacterium
CTAATATCGACGAAGCTCACGCTGGTGATATCATCGCTCTCGTTGGTGTTGATTGTGCTTCTGGTGATACTTTTGTTGGTAACGATGACCTTACAAATATTTCTTGTGAAGGTATCCACGTTCCAATCCCAGTTATTGAACTTTCAATTTCATGTAAAGATAAAGGCGATCAAGCGAAGCTTTCAAAAGCTCTTTCTAGGTTCCTTAAAGAAGATCCAACTTTCCATGTTTTCACTGACGAAGAATCAGGTGAGACGCGTATTGCTGGTATGGGTGAACTACACCTTGAAATTTACGTAGAAAGAATTAAGCGTGAGTACGGTGCCGAAGTTATCATTGGTGCTCCTCAGGTTAACTACAGAGAAACTATCCGTCAGGAAACGACTTATGATTATACTCATAAGAAGCAAACTGGTGGTTCTGGTCAATTTGGTCAGGTTGTTGGTGTTCTTCGTCCACTTGTTGAAGAAGAAAAAGAAACAGAAGACCAAATCTTTAAGTTTCATAATGAAATTAAAGGTGGTTCAGTACCTTCTGAATTTATCGGAGCATGTGAAAAAGGTTTCCAAGACGTTATGGACAAAGGTCCTCTTGCTGCCTTCCCACTTATCAACTGTGAAGTTTTCCTAAAAGACGGTAAGTCTCACGATGTTGACTCTAGTGATATGGCCTTCCGTATTGCTTCAAGACAAGCTATGAGACAAGCAGTTAAGGCTGCCGATCCAGTTCTTCTTGAGCCAATGATGAAAGTTGAAGTTACAACTCCAGATGAGTATCAAGGTTCAGTTATTGGTGACCTTTCTTCTAGAAGAGGGATCATTCAAGGTTCTGAAACTGATCCAACTGGTGAAGTTATCGTTAATGCTGAAATACCTCTTTCAGAAATGTTTGGTTACTCATCGGATCTTCGTTCAATGTCTGCAGGTAAGGCAACTTACACTATGGAATTCGCAAGATACGCTGATTGTCCTTCAAACATCCAAGAGAAGGTAATGGCCGAGCGTGCTGAGAAGCTAGCAAACGACTAATCGGTACACGCTTCCTTTTGGAACAAACAAATACATAAATACAAAAGGCCCTTCTTCGGAAGGGCTTTTTTTTTGAATCTCTTCGCTTACAAGATCATGTTAAAAAGATACCCAAGAATTATTATTGAAAAAGCTACCGACGAAAAATAGATGGCGATAAGTTTAAGCTTCATTACTTTTTTGAGTAGTAAAGCCTCAGGTAGCGAAAGTCCTACCACTGACATCATAAAAGCTATGGCAGTACCAATAGGAATTCCTTTGGCTACAAGGCTTTGAATTATTGGAATTACACCAGAGGCATTTGAATACATGGGTATGGCGAGTATTGTAGAGATTGGTACCGCAAAAAAATTGTCTTTCCCCATGTACTGCTCAAAGTATCCAGTTGGAACAAAACCGTGAATCACTCCACCAATAGCCACGCCTCCTAGGACGTAGGGGATGATTTTCTTAAATGTATCTACTGCTTCGGCTTTGATTTCAGGAATACGATCTTTGAAATTTCTTTCATCCGTAATTGAAGCTTGAGCCATTTTTTGTTTTAGCTGTTCCTTAACCCAGTCTTCTAAATAGGATTCTAACCCTAACTTACTGAGGAAGAAGCCGACAAAAGTTCCGATTAGAATACCCGAGATTGCATACACTAAAGTAACTTTCCAACCAAAAATACCTAGAAACAATATTAGTGCGATTTCATTAACTAAAGGAGAAGTAATTAAGAAGGAGAGAGTGACACCGAGAGGAATCCCTCCTTTTAAGAAACCAATAAAAAGTGGTATCGAAGAGCAACTACAGAATGGGGTGACGGCACCTAGAACTGATGCCAAAAAGTGCTCTAGGCCAAATAGCTTTTTATTTTCGAGAAACTCTCTAACTTTATCTATAGGAAAATATGAATTAACTATCCCCATTAGGGAGATAACAAAAATTACGAGAAAACTAATTTTCAATGTGTCATATACAAAAAAATGTAGTGCCTGTGCCCAGTGGTTTGCACTATCAAGAGCGAGCAGATTGTATATGAGCCCGTCGGCGATCATTTCAAACATATTCTACTCCAGGAATGTTTTAATTTCGCTAACTTCATTTACTTTTCCGAATGAGACAAGTTTTTCGTCAACAACAAGTGCAGGGGTCTTCATAACGTTAAATTGTGCAATCTCAGCAAAATCAGTAATTTTTTCTATCTCCGCTGTCTTTCCTAAGTCTTGAAGGGCTTCTCTTACGTGAGCCTCTAACTTAGTACAGTTTTTACACCCAGAACCTAAAATTTTAATGATCATAATGACTCCTTATATATCTTGTATGCATTCTAAAATATTATTTAATAAGCAGGGAACACGTAGTGAGTAGTAAACCTGCATGCCTCTCTTATCTCTTTTTATAACCCCTGCTTCCTTTAATATTTTAAGATGCCTTGATAATGTGGGTTGCTCAATTTCAATAAACTCATTTAACTCACAAACGCATAATTCTTTATGACTTAACTTATGGGCCAAAAGTAAACGAGTAGGATGCCCGAGGGCCTTAAAGATTTCTGACTGTTTCTCAAAGTCTATTCTTTTCATATTTCTACTATATAGCAATAAGGCTATATAGTAAACTGCTACACGGTACATGCTTCCTTTTGGAGCTTTTTGTACCTTGGATAAGTTTGTAGCTCCTTATTTTCGCGAAAAGGAACCGCGTACCTTCTACTTTCTCCATAATTTTTAGTTATTTGAAGACATGAAAGACGAGCTTTCTTATAATAATGGCCATGATAATAAGATGCATTCTCCTAGCACTGGCCTATGTGCTTACCGCCAAGTTAAGCCAATATTTCGCTATTAATCCCGGAAATGTTACGCCAGTTTGGATTCCATCGGGTTTGATTATTGCTGCGGTCTTGCTTTATGGAAAAAGGGTATGGCCAGGTATTTTTCTAGGGGCTCTTATTGGAAATGTCTCGGCCTATATTGATCTTCAAAACTTTTCGAATGTGGTTCCTTCATTAACGGCTGGTATGTTTAATGGCACCGGTGATGCTCTCGGTGCTGTCCTCGGGCTAATCCTTTTTGAAAAATGGAGAAACAAGGAAGGGGAGACTTTTCAAGGGCGAAATGCTTTTCTTTTTGTGGTCTGTCTCTCGATTATAACAGGAGCTGTTAGTGCCATCTTTGGCGTTACCGGATTGGCCCTAAATGGTTTTGTTGAATGGTCCCAGTATAAAAATGTTTTTACGACATGGCTTGTTGGGGACACGGTGGGGGTACTTTTACTTACTCCATTTCTTTTTCATCTTCATGAGATGAAAGACTGGAAATGGTTTAAGGGGTCTCGCGCCACAGAGTTTGCACTCTTTGGTTTAGCTCTTGTTGCTATCATGTCCACAATTAATCACTTTCACCATTTACATATTATTGTCATTTTACCTTTTCTCTTGTGGTCGATTTATCGTTTTCCGCAGATGGTTACTTACTCGGCCACGCTATTAATTGTTTCAATCATAATTATCGGGACGGTTGAAGGACATGGTCCCTTTAATCAACATGGAGCTGTAAATGATGCCCTTGTCGATTTGCAATACTTTATGTTTGTCATCACCACCACTGTGATCATTCTGATCGGTTATGAATTGGATAGAAAACAAATTAAAGAAAAATTAATTGGCACGAGAAATTATAACCGTACTTTGTTTGAAGAGTTACCATTAGGGCTGGCCCTAAATTCATTGGATGGAACTCTGATAGATGTTAATCAGGAGTATGCAGACATTGTTGGTAGAACCATCGATGAAACTAAGAGACTTTCTTATTGGAATTTGACTCCAGAGGAATATGCAAATCAAGAGCAAGTTCAGCTCGAAAGTTTGGAGAAAAATGGAGAATATGGGCCTTATGAAAAAGAGTACATTCATAAAGACGGTCATCGTATCCCAGTAAGATTGCAGGGAAAGATTATCGACATCTCGGGAACACCTCATTGTTGGTCTAGTGTCGAAAATATTACTAAGGAAAGAGAGTTCTTAAACAAACTTATACAGGCAAAAGAACAAGCGGAACTGGCCAATAAGGCTAAAAGTAGTTTTCTTTCGGCCATGAGTCATGAATTAAGAACTCCTCTTAATGCCATTACAGGTTTTTCAGAAATTCTTCTTCAAAACTCTGAAGAGCTTAGTGACAAGAATACAAAATCGGTTGAGGAAATTGAGAAAGCTGGTGTTCATCTCCTATCCCTTATCAACGAGGTCCTTGACCTCTCAAAAATTGAAGCAGGAAAACTCAAAATTGTTAAAATCAGCTGTTCACTCTCTGACATTTTAGAGGACTGCCAATCTTATGTTCTAGGTCTGGCTACAACTAAGAATTTGAATGTGAAATTCAACTTTGATAAAAACTTATATGTTAATGCAGACCCATTAAAACTTAAGCAGATCATTTTAAATCTATTGAGCAACGCTGTTAAATATAATACTCAAAATGGAAGCATACTCGTTGAAGTTAAGTTTGTTGATGAGAAAATTAGAGTCTTGGTGCAAGACACTGGTAATGGCATTGCTGCTAAACACCTTGAAGAAGTCTTTGAGCCCTTTGAAAGAAGTGGTAAAAGTGAGTCGTCTATTGAAGGAACTGGAATTGGATTGTCGATTTCAAAAGAAATAGCCGACTCAATGGGATGTCTCATTGGTGTAGAGAGTAGACTTGGGGAGGGAAGTACCTTCTGGTTAGATATAGAGAAAGCAAGTGAGAGTCAGGTAGAATCAAAAACTACAGACGCAGGCTCAACTCCAGTGGAATCTAAAAAAGGAACGATTAAAATCCTTTATGTGGAGGACAACTCAGCTAACCTCTTTTTGTTTCAGCAGTATTTTGAAAAAATGAATAGGTATGATGTAAGGGCCACAGAGAACCCCCTCGAGGCAGAAGCCTTGGCCTTAGAGTTTTCCCCGGACATCATTCTCACCGATATAAAGATGCCTGAGATGAATGGCTTTGAACTACTAAAAGTTTTAAGAAAAAATCAAAAATTACAAAATATTCCAATCATCGCTCTTAGTGCAAATGCGATGTCAGAAGATATTAAAGATGCTAAAAATGCAGGGTTTGATGATTATGTCACCAAGCCCTTTTCTTTTAAAGTTCTTATGAGCACCATAGATAAGAATATGGGTGGTGTATGAGCCAGCAGCAAAATGAATTATCAAGAGACATTTATCACTCTCTCAAGAATCACATCCAAACTATTTCATGTCTACTTGAGCTCTATGGAAACTATAGCGATTCAGATTCTTATCGATTGGGTCTTGAGACAGCTAACTCTAAGTTCTTTGTCATGGCCATGGTCCTGCGTTTTTTTGAAAAGGAAAAGGAGCAAGAGTTACAAGAAGTCGTTCGGTCACTATTTGAAAATAAAGCTTACGAACATGAGGTCACTACTTTTAAGGCCAATATAAACTCATCATTTTGTTTCGATGTTGATTATACTTTACGACTAATGATTGTTCTAAATGAATTCACAGATCACATGCTCGAAATCGGTGGTGAAGAAAAGATTGAGTTGGAAATTGAAGGGAGTACCTTGAGTAATGACTCACTTGAATTAAAGATTTCCGGAATATTTAGTTCTAAGAAGGAAAGCATCAATGGTTTTCGCCTAGAACTGGTGAATGCCTTCCTCAAACCCCTCAACGCTAGCTACGAAGTTGAGGAATCTGATTGTGGACTGACCATTCGATTGGTACTTGAAAAGATATGAAAAAAGGAAAGGGTAACAATCATTTACTTCTTATATTGGTCGTTCTTGCATCGGCTTTCTATTATAGAGAAACAATTTTAAAATTTATCTCTCGTGGAAAAGATGTAAAGGATTTATCTGGGATCATAAAGTCCGAGCAATATGTAAAAGTAGTAAAAGTCAGAGGTACTGTTAAAAAAGTACAAA
>JAGSHI010000162.1 GCA_023954635.1 Bacteriovoracaceae bacterium
CCCAAGAGGTAGTACAAATTTCGCCGTATCTTTTCGAACTCCTAATTCTTCTTCTACACACGTCATAGTGATTGGAAGAGTAGCAGCTGAAGATGAAGTTGAGAATGCTGTTACAAGAGCAGAACTAATTCCTTTAAGGATGTACTTAGGACTTTTCTTAGAACGAGTACAAGCAACAAAGAGTAGAAAAATCGCATGGCATGTAAGCCCCACAATAACTGTTAACATGTATTTTGAGAGGGAGATAATTGCAGTAAAACCTGTCTTGGCCATCACGTCTGTCATTAGGACAAAGATACCAAGAGGAGCAAATTTCATAATTCCGTGAGTAAGTGAGAGCATCATTTTTTCTAGAGAAGAAATAACGTTAATCATCGGCTCACTTGATTTTGGATGATAAAGAGCAACAACTCCAAAGAGCATTGAGAACACAATAATTTGCAGAACTTTTGAATTGGCCATCGAACCAACAGGGTTACTTGGAACTGCTCCAACTAAAACGCCTAGAATGGTGTCATACAATCCTTTTTGTTCGGTAACCCTCGTTGCCATATTTCCTGCAAGTTTATCTAGACCTGCAGTTCCAAGATCAGCACCAATCCCTGGATTAAAAATATTAACAAAAACGATTCCGAAGAACACCGCTACACAGGTTGTCACAAAGTAGTAACCAACTGCTTTTCGTCCCATAGATCCAAGAGCTTCAGGCGTTCCAAGATTAAACATCGCCATGAAAATTGAAGAGAATACAAGAGGCACAATAACCATCTTAAGTAGTCGGATAAAAACTGTTCCAATTGGTTTAATATATCCGGCCCACTCTCCCTTGCCAGTAAAGTAGAGAATCAGGCCAAGTGCTAGACCTGCCACCATCGCAATTGCGATTCTTTGGGCGTCTTTTTTGTTTCCTTCAAGCATTTATTTCCCCTTTGGAATTTTTTAATTTTAAGATGCGTAAAATAACCCTATGGACACTCCAGTCGGGTTTTCAGCCGCAATCCTATTCATCATGCTCCTGATATCTCAATTGTTAGAGATTCTTTCAGGACCAATTATGATTCAACCGTAGGATGAATATGAAAGCGCGCCTTATTTGTTTGATATCTATTTTCACCGTGAACCTGATGCTTGTAAAGGAAGTATCTTCAAAAGTAGAGCCTCCTAACTATAATTTTACTCTAGAGTCTTTGTCGGTCTTTCTCCCTGAGAAACCTCTCGCAGAAATTGAGAAAAAATATGGAAAGGGAGAAGTCATTTCAGATCGAAATGGAATTAAGGAATTAAAGTTCCACGTAAAACATCTTCGTTACTATATTCCTGTCTGGGTGCAAGTTTACGAAGGAAAAGCATTAGATTTTTTTGTTAAACTTCCCTCTTACTTTTTACATGATGTTTTTCATCAGAGTTTGATTAATCGTTACGGAAAACAAAATAAATATTTTAACAAAGAGAACAACTCTGTTTATGTTTGGAGCAATAAAGACAATGTAAAACACATTTATAGCGGAAGTTGCACGATCACTTGTTTTCCAATTTACTACTCTGGATTAATTGCAAAACCAAAAGATGGGCTTGTTGGCTACAAACCCATTATCGAAAAGTTTGAATATAAAGAAACTAAGAGGCGTTAAAAGGTTCGTTTTCCATCAGCCAATTCTTCTTCCAGCAAATATAGTAAGCAACAAAACCTAAAAGTATCATGATAAAACAAAGTATCTGACCCATAGTTGTTGTCCCACCGAAATAGTAACCTAGTTGGGAATCTGCTTCTCTAAAGAACTCGACAATATACCTAAAGACTCCATAACCCACCATGAATGTGGCACCAATCCATCCGTAAGTCTTTACTCTTTTCATGATGATCCAAAGAATAATAGGAAGAACGAGTCCTTCTAAAATACCTTCATAAAGTTGAGAAGGATGACGAGGATATGGTCCTCCAGTAGGAAAGATCATTCCAAAAACTGAATCGGTTGTTCTTCCGTAAAGTTCGCCGTTAATGAAGTTACCCATACGTCCAAAAAACAATCCCCAAGCTCCAGCAAGAGCGATCGTATCCATTGTCTGGGCCCATGAAATTTTATTTTTCCGTGCGAAAATATAACCGGAAGTTAAAAGTCCAGCGAGTGCTCCATGAAAAGAAAGTCCGCCTTTCCATACAGCAAAAAGATCACCAAAGTTCTCACTGTAATAATCCCAATTATAGATAAAGACATAAAAAACTCTTGCACCAATAAACATGCCGATAAGAACGTGTGTCACAAGAGAGTCAGACTTATCTGGACCAGGTTTAAAAAATCCAGTTTTTCCCAAATGTTTAACAATGATTCCCGCAAGGATAAATCCTACGACATACATCATGCCGTACCATCTCACATGCAATGGGCCTAAAGAAAAAATAGTTGGATCAAAATTAACTACAAAGTGATTTGTCATACCGTAATGGTGACATCAATCAACTAAAGCGACAAGTCAGTTCGCGGCTTGAAAGATTCAAGTGGATGAATAATTCCTACCGACATTTTAGTTACGGCCTGAACCATCTGCCTTTGGGCAACAGACAATCCCCTATCATCTAAATAGGCTGTATGTTGAGAAAGAAAACTCAAGAGTTCTTCAGACCTCATAGAGATATTTCTATTTTTAAGTTTTGAATCAAGTCTAAGAACACAAAAGGAACCTTTTATTTCTCTCACTCCATCAAGACTGAAAATTCTATTATTCATCACATCGATGTAAACGGCTTCACCATTAGATTGATCTTGATTAAGGACAACAACACCTTCATCAACGGGAACACCCCAAAAACTAATGACGCCAAAGCTTGATAGTGACCAACTTAGGAAACGATTAACGATAGATTTAGAAGCAAATTCACACGACTTACTTCCAAACTCTGAAAAGCAACCCAAGGTCCATTCTTTTGAGGCCATTGAGTAAACCATCATTCCAACTCCGGCGTAGCGATAAACTTTATAACCGGTTTTTGGAACAATACTTTCTTGTCCGTATTTATCAGTTGGTCTCATCATATTGATTTGTTTTGAAACAACTGGAGTCGCAATTTGAAGAGTTAGAAGACGCGCACGGTCATCAGAATTGAATTTATTATCAAGTTCTGAGACTTCACTAGAAGAAAGTTCTTCAAATTTTTGTTCAATGAGAAAAGGCAAAAAACTAGCATTAAACTCACTTAAGTCTACACGGACATAAATTGGATACCCTTGCTCCTTAAAGTACTGAAAATACTTGTAGTTTTTCTCGTCTACGATACTCATGTCCCCCTCCTAACGGGTGCTTTACTGAATACCTATCGGAATACAAGAAATTTATTTTAGTCTTAGTGCATAAACATGAGTAATCTTTTTCACTTGAGCGATTTCCTCAAGTTGACATCGGGCCCAAAAACTAATAAAACTCACAGGTTCAGAAAACAAGACGAAGGTCAGGGTTATAAGTTTCAGTATTGGAACCCCTGAAATTGTCGAAACTTCAGGAGTATGAAATGTACGGAGTAGTTCAAATTGGTGGTCACCAGTATAAGGTCCAAGCAGGTGACGTATTAGATGTTCAAAAGTTAAAAGATGAAGCTGGATCAACTCTAGAGTTAGACCAAGTTCTTTTTATCGGAGACGGTGAAAAATCTCTTGTTGGTGCACCAACTGTAAAGGGTGCGAAAGTTACTGCGAAAGTAATTAGACATGATAAAAGTAGAAAAATTTTAGTTTCTGTTAGAAAGCCAGGAAAGTATGCGAAGACTAACGGACACAGACAGCAATTCTCATCTCTTCTTATTACAGAAGTGAATGATGGAGCTGGCAACACTGATAAGATTGATGCCAAATCTAAGAAAGCTGAAAAATATTTAAAATAATTAAAAGAATTTAAAAGGAGTAAGTCATGGCACATAAGAAAGCTGGTGGGTCTACGAGTAACGGACGTGATTCAAACCCAAAGATGCGTGGTGTGAAAAAATATGGTGGTGAGAAAGTAATTCCTGGGAACATTATTGTTCGTCAAAAAGGAACTAAGTTTCATGCTGGAGCTGGAGTTAAGATGGGTAAAGATTTTACTCTTTTTGCAACAGACGAAGGACATGTTCAATTTTCTCATTACAACAAAAAGATGAAGACAGTTTCTGTCGTTAGCGCGTAAGAAATACTTTCATCAATTAAGTTAAAAGTAACATAAAGGGGGGAATCCAAAATTCCCCCTTTTTTTTTAGAAGATTATGAGATTTATAGACGAAGTTAAAATTACTATTGCCTCTGGAAATGGCGGAAACGGATGTTCAAGTTTTCGTAGGGAGAAGTTTATCCCTTTTGGTGGTCCAGACGGTGGTGATGGCGGCGACGGTGGCTCAATTTATATTCAGGCCACTCGAGACGTTAACACTCTTCTTAAATATCGTGGGAAGAAGTTTTACGGCGCAGAAAACGGTACGGCCGGGGCTGGAAGCCAACGACACGGAAAGTATGGAGAAGATCTCATTTTAGAAGTACCAGTTGGAACTCTTGTAAGAAGTCAGGAGTCAGGCGAAATTCTGGCCGATCTCACGGAACATGGACAAAAAGAATTGCTGGCCGAAGGTGGCCGTGGTGGACTTGGAAATTTGAATTTCAAGTCTTCTACTAATCAAGCTCCACGTTACTCACAAGAAGGTGAAGAGGGTGTGAGGATTGAAGTTGAATTAGAGCTAAAGCTCATTGCTGATATTGCTTTAATCGGACTCCCAAATGCTGGAAAATCGACTCTTATTTCTTCTATTTCAGCGGCCAAGCCAAAAATTGCTGACTACCCATTTACAACTCTTGAACCAAACCTTGGAGTTGTTAAAAATGGAGAAAAGTCATTTGTCGTCGCTGACATTCCGGGACTTATTGAGAATGCAGCTGAAGGGAAAGGACTTGGAATTAAGTTCCTTAAGCATATTGAAAGAACAAAGGCCTTTGTTCACTTAGTTGATTGTTCGTGGGTTCTTCCTGGTGAAGAGTTCGATGCTTTTGAACAATACATAACAATTAGAAATGAACTCGAAAAATATAATGTTGATCTCCTAGGAAAACGAGAACTTATCTGTTTAACAAAAATAGATGCTATGAGTGAAGAGGAAGTCGATCGTATTAAAGTCTTTTTTGAAGAGCAGCTAGACCAGAAGAAAGTTCTCCCTATTTCAGGTGTTTCTGGTAAGAATATCGACAGATTGAAAAATCTTATGCTACGTGCTATTGAAGAATAGTATTAAGGGAATTTTATGAGCAAAGAATATATTGAAAAACATGTAGACGAGATTATGAAAGACAAGGAAATTGCTTTTCCAAAGTCTATGGCCATGGCCTCTGCTTGGGTTTTAGGTAACTTAAAAGCAGTTAACTTAAAAGTTCTCGATGTTAGCAAAACTAGCTCCCTATCTGATTACTTTGTTCTTTGTTCAGCTACAAACTTTACTCAGGCCCAAAGTATGGCCCAAGAAGTTCTTGTTCAACTTAAGAGACATGATTATCAAGCTCTATCTAAAGAGGGTTGGTCAGGGGACTCTGACTGGATTCTTCTAGATATGGGTGACATTATTGTTCACATCTTTTTAGAGATTTCTAGAGATGTTTATGACCTTGATAATCTTTGGTCCGACTCAATGCCAGTCGAAATTCCACAAGAGTATTATTTTTCTGAAGAAGCTGAAACGGTTTCAGCTGAGGAAAAAGATTACTTCTAATCATGAAAGAGATTCATCTTATTGTTGTTGGGAAATTAAAAGACAAAAACATAGAATCTCTAGAAGATGATTACCTTAAAAGAGTCAAGGCCCCTAAACTCCAAATTCATGAAGTAAAAGCTCAGTCTGAAAACCTCGATTTAGAGGGTCAGGAAGTTGAGAAAAAAATTAACGACATTTCCAAGAACGGTTCTGCTCATATCGTTTTATTAAGTGAATGGGGAGTTGAAAAAGATAGTCTTGAGTTTTCTAATTGGCTTGAAAATCTCTTTCAAGCTCATTCAAATTTAATTTTTGTAATTGGTGGAGCTGCTGGGCACGGAAAAAATATTTTAGATTTGTGTCACTCTAAACTCTCCCTCGGAAAAATGACCTATCCCCACAAACTTGCTCGTCTTTTATTTGTGGAGCAAGTTTATCGCGCTCAAACGATTCGAGAAAATCACCCGTACCACAAAAACTAATCTGCAAGTAAGTGACTTTCAGGGTTAGCAAACAATTCCTTAAAATCTTTTGCCATTTGGGCCGCATGAATTCCATCAATTAATCGGTGATCAAAAGTAACCGCAATTGGCATAATTGGTCTTACTTCGATCTTTCCATCGACCACCCAAGCTTTCTCAGAGATCGCACCAACAGCAAGCAATAAAGGAACACGAGTATAAGGACATAGAGGGGCCCAAGCAATATCAATTCCGAGCCCACCAACATTTGTCACCATAACTGAACCAAAGGGATCTTTTGGCATACCAAGAAATGAAAGGTCTAAGTTAAGACCATAAAGAAGCCAACTAGCAATGTTGAGATAGTATTTACTGGCCCACCAAGGTAGCCATTTAAAAATATCCATACTCTTTGCAATTTCTTTATCTTTCCCATCTCTTACGGCCAATGATTTTTCTCTAAGGCTTTTTGAGATTTCAGCTGTGGTCATTTTTTCAGCACCGTGAATAACTGTTCCAGCTAAGTTAGCCTTCCCCACTCTATCAGGACCTTTGGCCGGGATAGCCACTTGATAAAAAAGACTCACTTCTTCTCGAAGATAAATCCTTGAGCCTCTAATCAGTCCATTAATCTCAGGTCGCTTTTGCATACAATAAGCAACCGCCTTACCAACAAGGTGAGCTGGAGTTATTTTAATCTCATTCTTTTTAGAGTATTCAGGGAGTTTTTCTAGGACTGGTTGCATATCAATTTCAACCAAACCATAAACAGAAGGATCCTTAGCGGTTTTCCAAGTTCCCATTGCGATTTTTCGAAATGCTGCCGTATCTTTGACCTTAGTAAGACGTATTTTACCCATAGTATTTTCCTTTAGTCTTTAGATACAGGAATCATGCCTTCTCTATCAATAGGATTATCCAATGATATAAAAGTTTCAGTAGATCTGATCTGAGATACAGTTTGAAGCTTTTCAATAAGAAACATATGTAACTCTTTTGTGGTTCTCGCAAGAACCTTTACAAACATTGAGTATTGGCCAGTTGTATA
>JAGSHI010000042.1 GCA_023954635.1 Bacteriovoracaceae bacterium
TATTTTTTCCTCTTTGATAGCCTTCTGCCATTAACTTTAAACCGATAAGGAATCTTTTTTCCACCAATTGCAGGAATCCACCTAGGTACTGTAAATGTTTTCCACGTGACGCCATCAACATCGAAGCCGACCTGATCTTTTAGATTTATTAATGCCATTATGAATATCTTTAAGAAGCTTCCTTTTGCTTTAAAGCTGGCAAGTTTCCATCCTGGTTCTTCATAATTACTAATATGTGGATAGTTATCGACAAGGTCTCCATATGTTATTGCCCCAGGTTGTTTTACAACTCCCTGGAAAAATGCGAGATGAATGCCAACTTGTGTTCCCGTCGCTGATCTCGAAATTCTAGCCATATGTCTTCCCCAGCATGAGCTTTTGATAACAGCATTTCCATTTTCATAGCCAGTCAACTTTATCTTGCTAACGCCTACAACATCGTCCCACTTTCCATCAAACATCATTCTTCGTTTTTCTTCTGAGTCCTCTACAAATTTTGAGACTTCTGAGTCTTTTTCAATATTCTTATGTACGTCATGTAGTTTATACGAGACAACTGACACCCTTCCATCAGTAACATCTAAGATAAGACTCCCAACAGCTAACCCGTGTGCACCAGTTTGAACGATTGGAACATGTTTTCCTTTTGAGTTAGGTTGATAAATAACTTTCTCAATCCTGTCATGGCTATGTCCACCTACAACAACATCAATCCCCTCAACTCTTTTAATTAATTTTTTATCTGATTTAGTTCCAAGGTGAGTAAGAGCGACAATGAGATCAGAACCATTTTCTTTTGCTATCTTAACTTCTCTTCGAGCTGCACTCTTAGGTGGAGCAATAAAACTAGGAAGAATTGTATACTGAAAATGTGCCTCAGGTGTTGAAAGTCCTATAACCGAAACCTTCATCCCATCTATGTCAAAAGTAACTTGAGGTTTTACCATGCTACCCTTTCCTCTAAATTGAACCATATTAGCAGATAGAATATGTGTGGGTTTGGCAAAGCCTTCAGAGGCCTTTTCTATTTGCTTATTTAAAGTATCAACACCAAGCATATGATCATGATTACCGATGACTGCAGCATCAATACCTAAATAGTTAATTGATTTAAATGAACTTATACCCTGATCAACCATAAAAAAGGAGGTTCCTTCTCCAAAGTCACCTCCATCTAATACTAAAGACTCAATGCCATTTTGTTTTGCCTTAGATTTTAAATTATCAATTACTGTTTTAACTTTTGCATACCCACCTCTTCCATCAGCGTGACCAGCAAAGTAAGAATGAAGATCATTGATGTGAATAATTTGAATAGACTTTGATTGAACTGAAAATGAAAAAAGAAGGACAACTATCCCTGTCAAAATTTTCATGGCAACTCCCTCTGCTCATGTTTCTTAACCTTATTAACGCAAGAGCTGTGCCACGTAGGAGTGTCGCTAAGTATATGAAAAGATGAAGGTCAATTGGAGTCAAATTGGCCAAGTTGGTGTCACCTTTTGCTCATATGGAGACAAAATATTATGATAGCTCCATGCCAGAACCATTGAAAAATTTAATCAATAAAGAACTCATACAAAAACTTAGTAAACTTGCTAAAGCTAAGCATACTAAATTCAATACTAAGTCTTTCCACTCATATGTTTTTGATAAAGAGTGGAAACAAAGAGAATTGAAAGACAGACTACGCCATGTAACTCATGCGCTGGGAGAACACCTTCCTCCAGAGTTTCCGAATGCTATATCAGTTCTAAAAGTGATGGCCCCAGAGTTTGGAGGCCTAGAAGGTATGCTATTCCCTGACTTTGTTGAAATATACGGTAAAGAAAAGAAACATAGAAAGCTTGCTCTTGACTCTCTCGAGGAGTTTACGAAATATTCAAGTAGTGAGTTTGCAATTAGACCTTTCCTAATTGAAGAACAAGAAAAAACTTTTAAAAGAGTTCTTAAGTGGTCAAAGAGTAAAAATGAACATGTGAGAAGACTAAGTAGTGAAGGTATAAGACCAAAACTTCCATGGGCCATGCAACTCCCGGCCCTTGTAGAAGATCCGACTCCAATACTTCCAATTTTAGAAAACCTTAAAGCAGATCCCTCTGAGTACGTAAGAAGAAGTGTTGCGAACTGCCTAAACGATATATCAAAAGACCATCCTGACCTCGTTTTAAAAGTCGCCAAGATGTGGATGGGAAAGAAACCTGAGACAGACAAATTAATCAAACATGCCCTTAGAACTCTTTTAAAAGCAGGTAATCCCAAGGCCTTAAAGCTTTTTGGGTATACCAGTACAAATTTTGAACTCATTTCTTTTAAGGCCGATAAATCAGTTAAAGTTGGAAAACGATTCAACTTTTCTTTTGAAGTGAACAATCCAAAGAAATCTCTCGTTAGAATTGAATATGCTCTCTATTTTCTAAAGAAGAACGGCACTCTTTCAAAAAAAGTTTTTAAAATATCAGAGAAAGAAATCATGAAAGGTAATTTTGACCATCATAAGTCACATAATTTTAAATTAATTTCAACTCGAAAATATCATCCTGGAACACATGGGGTTAGCATTATATTAAATGGAAAAGAAATTGCTTATAAGAAATTTAAACTTAATGAATAAAGATTTCGATATTTTTATTTTTACCCGTTAATTCATTTATGGCCTTTAATTCAAATTTTCCTTTTCTAAGCTTAAAGGCAAGCTCATCTGTGGTTTCTAGTTTAGCATCATTCAAGAACCATGTTGTCGAGAGTGCTCCCTCTCCTTCTGCTCTAAACTTTATGATCTGCAAGTCTCTTGGGATACGTGGATCAACAGCAAGATGAAGGACATCACTCATTGGCGTTATTTTCCATTTATTACTTACAGTTTTTCCTATGGGTTTAGGAAGATCTCCAACTTTTGCGAGTTCCTCCTTTTCTTCACAACCATTCTCCCTAGGAACACATATTGAACGTCTCACTAGAATTGGATCTAATTTGAACTTCCCTGTAAATTCATTGAGTAACTTTTTTTCAATTAATGTACTTCCAACTCTTAAGGCACCTTTAGCACCAGTTACTTCATCCATTGGAGATCCGTCTAAGTTTCCAATCCAAACTCCAATCAAATATTTTGAATTAAAGACGAAGGCCCAAGAGTCACGATAGTCCGTACTTGTACCTGTTTTAAAACCAACTTGATGACTAAATGAAGTTGATCCAAATTCTTTTTCTCTAGCGTTAGAATCTGAAAGAATATCTAACGTCATGTCGGCCGCAAACCGTTGAAAGACTCTCTTATCTTGCTCGACTAACTGATCTTCATAGAACCTTAAGTCTTTGCAGACTCCCCTATTGACTACACATGTCCAAGAAGAAACCATATCAGTTAATGATACTTCCATATTTCCAAGCGCGAGACCTTCTCCGTAGAAGTTAACATCCTTACTTAAGGAAATTCCTGAATCTACTAGCTTTTCAAAGAAGTTCTCCTCTCCCACTTCTCGAACTAACTTAACAGCAGGAATATTAAGAGAGTTCCCTAAGGCCTCCCTAAGAGTTAATTTTCCATAGTAGTTTCGACTATAATTTGTAATTTGATGGAGACCACCACTAATATTTGATTCCAATGGAGAATCATCAATCAAATCTCCAGGGTTACTCCCCTTCTCAAAGGCCAAGGTATAAAGAAATGGTTTCAATGTACTTCCTGGCTGCCTTGGGATTAAAGTTGTATTATAGCCATAACCATTTTTAGATCCGTTATGACTTACCACCGCAAGAACGTCACCCTTTTGATGATCAACAACCATTAAGGCCCCGTGAGAAGCACCTTTTGTCTTCAACTTCTCGAGTGTGCTTTTTAAGATCGCTTCCGAAAGACTTTGAATTTTAATATTCATAGTTGTCTTTAAAAACTTTAAATTATCTATTTTATTTCCTTTTACAAGGTCAATAAAAGGGAGTGGATTAACTAATTTACGAACTGATCCCTTAGAAGTTGTTACCTTTCCTAAGGGTGGTACTTTTATTTTCATTCGAGAAGCTAATCGATTAATACTTTTCTCAATCCTATTACCTTTTCGTATATCAAGTCTCGAGGGGCTTTTTACGATTGTAGCGAGGGCCAACATTTCAGTTTTTGAAAGAGTTTCGATACTTCTATTAAAATATAAGTGAGCAGCCTCAACAAAACCTCTTCGATGAGAGGCAAAGGGCACTTGATTTATATAAAAACTTAAAATTTCATCTTTTGTATATTTTCCTTCAAGGATTGTCGCTTGCCACATTTGAATCCATCTATTCCACACAGTTTTTCTTTTCTTGATAAGAGTTCTTACAGCTTGCTCTGAAATTGTACTTCCTCCCTGATAAAGACCAAGACGAAACAAATTATTGAAGGTTGCTCTAATTTTTGCTTTCCAATCAATCCCTCCATGTGAATAAAAGTTTTTGTCTTCTGAAAAAAGAAGAGCTTCAATTAAAAAGGAAGGAAATTCGACAAGTGGAATAGGCATTGAATTCCATTGTCCCATATAGGAATGAACAAGGGGGTTACCATTGTTATCTAAATAAATCGTTTTTTGATTCGCTTGATTTACAACATCAAGTGAGAGCTCATCATTTTGCAATTCAACTAGAGTTGTACTCACCAATACACTTAGAATCATTACAAATTGAAAAAAGAGTTTATTCAACAATTTTAAATTCCCTTTCGATATCATTTCCAAAAGTTTCAGGATTATACATTTCAGAAGCAACTGTCGGCATAGAAGTAAAATTCCCTGTAGCTATCGCCTGGGCCTTATAGGAGACATGATACTTGCCGGGAGGAAGATATGTGCTATAAAACACTGCCCGATCATGACGTAACTCCTTATGATAAAAACTCCACCGAGAGCCTCCATACCAATAACAACTAGAGTTTCCCCAATACCTATTCACGACACTTTTAGCTCTCTTATTATCTTCATCGTCAACAGTACTAGCAGTAGCAAGTTGAGTATTCACTGGTTCAAATCCTGCTGGGATCGGATCATCTATGACGACATAATGCCTACTTGTTGGTATTGAAATCATGAGGTCAACGCTTATGAGGTCCCCCCTATTTAATACAGTATCTTTCTTAACATCTATCCACTTCTTACCTTTTTTAACCATCAAAGACTTTTTAACCTCAATACCGTGGTTAATCCCTACTGTTAGATCTTTTGGTGAGTAACTCATTCCAACCTTGTAGTATAGTGTCCCCTTTCCTTCTTTTTGAACTGTTAACTTCTGCTTCTTACCGAGATCTTCTTTAACCAAGTTTGTTGAGAACTTCTTTTTTTCAAGTGAAAAGTTATTGAAAGAAATATTTGCAAACTCCTTATTCCTAAAAGTTGAAGTCATTTTAAAACTCGGCTTTTCACTCTCAAAAATACGTGCGTAGGTGATCAGCGCATTCATGCAATAAATAGTTTCTTGTGTTGTTCGCCAATACCTTTTTGGACTTTTCATATCAAGAGTTACTGATCTTGCTAGTTTACTTGGAAGATCATCTAACCAATTTTTGTTATTACCAACTTCATATCCAAGACTTGATGCCATTAAACCAGCACACTGAGTTCGCACAGAAGATGCGTGCATGCGACTAAAACCATTATCGAGAGTCTCGTTAAACCGGACTTTCCCGGCGTCAACAATAAGACTTCCTAGAATTTCTTTTAAACTTTTCTTAGAAAACTCTTCATCTGACTTTTGCTTTAAAGAAGCTGCATAGTAGTGAAACTGACCAAATCGACTCATTTCTGAAAAATCTTTCCAAAACCTGGAAAGACTTCCTTCTGGTAAATCTTTTGACTGAGCAAGAGCGAGTAAAGCGAGAGCTCTAACTGAATTTCTCATTTTCTTAGAATACCAATTATCAAACTTCTTTTTTCGAAGAAGTGTTTTAAGGTAAGAGTTTAGTTTCTTTCGGGAATCGGAATCAACATTATAGCCATATTCCTCTAGCCACCCCAATGCTACACCTGTAAAAGCAGATAGATACTGAGCTTCATATCTACCGTAATAACTCATGGCCCCACTCGCTAGCTGAAAGTTCTTTAGCTCTAACAAGGTTTCTTTAATCAATTGATCAGCATTTTTCCATTCAATTTTATCTTTAAAATATTTATTTAATTTTAGAAACTGAGCTGCAGCGACTGCTTTCGAAAGCTTTTGTTCCCAACATGAATAAGGATAATCTTTCATATACTTAAAGCCTTCCTCTACATGCCCAATCAAAGTAGAAGAGGCCTCAATACTTAGTCCCCCAACATCATGATGAATATTTTTGGGAAATAAAATATCAATAGAGGCATTCTTTTTGTCTTTAAGCATCCCATACTGAGATGACCAGTATCCAGGCCTTCGTTTCTTTACGGTCAATTGTTTAATAAGTTTATCTTCATGGTGTCGATCCCCAGCTTTCACAATAAATGAAACATAATCATCTTTTTTAGAACGGTTCTCCTCAATTCTTGATGTGACAAGGTCCATCTCGACATATGCTTTTTCATTGGCTCCAAGTTTGAGAGTTTCAACCTTTTCTAAATTAGTACCATTCACTAATCCAGCGGCTGCAACTGTAACTTTGATATCTCTTTTGTAATTTTCCCTGTTCATAACAGTAAACCGGGCCTTGAATTGATCTCCTTCGACGAGAAAGTTTGGGATAGCAGGTCTAATCTCTGTAGGAAGTTTAGTTACAAATTTTCCGGTACCAAGTCCGAGTCGATCCATTTTGTCTGCCGCAAGGACTAAAACTTTCCAGCCAGTGAGGTTGTCTGGAAGATTAAACTTAACCTCTCCCTCTCCGTCTTTTAATTTAACAGCAGGGTCCCAAAAGGCTAAGTAGTTGAATCGGCTCCTCGTTTCAGAGCTTCCTCCTCCACCTTGATTGGCACCTTTCTTTTCAAACTTTTGGCGACCAATGAGGTTTTTAATCAATGAAAATGTTCGAACATCTAAAGAGTCAAGATCTGCTAATCCTTTATGAACATCAAAATAGTCTTCTCCACCTTTAATAAGGTCAAAAACAGCTTCATCTAAAACGGCGATAGCAACTTCAGTGTCACCCAGTCTTTTAGTCTTGCTGCTCGCTTCGAACTCTAAGGTGACTTCATCACCTGGATAGTATGACTTTTTATCTGTCTCAATTTCGACATCAATATTTCGATATGGATCTTTCACATAAAAAGATAGATACCCAGCTTTGTAACTTGGCTTTCCAAGGTCAAGTTTTCCAAATCCTTTTGATTTTTCTACTCTTGGAGAAAATAAATTCACGGATAAATAAAAGCCTGGAAGATAGTTTGGTTTGACTTTAAATTTTAGCATATGAGCACTATCAGAAATTTCTTCTACCCATTTTTCAATGACTCCATATCGCTCAATAGTGATCAGGGCCATAGCTTTTGGAAAAGGGTTTTTGATAAGAACTTCTACTTCCTCTCCAACCTTTAAATCTGTCGATTCAACTTCCATGCTCACACTATTGTTATTTTCATCTCCCCATAGGAATTGACCTTTTCCTACGACATAAAACTTACGAGTCCAGGTTTGTCCTGTCGAAACAAGTGTACTTGTAACTTCATGGTAGCCAGGTTTTTTAAGATCAAACTCACAATCTTCAGGGGAATCATCAGACTCAAGTTCACACTTTCCTTCATCTTCCCAGCTATATTCATTTTTTGTGACAAAAGCGTTACCACTTCCCTTAACTTTAACTGCTGTGACTTTTTGTCTCTTAAGAACGACATTAATTTTTTCATCTTCAATTGGCTTTGAGTTTTCATCCAGTACAATATGCTCAATCTCTGCCTCGTCTCCCACTCGATATGACCATCGGTCTAACTTCGCACCCATAAATCGATTCACACCATAGTAATCAGCACTTGCCCTTGCCGCTATATTTTTGCCACGGTCATCTTTTATCGCTCCCTCTACAAATACTTTTGCAAAAGAAAAATCTTCAATGAGGTTTACTGTTTGCTTTCTATCACCTTTCTTATCTAGTTTTTCTGATGATTGGTGAATCTGCTTTGTCCGGTGATATGCATTCCAAGGATTGAATTGAAATTTAGAATACTTTTTATTTGTCGGGACAAAGCCCATTTCCTTTAATGTAACAGTGACCCTACTCACACTGTCAGTAAAAGGTCCCCCGGAATGCATTCGTCCACTAGAGATGGCCTCAAGTGCTTGCCCTTTCTTAAACTTCGACCCGTTTAAGCTAAGAAGTGACTTGAATGGTGCTGGTGTGAAGTCAGCAACAAGAACTGTCATAGGTTCTAGAGTTTGAGTTCCGAATTTTGTTTTAGGCTTTAGTACAAATCGATATTCACCGACAGCACTATTTTTTGGAACTTTAAAGCTACCGTGAGTTGTACCAAACTCAGAAAGTTTTAGGTTCTTTTTCGAGAAGACATCTTTTCCAGTTGGGTCTACAACTTTTAAATCATATTCCAATTCTGGAGGGAGTTTTAACGACTCATTCCCTTCCATCCGAACATAAATTTTATAATCAATATTACTTCCGGCCTTATAAACTCCTTGAGGAGTCATTCCCCAAGATTTGAGGTGACCAAACTTTCTTTGCATAACAGGGTATGCAGATTGAGTATATTCATAGGTATTGTAATTATATCTAAGAGGTAAAACAGCCATATCCCCATCTTTCATGACTGTAACAAACTTCGTTGTTTTAAAATTATTATAGGTATTCTGAAATATATCGAGGTCTGGACTCATTGTTTCGAGTCCTGGTAAAACGGCCATTCCGAGTTTATCAGTTTTGACCTCGTTAGATAATTTATTTTCTCCACCCCAAAGAGCAACAGTAACATTTGCATCACGAACAGGTTTTCCCGTTTTTAAATCGAGAACCCAAACAAGTGAATTATAGTGACCTATTTTGGCGAAGACTTGCCAAGGTGTTACTTGCCCATTCATAACTCGATTATAGTTACTCTTCATTTGATCAATTTCAAAAGTAATCAAGCCTGATTGGTCAGCTAAAAGTCGATTTATCCCTAAAGGGAAGTTGTAAGACACGTCTTCTGGAGCAGATGGTTCAAGTGACACTTTTAAGTCATTCTTTGTACCGTTTGCAGTCCAAGTATCGTATTGAATATCAAGTTTTGGCATATTTGTAACGAGAAGAGGCATATCATTATCAATACCTTTCTCAATAACTGCACCCGTGTATTTAGAACTAACAGAGGGACTTCTTGGGTTAAAAACGATTTCCAATAAATTGGTTCCCTGAAGTTTTTCATTAAAAATATTTTTAATCTTAGAGAGATCCATTGTGTATGAAGTTTTTGACTTCAGAACTGATGGCATACTGATACTAGATGTAGGATATGTTCCATTAAAGTTATATAAATCAGTAAAAGGATTTACTCCTCCTGCCACAGGAGCCCATTCTATTACTTGATATGCATTTTTAGGAACAACGGGGTTCGTCAACTGAACTGATTTATTCATATGAGGTTCACAATGTGGCTCCCCCGGGGTTGGTGCCATTGCTTTTTTAATGTTGCTTCCTTCAAAAGTTTTTGAAGTGTAAGCTCCATTCTTCATGTATGAACAAGTTACTTTTTTAATTCTAAAGCGATCAGGAGTATTAAAGGTTTTACCAAAAGATTTTTCACTACCTAGTGGTCCTTCATTTGATTTAACCCCTTTAGTGACGAACAGACTGTGAGATGCTTCTCTTTCTAAATCTTCTGTAATCTCAATGAACCAAGTTGTCCTAAACTTTCCTTTACCGTAACCCTTCTTTTCAAAAAAATTATAACTATAGAACCTCATCGTATTGCTACCAGAGCCATTTATCTTGAGTTTACTTCTAAGGTTTTCTTTTGAAATCTTCATATTTGAATAGATTCTAAGTTTCGGTCTTACAGGGGAGCTCCACTCTTTTGTTCCAAGAAGTGAAACGTACTGAATCTTAGGTCGTTGTGTTGTAAAAGTATGAACATAACTCTTATCCAGCTTTTCTCCTTGAGCAGAAGACATTTTCTTATTAATTTTGATTGTATAGCGGGTGGCCCTTTTTACACCTTTGTTATAATCGAGCTCACAACCTAAGTTTTTTGTATCAATCCATCTCCACTTACAATTTAATTTTGGTGTTATTGTTATTGGTAGATTCTTTTTTGAAACTTCCATGTTTCCAAGAGGAATCATGGCCTTTGAGAAACGAAAACTTATTTGTCTTTGCTTACCAACATTGTTTCCGGAAGGGCTAACCCTTAATAACTCGATTTCAGCGTAAGAGTTATAAGAAATTAAAGTTAAAATAAAAAAAGCAAGGGTATGAAAAACTCGCACAGGTCTTTCCTTTTGAAGAATTTAGAATTGAGAGTATTATAAGTTCCAGGGTGGAATATGGGTATAAAGAAGAAAATTCTATTTCTCTGTGTCATGACATACTGCTGCGGAGCACAGAGTAAAGTTTGTCATTACAAGTCAACTGTTTGGAACACCCGATTGAATAAGGTCGTTAATACTATCATCGTTGAGAAAGATTACTCAAAACTCAAGTCAGCTGAGATAGGCGCCTTTGGCTGTACTCCTTGTTTAGTCGATCAGACTGAAATCAAACTTCCCTTCTTACCTCCATTTAAATTATGCAAATATATCGCACCAAAAGTAGAAAAACTCTTAATTCAGATTCATGAAGAAGGTTTTCCTTTAAACAATGTTATCGGATATAGACCAGGCTTAAGTAAAGGCCCTACGGATTCAGAAGGAAATAGAACCAAACTTTCAAATCATTCGTTTGGAGTAGCAATCGACATCAACTCAGAATTAAATGGTCTATATGATAACTGCAAAAGTTGGAACTCTAAGTGTCGTCTTGTTAAAGGTGGTTCTAGAAAATTAAGTTCTCCTGGAACAATTCAAAAGAATTCACCTCTAGTTTTTTTAATGAGAGATATCGGGTTAAAGTGGGGAGGTGAAATTGCAGGTAATCAAAAAGATTTTATGCATTTTTCACCTAATGGATACTAACTAAACGCCAAGCTTTTTAGCGAGAGATTCTGGAATACAAAAATAGTTCACACTAATGGCAGGGTTATATCCATCTTTTTTGGGATTGGGATATATTGTTCGCGTTCGAGTGGTAAATTCTTCTAACACTCTGTAGCCTCCATAAGTTGCACATTTTTTCCAACTGTACCTAGCGCTCTCACCTTCATCGTTATCTATGGCAGGTCTTAATCCTTGCCCTGATATTTCATGAACGTAGCGAAAGCCAGCATGATATGTATTCCAACCGGTGAAAAGAAGATCTTCATCGAGAAGACCTGATTCTTCTGTAAAACAGATTATGATTCCGGCCTTTGAATATTTACTAAATGTCTCAATCATTTTTTCGTTTGTCTGATCTCTCACTTCGTGAAAGCCATTTCCAACGACCATCACTGAGTTTTCTGTTTTACTTTTTTCTTTTTCAATTCCTTTAATTAGAATTTCAGGTTTTCCAATATCTGCATTCCTTACAAATTTCATATTGGAAGGAAGTTTTCCCTTTTTTTGATTTTCTACAGATTTATCAATAGCGGCATCTTCAAGATCAGCACCAAAGTATTGAATATCTTTTTCTCCATTCGAATTAAATCTTTGTCTGGTCGCTTCTCCCTGTCCTACAGCGTGTTCAATATAAACATCATATTGAAATTTATATTTGCTACAGAAAGAATCAAGTGAATCATTAATTTGCTTGAAGGACTTACTATTTGCATCTTGGCTCGCGGCTACATTTTCACCTCTTGCTACCCAAAACCCCTCTCTGTTTCCTCTAAGAACTTTCTGATGATGAGTCATGTATCCATGGTAGGCATGAATAATCCCATAAGGACCTGGTCCTCTAGCAAATATTCTTTCTCCCATCAAAGTCAAAGTTCCATTGGATTTTAGTGCTCCAGCTCCAACTAATACTTTTTCCATTTCAGGAGTAAAGTTTAACATCGTGTCAGAGAGGACAGAGTGTTCTTTCATATTTCTATTTATATCTAGGTATCTAACGGCCAAAACAATTGGAAGTAGTCTAAATCCTACTTCAATTTCTTGAACCCCTGCAATCCATCCTGGTACAGGCTTATCCGTATCTTCATACTCAAGAAACTGCTGAACTAAAGCCGGATCTCCAGAGTTGGAAAGTACTGCGACAATCTCATCTATTATATTTCTTGGAACATTACTTGGGAGAGATTTACATTTTTCAAATACATTGCGGGCCTGAACACAACTGCTAATTTTATATTCCTCTCCTCGATTTTCTAAATAGCCTCTCGAGAGTAGGAATTTTAAGTCGTGCTTAAGTTGAGTAGCATCGAGATTATTGATCGCAGCAAACTCAGGTCTAGAAAACCATTTTTTAGAAAGAATGAGTTCGTTTAGATTAAGTTCATCAAAGGTAGAAAGGACTTGTCTCAATAACCATAAGTCAGGAGGAGCAGTCACTCCAGAAGTGAGAGTCACTCTCCTTAGAACTTCTATTGATCTTAAAAGAGACTCTTTCAACTCTCCGGATACTTCTTTAGTGGAGTTTATTTTATTTTCTAGTCTATCGAGAATTTCTACTAATCTTTGACCATCTCTTAAGATGTGTGGGACACGGTCAAGAAAGTGTTGAAAAGAGTCCTCCCCAATGACTGGAAATCCAGACTTTCCAATTGAAGACTTCGCTGTAATTATTTTTATTAATGCTTCAACAACACTTGATCCTAGAGGCTCACAGGTCTCTTCAATTAAATTTGTGGCTATCTTTTCCATACACTATTATCCCACAGATCGAGGTTGCTTACGTTAGAGTTTTTTTAATAATTTCAATACATTATGGAATATTTATTGAAGAGAATCTATGAATTTTTTAACATCAGCTAAACAACAAACACCTTTTGGGTTAGCCGTCTCACAGAAGCAACCCGGGTCTTTCATTTGATCTTTTATTGACTGAAGAACTTTCTCAGCTTCCCCTGCTTTATGGGCCATTCTGATTGTTTCTTTTGAAACTTTAAAGCAAAAGCAAACTAACTCCCCTTCAGGAATTGAGCCATTATTAGAATTGTTGCAACATTTTTCCATAGGTATAAATTGGCCTCATCAAGGGCCTTATCCTTGAAGTAACTTTTTAATAAGAATCTCAACTTCAATTAGTGAATTATCTTTTAAGTCAGTTTTCTGTTTAAAGGCCCAAGCAGTTGAAACTTCAGGCATATTTGGAATAGTGGCAGTTAAATCGACCAGCTCTAATCCCAAATCTGACTCCAGACAAGGCCCAGCGTCATGAGACCAGCTCGGAAGGTCGGCCAGTGCAAATGTCCCTAAGCTACTGAAAATAAAGAACAATAACAGCAGTATTGGTGATAATTTCATGGATTTCCCCCGGAGTTTTGTCATTTTGCAAGGCAGTGCGCAAGAAACCAGTGTTATACTCAATTAAACTTACATAATTGGACATAAAGGATCAAATATAAGGGCCGTCTTAACCTTAAAAAAGACGCGTGAAATGTCGATAAGTTGTTGATTAACACTACCAGCGAGCGTTCAAAATGATGAAAAAGTCTTTTATCTATCTTCTTTGTTTTTCCCTTTCATTTTCAGGAGTGGCTGGAGTTCACTGCCAGAACACTTCAACCGAAGATGGTGACGATTTTCAAAAATGTCATAATTATCAAGAGGACAATAATTCTGAAAGAAGGGCCTCCCCTTGTCCTGACCCAAACAAAGTTGAAGACAACAAAGTCCTCTCTGAATCCGGGATATCTTCAGACTCGCCATTAACATGTAATGATGACGATCTTTTTGAAGGTATTAAAAAGGAAGACCGTCCTAATAAAAAACAACTTGTTAAAGAATATACAAAACAATGTAAAAAGAAGGCCAAGAAGTACAAAAAAGCAGTATTCAAAAAGCTTCTGAAACAATTCAAATTAGGCCAAGCATTCCAAGCTCTTTTTAAAAGAAAAAAGAACATCTATAAGGCCCGCGCAAAGAGTGCAAGAAGACAAAATGTCAGTGCCGACCTTGACCCTTCTGAACTTGAGAATATGAGTCAAAAAGAGATAAATGATCACATCATGAATAAACTAGATCAAAAAGTTCCAGGTCTAAAAGATGCTGTTAGTAAAATGACAAGCCAAGATCAAGGACTAAGTGAAGGTTTTCATGAAACGGAAACAATCCCAATGAATATTGTTGTAGACAAGAAGGGCCGTAATGCCTGCACTGTTAATGTCGAGTCTGCTCCAGAAAGAGAACCCTACTCTCCAGAACAATGTGAATTCTGCCAAGGTAAAGATATTAAAAATAGTTTTGTCGATGACTGCGCATACATGACAGCTTCAAATTTTTCTGAATCAGATGCTCTCAAGGTTGTTAATTCAAATAGTAGGAAGAGAACGGACTATTGTCAGCCGTCTATGGAAAATAGAAACTCCGATATGGGCCAAATCGATTCAATGGCCAAAAATCTATGTGATATTGCAAAGAAAGGACTAGCTCCTGACTTTGATATTGAAACGACGAGAAACCTCTACAATGACAAGACTGAAAACCTTGCAGGGAAAAGAGGTGAATTCATTCAAAATTACCTAAGAAAGAAAATTAAGAAAGATTGTGAGTTAGAAGATGAGCCTGATTGGCTTTCAGACAAAGAGTCTTTTGCTAATAAAGTCAGGGTCAGTCATCCCTCTTACGAGGGACTCAACAAATCTGGGGACTATGGACCAAATCCTTATGCCACAGAGGATCAACAACAAAAAGAGGTTGAGAATCTGGGTAAGACTATGAAAAGTGAAAAGGAAAACTTAATTGCGAAAAGAGATAAGAAGTTAGCTAAGATTAGCAGTATTAAGAGCAATCTCGAGGCGATTAATTCTGATATCGCTGCACTCAATAATAAATACAGTGAGCTTAAAGTCGAACTAGAGAAGACTACAGAAGTTGGGAAAATGAACCTGATTTATAAGGATATTTCAACTGTTTCAAATAGTATTCATGATCTTCATAACTCTCAGGATAGACTTGATCAGGATGTAAATGATTCTCAGCAAATGATTCAAGGTTTCAACGAAAGAATTAGAAAATATTCAGATATTAGAATTCAAAGGAAACAAGAACAATTGAGTGCTTATTATAAAGATAAAAAAGAGAATCCTAGCTTCAGTAAAGCAGAGTGGGATAAGAAACTTTTTAATGACTTTAAAATGGTTCGAATTTCAGGAAAGGCCGTAGAAGACCATGGAATCCCTTCCATCGAAGACGGACTTTCACCAGAGTTAAGTGTTGCCCTCAATGCCATGATTAGAATGGATCAGTTTACGTGCACAATGGAGCCTATTACGACTCATAAAACCAAATTTTCAGGGGCCCTAAAAGTCCTAGGGAAGGTTGGATTGGCGATTGCCTCACCAATCGTTCTCGGGGTTGGGACAGGCCTTGCCGTAGCCGCTTCTCCAATTACCACAACGGCTAGCCTCTTTTGCCAGGGCTGTGGAAAACCCGGAAGCACAATGCCTCGTTGGATGATGTTCGGTAACCCAAGGGCCCTAAATCTGAAAAAAGGCTGGCCTAAAAGGTTGAAAAAAGACATTGGAAATGGAGTTGAAACTTACTTTAACCTCGGTGGAGCCTTAAAAATTAAAAAAGGTGATAGAGAATACACAGAGCATTCTTTCGACGAGTTCCAATAATTGAACAAATGCATTAATTATGATAATTCCTGTTGGTATAAATAAAATTATTACCAATGGGAATAGCCATGATCAGCACCTCGAATGTCAGCCTAAGTTTTGGTGGCAGAAAACTTTTTGAAGACGTTAACGTTAAATTCACTCCTGGAAATTGTTATGGTCTTATAGGCGCGAATGGTGCCGGAAAAACAACTTTTTTAAAAATCCTATCAGGGGATATTGAACCTCAATCAGGTCAAGTGAATATCACTCCTGGTCAAAGATTATCTGTACTAAAACAAGACCATTTTGTTTATGACGAATTCACAGTTATGGAAGCCTGTATGATGGGTAATGATCGTCTTTATAAAATAATGAAAGAGAAAGATGAAATTTACATGAAGGACCCGTTCACTGATGAAGATGGAATTCGGGCTTCAGAACTTGAAACTGAATTTGCTGATATGAACGGCTGGGAAGCAGAGTCTGAAATTGGAATTATTCTCGATGGACTTGGTATTAAAACTGCCCTTCACCAAACTCTTTTAAAAGAGCTTCAATCAGACTTGAAAGTTAAGGTTCTACTCGCTCAAGCTCTTTTTGGAAATCCAGATATTCTTCTTCTTGATGAGCCTACCAACCACCTTGATATTAAGGCCATTAAATGGCTTGAAAACTTTTTATTAGAGTTCAAGAATACTGTTATTGTTATTTCTCACGATAGACATTTTTTAAATAAAGTATGTACCAATATCGCTGATATCGATTTTGGAAAAATTACTTCCTATGCTGGTAATTATGAGTTTTGGAAAACTTCTAGTGAACTTGCTTTGAGATTAAGATCTTCTGAAAATAAAAAGGCTGAAGACAAGGCTAGTGAGCTAAGAGCATTTATTCAAAGATTTAGCGCTAACGCTTCGAAGTCTAAGCAAGCGACTTCAAGGCAAAAGCAACTCGATAAACTTCAAATTAACGACCTTCCTATTTCAACTAGGAAGTATCCTTTTGTAGAATTTAAACCCACAAGAGAAGTAGGAAAAGATTTATTAACAGTTGATGGACTCTCAAAAACGATCGATGGTGAAAAGATTCTCGATAATGTTCGATTTCAAATTAACAAAGATGATAAAGTTGTATTCCTTTCTGATAATGATTTAGCGATTACAACTCTTTTCGAAATTCTTTCAGGAGAGATGGAAGCAGACTCTGGAACTATTACTTGGGGTGTGACAACTAAGAGAGCATACTTTCCAAATGATAACTCTAGGTACTTTGAAAGTAGTAAATACAATCTTGTCGATTGGCTCAGAGAATATTCTGAGAATAAAGATGAAACATTTGTGAGAGGTTTTCTTGGAAAAATGCTTTTTTCTGGTGAAGAGGCCTTAAAGAAAACAAATGTTCTTTCAGGAGGAGAGAGAGTTCGTTGTATGTTGGCCATGATGATGCTTTCAGGAGCCAATGTTTTAATGCTAGATGGTCCAACAAATCACCTTGATCTGGAAAGTATAAGCTCTGTAAACGATGGCCTAGAGAGATTTAAAGGAACTGTTCTTTTCACTTCTCATGATCATGAACTGGTCCAGACTGTTGCCAATAGAGTAATCAGACTCGATGGAAAAGTTTCTTTCGACAAAGAAATTACTTATGAAGAATACCTATCAACTCTTCATTAAGAAAAGTTGATATTGATAATCCTTCTACTTGGATAAAATATCGAGATGGATTATGTGATGATTGTGTAGCCAATTGTTGTCGCATGCCGGTTGAAGTCGATATGGACGATCTGATTCTTATGAATGTTCTCACTGAGTTTGATAAAGGTGAGGACATTAAGAAAATTCACAAGAAACTCAAAAAGTCTGGGATCGTTCAACATTTCAATATAAAAGAAGAGATTTTTACTCTTTCACAAATGGCGAATAGAGAATGCCTTTATCTAGATCAAACTACTCGAAGATGTAGCATTTATGAGAAACGTCCCAAGACCTGCCGTAAGCATCCTCAAGTAAGCTCAAGGCCTAATTATTGCGCATACCAAAAAAAATAAACTGGTGACACTTTGGGACTCATCTAAATAAACTTCAAAGTAAGAGCAGACATTTCCCTTACATTTAACACAGTAAAGCATATTCTAGACTCTGGGCATCAATACTTTTGAGTACTCATTCTCCTACACTTTTAAAACTAGCAATTTTAATGACGAAGAAACATATCGAGGAGAGAGATCATGAAACACTTATTCATGCTAATGACCCTACTGTTTACAACGCTAACTTTCGCATCAGATTCTGATTTTGGAAGAGCTACGTACACAGGAGACAGAGGTCAAGAAGTAATTAACTTACTAACAGAATCAACTAGAACTGAATATCGATGGGTTCGAGTTCCTTACCAAGAACGAATTTGTCGTTACGAAACTAGGTATAGACAAGAATGTAGAACAGAGCCAGGTAGAAGAGTCTGTAGACAAGAACCTGGAAGAAGAGTTTGTAGACAAACTCCTCCAACAAGACAGTGTCGAACAAGACCAGATGGAAGACAAATTTGTAGAGACCGACCAGGTAGACAAGTTTGTAGAACGGAACCAGGAAGAAGAGTTTGTAGAACTGAACCAGGTAGAAGAGTTTGTAGACAAGTTCCTTATCAACATCAAGTTTGTAGAATGGAAACAAGATACAGAGATGAGAGAAGAGCTCATACTGTTGTAGACCAGAGAACGAATGCTCAAGTAACTTTTACTTTTAGGCACCCAATTTGGGAAGTTCTAGGAGTCAAAGTTGACCTCAATGCTGAACTTAATAGAGATATGTTAACAGTTAGAGCTGAAGACTTTTCAAGCCCTAGGATGCTACTTAAAGATACAGTAAGAAGAAGTGACACAGGTGGAAGAATTGATCGTTACATCAATGAAAACCATGAAGTTTCATTAGTAGAAGCTGATAGAATGTTTGCTCCAATGAGAGGACTCATTAATGCCAGTGACATTGTTAATAATCTATTAAGAGTTAATCTTGCCGCAGTTCATTACAATGTTGATACAAACTTCAGTCTTAGAATTTCAAACAATGGAAGTGAAATCTTTAATAGAGTTTTAACTTTTAATGAATACAGACTTTCAACAACTCCACAAAATAGATCAAGACTAGAGCTTGATCTAGCTGCTCTTATTGGTCAAAGACCACTCGGTAGCCAACTCGTTATTGACTTCACAGTCTCTGCGAACCCTGCTCAATTCCTGAATGCACATCAGTTCACGGAATGGAGTAAGACTCACTCTTTCTCAAGAGTTCTTAGGTAATTTAGATATCCCCGATGCTTCTTAGTGTCGGGGATTTTTTTCTATAAAAAATTTTCTGCAATATCGTGAACAATTTCAATAATCTTTATGGGCTTCATCTTCTACAATAAGAATATTCAATCCAACGAAAGCTTCATTTTAACTGCCCTTAAAAATTTACCTATTCAAAACTTTATCGAGAGTCGTTTTAACTGCGTACTCCATGGCCGTATTGTTTTCTTGATAAGCTGCTTCATTAATAAAAAGTGGAAAGATACTTTCACCTTCGTGTCGAACGATATCACCATTTATATTTATAAATAATGAATCTCCGTTTTTTACTTCTCTAAAGTCATGGCCATCGACTTCAGGGTGTACCATCCACTTTCCCTCAGGATATGACAAAATCCCTTGAGTATGAAAACAATTTATTTGAGACAAATTATAAGACTTTTTAAAATCGAAATCGAGCAAGTCTGTGACAAGCTTTCTCGAGGAGAAAACGAGATCAGCTTTTACTACATTATTGGCCACTGGACCAACCTCAACAGTTAAGGCAGATGGTGCCATATTTGTTGTATAAGGACAGTCGGTTCCTGCTCGGCTAGAAACAATAATGACAAGTTCAGGATTTTTTTCTTTCAAGTAGCAAGCAGCTTTTATCGTTGTCTCATCAAGATGAGTGAGGATAATTGTAATTCCCATATTTGAAGTCGTCGTATGGAGATCCATTAAGAAATCAAATTTTCCCCTGATCTCTTTATCTAACTCTTCAGATCTCTTTGACTCATTGCCTGAACTATTACCAAGTTCACCAAAGGCCCGGTTTAAATCAGAATTTACATACCGCTTACCTATCTCAAAGGCCTTTGGGTTTCCAACAAAAGTTTTAAACTCATGGGTATATAAACTAGGGCCTTTCTGCTCTAAATCTCTTATGACTTCAATTCCAACAGGTTCATTTCCGTGGGTTCCACCAATGATGGCAAAATTCATAACTTATCCTTATTTAATAAAAAAATCATACTCTTTTTGACACCTTTTTAATAGATATGGATATAATCTTAGTATATGAAACTAAAAATATGCTCTAAGTATTTCAAATACTTTATGATCGCATTTCTTGTCACCAACACATGCTTTGCTAAAGCTAGCTCTCTTGATGGTGTAGTACTGAAAAATAAAAGAATAATGTTTTACACTCCGCATCTATTCAACCCTAAATTTTTTGGGTTCGAATTTGGTTTTGTCACTGACAAGAAAATTGAAGCGATAAATTATCCATATAATACCTTTGCAAAAATTCTCATCTCCGAAGATTTTTATCGTTATGATTCGACTCTGAGGGCCGGGGCACTAGGCTTAAAAGCAGGAATCCTTCTTCCAACTCAACCTTGGATTCCACTTTCTTTGGAACTAGCTGTTGGCTATGCCAAAACAAGTCTACAAGAAGACCCTTGGCTAGGTGAAGATGAAGAAAGAATTCAAAGTAAAGATCTCATGTTAGCAGAAGCTGGTATTGTTTTTACTTATCGAAAAAAGGTACTCTTTAGACTTCATCATCAATTTAATAATGTTAATTACTTTGTTAGAAAAACCTTCTTTTCAGTGGGGTCAAATTTCTAATGAAAGTTATCTTATTACTTCTACTTTTCTCGCTCTCTTTTTCTTCTTTCTCGGAAACAACAAGCTCTACTTCAAAAACAAAAACTGTTTCGAAATCAACATCAAAAAAATATAAAAAGAAAAGAAAACTAAAAAAAAGAAAGTCTAAGAGGAAAAAGTCAAAAAGAACTAAGAGGAAAAAATCGAAGAAGCCTCAAAGTTCGTATATTGATGATACTCAACGCTTTATTTCGGATTTCTGGGTAGGTATCAATTACAATATGGATTCCTTTTTTTCTGACCAAGAATATAATCGTAAGGAAAACAAAAGTCGTATTCTTGCTTATTATGAGATTTACAAACATGAAAGCTCAAAAATGCAAAAACTCTTTGATATTAAAATCAAAGTTCATTTCCCAAAGCTTAGTAAGAGATTAAGTGTTACAGTTGAGAAAGAAAGAGATGAGATTCTAGAGTCTAGGACAAACCAAGCAAGCAAGAGTCAAGCAACCAGCCGTTCAGACTATACTGCGAGTGTGAACTATGAGTTTAGTAAAACTCCCCTACTAAATACAAAGCTGAGTACTGGTTTTAGATTTACGTTACCTCTAGACCCATTTGCAAAGTTAAAGTTTTACAAAGACTTTCAGACGAAAATAATTGATATCCACTTCGAACAAATGTTCATCTTCTATAGGCAAGACTATTTAAGAGAATATACTCAGCTTTCATTTTCAAAAAAGATTAATGATAACTTGTCTATTTCTCAAACGAACACTCTAAGTTGGACAGACTCTGACGATGAGTTCTTCATGAGAAACTCACTTTCTCTAGGTCAAAGAATAGACGACAAGAAAGGGTTAACCTACTCAATAGGGGCCAATGCTGAATTTGATCCAACTTATTATTATAATTCGTATGATGCTTCAATTGGTTACCACCAAAGACTCTACAAAGATTGGTTTTTTGGTTCTCTGTCCGTAGGGACTGATTTTCAAAGGTCAAGCGACTGGGAGATGAGCCACTTTTTTGTTGTGAGAACAGAAGTTCTCTTTAAATAGGGTTTTATGAAACAAATTTTTTCACTTATCATTTTAATTATTTTTCATACAAGTGCTCATTCGAGTGTCGATTGGAAACTTATAGAAAATAAAAAAGGGCTTAAACTTTATTCAGGTCCCAAGTCAGAGACTGGCATATATCCTTTCAAAGCAATTTTCACTGTTAATCACGTTTTAGAACATGTTGTAATGGTTCTCGCTGATACAAGTAAAAAAACGGAATGGGTGCCTAGGATGAGTGTTTCAAAAACACTTGAACAAAAGCGTCCTAATGATCGTACTGAGTATGGAGAAATCAATATGCCTTGGCCTCTTTCAAATAGAGATGCCATTGTGGGTATTAAAACGACAGTCAATTCAGAGATTACTCATGTTTCATTAAAAATTGCGTCTGTTCAAAATGAGAACATTATAAATAAGAGAAATATTAGAGCTAAGGTCTATAATTCATTTGTTGAAATTGATTACAGACCAAAAACAAATGAAACCTATCTTGAAGTTGAAAGTTTTGTTGACCCTAAAGGACGTATTCCAAAATGGGTTGTTAATTTTTTCCAAAAGATTGAGGCCAAACGCATGGCCCGTCAAATGAGAAGACAACTAGATAAAAATCTTTATTCATTAAAAGAGTTGAGTAAAGTTAGAGAGATTCTCTTTGAAATTTCTAAAATGAAATAGTTTTCTTAATTAGTCGGTAACATAACCGAGAAACCGACAACCCTATCTTCAATCGTCCCAGCACAAGCTCCAACAGGAACATTTTCAAAAGTGTCTACACTTTCATATCGAGAGCAAAGACCTAGAGTTTTCCCATTCTTATCAATAAGCTCTACTTGAAACATCTTATAAGGTTGAGGTTCTGTCTTGTAGTTATAATATATCCAAACATCATACTCTGAACCTTGGATTTTCATTCGTTTTGCAGAGTTCGGCTCAGGGTCTTCAATTTCATAATGCACAAGAGTTGATGTCCTCTGTGGAATACATTCATTTGATAAGCTACGACAGTTTTTCTTGGACCAAAAAACGCCAGCAAAGTTCAAAGCAAAAGCTTGAGTCGAAAATAGGATTGTTAAAACGAATAGAGTTGTTTTCATAATTATATCTTCTTTAAAAATTTTGTAACAAGAACAATTCTTGTACCGTTGACCTTCCCTTCAATATGTTCAGGATTGTCTGTTAACGTTATATTTTGAACTTTAGTTCCTCTTTTAGCAGTAAAGCCTGCACCTTTTACATCTAAGTCTTTAATCAATGTAACAGAATCTCCAGCTAATAGCTGAGCTCCATTACTATCAAAGGCTTTAACTTCATCACCTTTTGGTAGTCCAGCCTCTGCCCACTTAAAATTTTCATCATCTAAATAAAGTTGTTCAAGAAGATCGCTGGCCCAACTTTCAGATCGAAGTCTCGAAAGCATTCTAAAGGCCATCACTTGAACAGGAGGATACTCACTCCACATGCTATCGTTTAAACATCTCCAGTGATTTACATCTAAGTCATCTGTCCCACTGATCTGCTCGTTGCATTTTCCACAAACAAGAACTGCCATATCTGCAGATCCGTTTGCATCAGGTCCGACTTCAAGGACGCTCAGCTTTTCTGTACTAGAACAAAGCTCGCACTTTGATTGACTTCGATCACTTAAAGTATTTTCTAGACTCATAAACCCTCTTTAGAAATTTCAGTAACATATAACATGTTCGATGCTAAAAATCTTTGATAAATAATGGTTCCATTCTCAAAACAGAAACGTTTCGTTCTCGGAACAAAAAACCTTTATTTCCGCTTAACATACTAAAATTACTAAAGTAAAAATTTGGCACGGCCCTTGCTTTAAGCCTTCTTGCAAATCAAAAAACAAAGCTGGGAGCTAAAATTGAAAATTTTAAAGGTATTACTACCACTATTACTATTAAGCGTTCTAACTTCATGTAGTGAAGAAGAAGTCGCAAAATCAAGAACATGTTACTACAACGATGAGCAAGTTGATTGTGCTGCTCTAGATGGAGCTGGAACTAGTTCAGCCAGAACAGGAGCGACACTTCTCGTAAGTGCAGTTGATGGGTTCAAAACCTATGAAGACGTCGATGGTATCCAATATGTTGAGTTTGATGGAGTCAAGAAAGAAGAGTCTGATTCAAAAGGAAATACCTGTTACATCGATACTACTGAATGGAGCAGACTATCCTATAAAATTTCTGAAGACGGAAAAGTAATCACGATGACAGCAAGTAATGGTGAATCAGAAAGTTTTAATAGAGTTGGTTCTTCTGACTCTGAAAATCAAATCGTTGGAACTTGGAAGGCGGAAAGTCACTCCAA
>JAGSHI010000098.1 GCA_023954635.1 Bacteriovoracaceae bacterium
AAAGACTGGCTGATTATTTTTTATCAAGTGGTTATGAAATTAAAGGGCATTATGATTTTGAAACTAAGAAACTTAAAGCATTTCATTTAGAGCACCCTGAAAACTATCCTAAAGTATTTATCAGTGAGTTACTGGTAGAGAAATTTGATAATAATATTCAAGATATTATTAATAAAACGGTCTCTTCAATTAAATTTCCTAAATCATCCCTTGAGCTACTTCGATGGGAGAGTCCTTGGAGTATTACTAAAGCTGATTATGATATTGTGAGTAGTGTTTCAGAGTACGCAAGTTGGATGTTGATTATGGGTTATAGGCCTAATCATTTTACGATCAACTTAAATGCATTAAAGATTTATTCAGACCTAATTAAATTTAATGAACTTATAAAAGAATCTGGATTTGTTTTAAATAGTTCAGGTGGAGAGATCAAAGGATCAAGAGAAGTTTTACTGGAACAATCATCGATTATGGCCGATAATCAGATAAAGACTTTCAGTGATGGCGAGTTCGAAGTACCAACTTGTTACTATGAATTTGCTAAGCGCTACAAGGATAGTGATGGAAAGCTCTACCAAGGCTTCGTTGCCAAGTCAGCTGACAAAATATTTGAGTCCACTAATAGTTGAGAGTGGATTTTCTATCGATTGGCTTCTTAGCCAGCCCATTGCTCATCGCGGATACCATACAGATACAATACCTGAAAATTCATTGGCCTCTTTTGAAAAGGCCTGCGAACTTGGTCTGTCCATTGAGCTAGATGTTCACCTTCTTAAAGATGGCGAGGTTGTCGTTTTTCACGACGTAACTTTAGAGAGAATGACGGGTGTTAAAGGAAAAATTTCAAGTTGTGACTCTAAAATGCTTAAAGACTTGAAGCTTCTTGAATCTGATGAACACGTTCCTCTTTTAAAAGAAGTTTTGGATCTCGTTAAGGATCGAGTCCCAATAGTTTTAGAAATTAAAAATACTAACTACACAGGCACTTTAGAAGATGCTGTGTGCTCGCTTTTAAACTCTTATACTGGTCGTGTGACTATTCAATCTTTTAATCCTCTTTCACTTATTCATTGTAAAAAGAAAGCCCCGAATAGACCGAGAGGAATTTTGACCTCTGCGAGTTATGAAGGAATTGCTCTTTATAAAAAATGGTTATTGAATACTTATCTTCTTCTCCCCAGAGTCAGGCCTAGTTATATTGGTCATCAGTTTGAATCCTTAGACCTTTTAAGCTTAAAAATTTTTAGAAACTTAAAACTTCTTCCAATCTTGGCGTGGACTATAAAGAGTGAAAGTGATCGACAATTAGTTATGGGGCGTTGCGACAACATTATCTTTGAAGCTATCGATTACCCCTTTAAATAGGGCCACTTTTACACTCCAAAATTTTTTTAATGTTATTTTAGCGCTCTGCATAATTCTTAAAATAGCTTATATCACTGAAATTTATGAATTACTGCGCAGCGTCTCGAAATATATGACCGTGTAAGAAAGTGGAGTAAATCTCTGCGACAATATTTTATTATTGCTCTGTGTTCTATTTTTGGTATTCATATCTAGCTAAATAGTTATTGCGTTATGAAGCGCTTATGAGGGGAGAGTAATATGAAAAAGATGACAGTGCTTAGCACGTTCGTTATTTTTTGTCTGACCATGGTTTCAGTCATGGACGAGGCAGAAGCGCAACGACGGTGTCGTGGTGAAGAGTGTAGAAGAGGTAACCGTGGAAACGGTAACGGAAATGTAAACAGACCTAATCGTCCAAACAGACCGAATAGACCTGTCGTAAACAGACCTAATCGTCCAAACAGACCGAACAGACCTGACGTAAACAGACCTAACCGTCCTAACAGACCAAATAGACCTGACGTAAATAGACCTAACCGTCCAACGAACCCTGATTACAACAGGCCTAATCGTCCAAACAGACCGCATAGACCTGATGTAAATAGACCGAACAGACCTAACCGTCCAACGAACCCAGGCTATAACAGACCTAATCGTCCAAATAGACCAAACTATACTCGTCCAAATAGACCAGGTAGAGATGGTAGAGTTCATGTTCCAACGAACAGATGGAATAGAGACAGAAACTACAACCGTCATAGAACTCACGGGCACAGACCTAATTGGCATAGAACAAACTATAGATACTCAAGATATACTCATGTGCCTTATAGAAGACATCAGAGTCATACAAGAAGATGGCATAATCCAAGGTCTTATCACTACACAGTTCCTTATAGACATATCTATTGGAACACTTGGCTAAGATGGAGAATCTCATACAACAATGGTTACTACTGGTACACAAACTATCCGTACTTCGTTTATAACGGATACCTTCACAGATACAGTAACGTTGATACTTGTAACTATGAATTAGTTGATGGTTACTCAAATACAACTTATAGGTCTTTTAATAGCTACACTTGTTCAACTGGTTATGACATGTGTGCAAACTTAAGAGATTCTTTAAACTGGCAATCTACAGGGTATAGATACTTCTGTTCTGAAAGATTTTCTTATGACTCTGGTTATAACTATAGTTGGAATACAGACATAGATTTCTATTCAGACCTTCGTGATAATTACAATGATGATTATTACTACAATGACGATGACTACTACTACGATAATGACGATTACTATTATAACTAAGTAGAAGTCATAGACTAAAATTGAAAAGTTCCAAGGGCCCCTTTGATAGGGGCCTTTTTTGTTCGGTCTTTGCGCTCTGCAGATGACTACTATCAGGACTACATAATCACTTAATGCTTTCCTCACAAACGAATTCAGATAAAATAGAATCAATTGAATGTGGAGATAGAATGGAAAAGAATAAGCTCAAAAAATTTAATGCCGGTGAAATTCTCATTAAAGAGAATAATATGAGCAGAAAAATGTTTATTATCAAAAAAGGTAAAGTAAGAGTTTATAAAACATACTTTGATAGGAAAGTAACTCTGGCCGTCCTTGGTACAGGTGAAATTTTTGGAGAGCTCTCTTTTTTTGATGCTGAACCTCGTTCTGCTTCTTGTGAGGCGTTGACTCCACTTGAAGTTGTTGTCTTTGATGGAAATGAGGCTAAGGAAGAGATTGGAAAATTACCAACTTGGGTTGTTTCAGTTTTTAAGTCGGTTTTTTATCGTTTTAGGGAATTAGATAATAAAATTACTGTTCTCCAGTCTATGCACGACTTTCAAAAAACAACGATGGCAAAAGATACGCCTGCTCAAACGATTTATTTAGAACTTCTTAGACTGAATAAACTATTTGAAATTGTTTTTAAAGATTTGGATTGGAAAACGCATAACCATGTCAATTACATCCAACTGTATAAGAGTATGGAAGAGCTTTCAGGGAAAAACTACCTCAATCTCAGAGTTTATTTCAGAGTTCTCTCTGAACATAATATGCTTTCTATAAATGGGAGTGGAGATGATGCTCAGGCCGAAATATTCTTTGAGAGAATTGAGCAAATGAACAATTACCTTAAAAAAGAAATTGATTCTGACAGAAACCTTTTACTCTCTCATTCTAGTGTTGCTTTTCTTCGTGCAGTGATTGGTTGGGTTGATTCAAGTGGACAAAGTATCAAGAGACCACCAGTTATGTTAAAAGGTTTCACTTACGATCATATTCCTCTTCACCATGAGGCTGCAGCAGAGCTTAAAAAATATAAAATTATTGAGCCTAAAGAAATGCAGTTATTGATTACTTCGGAAGAATTACATGATCATTATATATATCAATCGATTGTGAAGGCCTTTGACCATACTATTATGCGTATAGATTAAAAATCAATTGAATACCCGGCCC
Source organism: Bacteriovoracaceae bacterium (assembly GCA_023954635.1). Lineage (GTDB taxonomy): Bacteria > Bdellovibrionota > Bacteriovoracia > Bacteriovoracales > Bacteriovoracaceae > M0603. The sequence goes on from JAGSHI010000098.1 coordinate 3,823, forward strand.
AGACTCGAGTTTCATCTTGTCCAAGTCCATTACTATATTCTTGATTTTGAATTCCAATAGATACAGTTCCACCTAATGCTTTTCTTTTATGCTTAGCTGAAAATAGAGTTTTTTCATCATCATACTTGTATTCAAGGTCAGCATAACTTGCACCTGAGACACTTAACAAGGAAAGGCTTACACCCTTATATTTTGTCGAAGCAATAACTGAGCCTCGCATTTTTAGATCGGCTGTACCTAGTCTGACATCATAGGGAAGCTTGACGGCGGCATCACTTCCATCTACTTCAACTTCTACAAAATCTCTATTCTCATCACCAAAAGACATCTTAACTTCTTGGTCTCTTGAATTAAGAACAGTATGTGTTTTTAATTTGTAATTATCTCCAAACCGAGTGGTTGATCTAATATCGAGAACATTAATTTGTCGTGGCAACCCATGTTTGTGTTCAATACCAAATCCAAAACTTCCTTCGACATTTGTATCTGAAGTTAGGTTAGTTGAGACCTCTGAGTCGTAACCCCATAAGTTTTTATTTTTCTTGGGCTTGGGGGCATTTGCATCTCTAATTGCTTGTTCTCTTTTATGGGCCTTAATTAGGTCTTGATTCATTTTAATTTCGGCCTCAGATAATGGCATTGGCTTATCGGCACCTTCGCGAATCATATGGAAATAGGTGATTTTTGCTTTGTCTTTACCAGTGACTTCTACTCTGATGACTTTTTCTTTATCCTTGGGTCCTGACTTGAAATAATAAATTCTTTTACCGGCCATCCGCATTTGTATGGAGCCAATTTTATTCATATCAATTGTTTCATCCCAGATAACTATTCCGAGCTCTCTGGAGAAGTCATTTTCCTGTGGATTAAAAAATGAATCCATTTCATGTCTTTTGCATTTCACTTCACCTGTTCTGTTTTCTTCATCTGGAACATTTTCCATCGTGACATAATACATGCCTTCAAGTTGACCGACCTCCCCAAGTAGCGCTGGATACTCGGAACTATGTTCGTCAGCAATTTTCCTTACGATATTGTTAACTTCACCGGCCAACTTTTTAATGGAAGGACAACTGGAGCAACTAATCATTGCATCGTCGTTTGAACTATCTATTTCTGAAAGATAAGCAATCTGTTGACCCTCGTTGTGGACGACCCATCTATCACTTGACCCTTCTCTTCCTTCTCGCCTTTGCCTTCTATACTCTCGATAAGCATTCCTAAGAGCGTCATACTCTTCTGTTCTTCTAAACTCACGCAAATCTTCATAAAAACTTCCAGCTTGAAGTTGAAAAGAAGAAATTATAATTAGTAAGAGTGACACAATTCTCATTAATGAACTTATCGTCCTGTTTTTATTATGTTCTTAATCAGTGTGGGCCCTTTACCTCATGACTTTGGTAGATTAAAATTTGAGCATGAAAAAACTAGTACTTACAGTCTGTGTTCTTGGAATTATTGTTGGATTAACCGTCTATTTCACTCAGAGAAGTGATGAACCTATGGGGATTGTAGAAGGTGAATGGGATCAAAAACCGACGACCACCAAAGAGAAAGCTCCAGATAATACTGAACCTATGCAGGCCAACCCTTCTAATCCGGCCACCGATGTTGAACCCGTAAATCCTTTTCTTCCTGGTCAAAAGCTTGATCCAACCAGTTTAACTGAAGAAGAAATTGAAGAGATGGAGGAATACTTCGATAGAGTTGAAATCGGTTGGGGAAAAAGAATGGAAGAGTTCTTTATGAAAGAGGCCAACCTTGGTGAAGATGCCATGGAAGATTATGGGCAGCTTCGTGAAAACTATGAAGAAGAGAAAATGATCGCCTATCAAGAGTTCCATGAGTTTATGGTTGCTAAACATGGTGAAAATTATGCTTATAACCCAACTGAAGAAATGGAAATCTTTGAAAATAAAGTTCAGGATATCTATCTTGATAAACTCAGAAAACAACTGGGTGATGAAAACTACTCAAGGTATCTAGAAGTCAAAGATCAATACAATGATCAATTAAGAAAAGAACAAGACCCTAAGAAGGGTGTTGTTCTCATTGAGCTTTAATATGATTTCAAAATGGGAAACAATTGATCGCCAAGAAAAGAGTCGGGGACATATCTTCAGACATCTTGTGGCCAAAAGAAAAAGTCCTGATACCGGGGCCCAAGGTGAGTTTGATATTATTCAAACTCTTCATTGGGTGAACGTTATTCCTCTTACAAAAAATAACGAAGTTGTTCTCGTTAGACAGTATCGTCATGGAACTGATGAACTGACCTTAGAAATTCCTGGTGGAGCTGTTCACTGGGAAGAAGATATTCGTCTCGCAGGTGAGCGTGAGTTAGAAGAAGAAACGGGCTATAAGTCTTCTAAGTGGGAAAAACTTGGGACTTGTCATCCAAACCCAGCCTTCATGTCTAATGTCTGTGAAACTTGGTTGGCCAGAGACTGTGAACCTAAGGGGAAACAGAACTTTGATGACCTCGAAGAAATTGAACTTGTAACTGTTCCTCTCAAAGATATTCCTAACATGATTAAGAACGGAGAGATTACTCACTCTTTAGTCATCGCTGCCTTTCACTACCTTGAGCTTCTAGACTAGTTCTGCTTTTTCTTCTTTGTGGTTTTCTTTTTAGTCGTTGGACGAATATTTTTACTCGTATTCAAAATGAGCCAATCAGCCTTTGTGATGGGATGAAAATAATCAGCTTCTTCAACTAAAAGATGACTGGTTGTTGACTCAACTGCTGCAATCTCGACTCTAACACCTTCATTCTTAAGGTGAGCAACTAATTCAACGTAGTCGCTGTCACCACTCATAATGACAATGGTGTCTACCTTAGAGGCAAGTTGTGTGGCCTTAATGGTGAGAGGTATATCTGCACTTTTATGGCAAGGTCTGATTGATCCATAATAAAGAGTGTGAAGTCTTTCTCCTAATTTAGACGAAATATTTTTACCTTCTCTAAAATAAACTAATCTATTTAGACTTCTCTGCTGGAGAACTCTTGGGATGAGTTTATCGAAATTGAGCATGGATGCTTTTTCTTTTGATTCAGAGAGAATACTTCTCTCTATATTGTTGCCGTCGATGAGGACAGCAACACTTTGGGATATTTTAACTTCTGACATTGTTTTTCCTATTGATTTACAAGGTAATAGAGGAGGGCCCCAATATTAACTCTTTTTGCAAGCACATCGTGATTGGCCCATGGTGCGTAATGAAAATTCAACAACTGCAATGTTGAAGGAATCTTCATATTTTTAACCATATAGATGAAGATGGATTTTGCATACTTTTCTTTTGATTCGCTAAGCTTCGCTACTTTGATAATTGCTGGACGATAAACTTCAAAGGCAGCGTCAAGCTCTGTATTATCCAAGAGATTATCATTATTCTTGTCGAACCTAATAAAGGTAGCTTCAATATTGATCATGGCTCCAATCAGTAAACCATAGTCTCTTGATTGCATTGGATAACTTGTGTCATCACCAAAATCTCTGGCAAAACCTTCTACATTAGCAACAAAGCTTTGTAGCTCCTGCTTTGAGGCCTTATCAACAAACTGAGCATATTTAGGATAGTTCTTTCTGTAACCTAATCTATTAAAGAACACGTCAAAGAAATACGGTCTGTGACATTTTAGAACAGAAAACTTCAATTCTTTAGGATTGTCGTAAGAGCAATCATTACCATCTCTTTTATCTTCGCCTGTGTCGTGAATCTTTTTAAGTTCAGCTACAAATTGGTCTGACATGATCAATGTTTGGAAAACGAGATTGGCAAACTCTGTTCCTTCGTCGAGCTCTAATCTCAATGTTCCATTTGAAACACTTTGAAAAAGATCCGAAAGAAGGAGAACATTTTGAACATAATTTTCAAAGTTTAAAGTCCAAAGGTCAATCTCCTCAAGGACTGGTTTGAAGTCTTTTAAAATAACTTTAAGATCATCAAGTTCTAGACCCCAGACTCCACCAACTTTTTTTCCATATGCCCTAAGAAATAAATCGAGGGCGAATCGAACAATGGCATTCTCTGTAAAACCACCTGCATTTCTTCTGATGTCTTCATTATAATAAGAAAAACCTTCTTCATCTCTGAAGTAGCGAAAATATTTGGATTGATAAACAAAGTTATCGTGATGAAAACGAATCTCTTTTGAAGTAAAACTATCGTATTCTCTCATGTCGAGAAAAGGGAGACTGGTGATCACTTCAGGATCGTTCATGGCCTCGCCTTGACCTCTATAAGTCACTTCAAAAAAATATGCCTTATCAAGGATAGCTTTAGCGTAACTAAGGGCGAGATCAAACTCAGATTTAGTCCAATGAGTTTTACTTCCACCTAAAATACGAGCTTTTACATTCTCAATAGTGAGTTTGAATTTTCTTACGTCGATTGGCTCTTTTTCTGCTTCTTGGCCTTCTTCTTTTTCCTCAACGATTACTTCATCTGTCGCTACTGGATCCTTCTTTTTCATTGACCAGTCGGCAATGGTGAGAAGTTCATCAGTTGTGAAAACTCTCTTGTGTTTCGGTAGGTCTTCGAAGATATTGATCAATCGTCCTAAGTTCTCTCGATAAAACTTAAAAAGAGCTTCTTTCTGTTCAAATTGTTCAAAGGGAACGTGAAGAAGATTAAATCCAACAATACCAAGATTTTGAATTTTAGAGTGAAGTAAGCTGAATTCATCTCGAGTCAGTTTTTCTTTAGACCCACCTAGTGTGAGTACCTTACTAGAGAACATGGCCCGAATAAACTCTTCATCAACCTTTATAGTGTCATCAAATACTTCTTTAGCGGTTAAGAAAAATTTCAACGCCTGCATTTCTTCCGGAATATTCGTATTATTGATCATGACAGGCTCTAGTGAACGAAGTGTCCTAGTCAATTTCTTTCCGAGATTCTCATTCAATTTAAGGCGATCACCTAGGTCCATATCAGATAGACCTTCAACCATTTTGTGATAATAACGATAGAATCGATAACTGTGGAGAATACCCTTAATCATGTTTGAGCTACCTAAAAGGTTAGCGTATGTGAACTGAGTTTTCTTTCCACCTAGAATATCTGTCTTAAAAGAATTGAGAAGTTTTTCGTAACGAACTTTATCAATTTCATCCACTGTCATCTCGTCAACGAGATCAAGTATATGCTTACTATTAAAGAGAAAGGTATTGTCATCGAGTGGGTGAAAGATTTGTTCTAACTTATCAATGAGATGTCCATAATATCCATAAAGATCCTCAGTATCCTCAAAACTCTTTTCTTCAACATAGAAGAAATCAATTCCAAGCATAATCAGTTTTGGTGCTTTAACCAAAAGCTGTCTCACTTCGGCCGTGTTTAGAGTTTCTTTGTCTCCACCTAGGAAAAGTTTTTTAAGAAAAAGACCGTTGTCAATCATTTGTTCAGAGATCGTCATATCTTGAAAACGTTCTTTGAGGTCCGTAAGAAAGTCACGAATATTAATCTTTAAATCTCTTGTATCCCTTTGAGTAACAATCTCCAGAATTTCGTTAGCCAGGCTGTTAAAAGACTTTTCTAAAATAACTCGGCTATCCCAGTAGTTATCGGCATTAATATCACGAAGTGTTTTAGAGATAATGATGGCAGATCTGTTAGCCTGAATCATTAACTTAAATAATGGTCCAATATTTCCAGAAGAGATTTGATCTTGATTATCATTTAAAAGAAGCATGTTGAGCTCAAAAAGAAATTTTAAACTCTTTATTATATGAGCACTTTGATCATGGAAAAATCTTTTAATAAAAGTTCCAAGTTCATGTTCAGTTACATAGTCTCTATTTTCTACGCGAACGAATTTGATGAAGTCACGAAAGTGAGCTTCAAGGCATTTTATTTGATAACTTACGTCTTGCTCTAAAATAAGTTCGAGCTCATCAGTGTCTAAATTACACGATGTCGTCATCTGTCCATTTTCATAGATCTCGCCATCAGAAACAGGCTCATCAGAGAAATATCCACAACTCGCCAATAATAGGCAAAATATTGAAAATATTATCAAATGTGGTTTAAATATGTTTTCTTTTTTCATCATTTTTATAGCTTTTGTTTTTGGAAATCTAACCGTTTTTTGTTAGCTTTAAAAGCTAAACTATAAATTCGAGTCATAATTACACGGTGCATAAAAACTCCTTTTAAACCGTGTGAATTTAGGTAAGATCAGGTAATGACTAAATTGTTGAAAATTCATAAGCTATTGATATCACTGAGTATTCTCGGGGCTACACTGCCTTCTCTATGCTTATCCGCTGATGGTTACCTCTCTTATGAAAGGTTTATTCGTCTCAATAACCCTAACAATAAAACAGATGCAACAAACTGGTTTGGCCTTAGTGTAAACACGGCAAGAACGCGTGAAAAAATTGATGCCCACCTTGATACAGACCTACGTTACTTTACTTCAACTCAAGAAAGTAATTTAAACTTTTCTTTGTCTGAGGCCTTTGTTCAATACAACGAAAATGATACACGTTGGACTGTTGGTCGAAAGGTTATGGACTGGACTCATCACGAACGTTATTGGCAATTAGGTTATATGAATGGACAACAAGGTTTTAAACTTCTTGGCGATAAGCAAGAAGGGCTTTTTGGACTTCATTATGAACATAAACCAAAAACAGGTTTTCGATTTTCTGCGATGATGTCTTATTTTTATTTGCCAACTTTAAATCCAGAAATTGATGTACGTGAAGGGAAGATTGTTTCTTCTTCTGAATGGAAAAAACTACCTCCAACAAAAACAAGAATTCAGGGACTCGTTGTTCCTATTAAATATGATGTAGAGAGACCTCCTGTTACCGATATTGTTATACAGAAATCTCTTGGAGCAAACGTTGAGTATTCTTGGGGAACAGGTAAAGTCCAAGGTTACGCGATTTATAAACCAGAAAATACGATCAGATCAAATGCTGAAGCTTATTACGATTTAAGTGAGCAGGCCGTAAAAGTGAAGGCCAAGCCGGTTGTGAATCACCATGCTATGTATGGAACAAGTCTTCACCAGAAAATGGGAAGTGTTCTTGTTTCAACTGGAATGGATGTGATTGATCCTAATGCTAATCTTGGAAAAGACTTTGATATAATCGATCCTGTAAAACTAGAAGAATCGAATAAAAAGTTTGAATCAGATTTCTTTAAGATTGAGCCTAGCTACGATAGAGAATCCTACTTCTATGCTAGAAGTTTTCTTGATAGAGGAATCTATAATCTCTCCTTTAACTATATTCAACTTCTTTCAAATAACGTTAGAAAATCCGATGACTTTTTCTCGGACACTGTAAAATTTAAGAGAGCTGTTGGGACACAAATTAACTATTGGTTCAGTGATAAATTCAACACAATGCTTGACCTCAAATACGATATTGATCGTAAAGACAATATTCTTCGAGGTGAGATGGCCTATCGGTTTAACCGGTTTATGTCAGCTGGTGTTGGGGCAGAACTAATTAAAGCTCCTCAAGATAACTCTTACTGGTCGCCTTATCGGGCCAATGATACGGTTTATACTTCATTTGGTTACCATTTCTAAGTACTTACACTTAATTTAATCCCTTCCCTGACTTGCCATTCATCGTCTCCTTTGGATAGGCTTTTCCTATGAAAAAATTAATCCTTTGTATGATGTTGGTTCTTGGAGCTGAAGCTTTTGCTGCTGATTCGAGATTG
>JAGSHI010000120.1 GCA_023954635.1 Bacteriovoracaceae bacterium
CATGACCGCCGGCCATGAAAGACTCATTTGGATTTATATCTTTAACAGTGTTACCTAAGCTAAGAAAATAATCTTCAGTGATTTTCATTGTATCTTTGAGGCTATTCATTTTGAAAATCATTGATCTAAACTTTGCAACATTTGACAGTCCCGCGGCCATCCAGACAATATGTTTTCTCATTTGAATAAGGTGAGTTCTTTCTCTGTCGGTATGATTTTCAATTAAATCTTTAAGGAGACAAATGATTTCCCAATAATCGGTTGGAGAGAAGGTGATCTCTTCATTTTCTTCTACTAATGATTCTAAAAAAATAAATGGATTTCTTAAACATCCTCTTCCGATCATAAGAGCATTGCAATTAGTTTTTAACATCCTATCTCGAACAAGGCTTGGAGAACTTAAATCTCCATTCCCAATAATAGGAAGGGGAGAGTCTGCAGCGATATTTTCAAGAAGATTCCAGTCTGCTTTTCCTTGGTATTGTTGAGTTCTTGTTCGTCCGTGGATAGCAACAAACTCTACACCTTCTTCGCGAGCAATATGAACGATTTCTTTTGCATTTATACTTTCACTATCCCAACCTGTTCTAATTTTAATCGTCAGAGGAATTGAAATAGAATCTTTCATTGATTTAAAAAAATGACCTAGCTTGAGTGGTTCTTTCATAAGAGCAGAACCGCCACCTTTAGAAACGACTTTTCTAACAGGACAACCCATATTTATATCAATAAATTTTGGTTCAAAACTTTCTGCAATTTTAGCTGCTTTTGCCATGGCCTCTGAGTCTTCGCCAAAAAGTTGGAGGCCGACATTTTTTTCCTCTGGATCAAGTGTCAACATTTTCAGTGTCTTTTCATTTCTGTAATTGATACCATGACAGGAAATCAATTCACTGACTGTCCCACCTGCTCCAAGTTTTTCCATGAGGACTCTAAAAGGAGCAGTACATATGGCAGACATAGGAGCAACAAGTAGATTTGAATTAAAGTCTACACTTCCCAATTTTAATTTTTGGGTTCTGCTCTCTAATAAATTGATTTTACTTTCCAATTTGGAAGAAAAACTGATTTTTGACATAATGGTGTCTACCATTCGTCACAAGGTGCGTCAATGATTGAACCAGACAAGGCCATAGGGCATATCGTTTTTGATTGCGATGGGACTTTAATCTCGAGCCATCAGGCCATTCTTATGGGATTACAAAAACTTATGGGTGGAGAGTTAAACAGAAAGGTCTCAATTGAAGAGATTGAAGAGAAGCTCGACATGAGAATGGATGTTATAGCTAACAACTTTAGGCTCGATATCTCTACACCTGAAAGCCAGAAAAGGCTGTTAGATAAATGGGCCTTGATATCTCAAAAAACTGAATATCAATATGCCTTATTTGATGGTATTAAAGATCTCCTTCAAGAGCTTTCCAAAAAGGGCTATTGCCTCTATGTTTGGACAGGAAGAGACAGAGTTAGCACTTTAGATATTTTGAATGATTTAAAGGCGATCTCTTGGTTTTATGACTTTAGAACCGCAAGTGATGGTATTCCAAAACCTCACCCCCAGGGAATGGAAGAACTTGTTGGAAGCTTTGATAAAAACAAAGTCGTGTTAATAGGGGATAGTGTCGCTGATCAGCTTGGGGCATCTCAATATGGATGTCATTTTTTAGCGGCAAGTTGGTGCCCAAATGCAAAATTTGAAAACTTATTGCATGACGATTTAATTAAAAGACCACTTGATTGTGTTGTACATATAGAAAGACTATTAAGTAATTAGGAATAAGAAATGTTTGATAATTTAAGTGAAAAATTCTCCAATGCTTTTAAACATGTTCAGGGAAAATCTAAAATCTCTGAAAGTAATATTGAAGACGCTCTAAAAGAAGTTCGAACAGCATTACTTGAAGCCGACGTTAATTTTAAAGTAGTAAAATCTTTTGTTAATTCGGTTAAAGAAAAGGCCTTAGGAGAAAAGGTTATTTCTGGCGTTAACCCTGAAGAACAATTTGTAAAAATTGTCCATGATGAATTAGCTCATGTAATGGGTGTTGAAAATGAAGAAGTTGACCTTGAGAGACCTGGTCCAATACCTGTCTTAGTTGTAGGTCTAAACGGTCAAGGTAAAACAACTTTCTCTGGAAAGTTGTCACTACATTTGAAAAATAAAAAAGAAAAGAAAGTCCTTCTTGTTCCCTGTGATACTTATAGACCTGCGGCAAAAGATCAATTGATTACACTCGCAAAAAGTATGGAAATGGATTGGTTTGATTCTGATCTAGGTAAAGGCCCCCATGAGATAGCCAAAGAATCATATGAGTACGCCAAGAAAGAAAAATATGATGTCGTTATTGTCGATACTGCCGGGCGATTACATGTTGATAATGAGTTAATGGGCGAGCTTGTTAAAGTTAAGAAGGCCCTTGAGAAAGAAAAACCAGAAGTATTAATGGTAGCTGATGCAATGACAGGACAAGAGGCCGTCAATGTTGCGAAGTCCTTTCATGAGGCCATTGGAGTTACAGGAATTGTTCTTTCTAAAATGGACTCTGATGCCAGAGGTGGTGCTGCTCTTTCTATTAGGCACGTAACAGGCGTCCCAATCAAATACATTTCAACTGGCGAAAAGATGAAAGACCTAGAACTTTTTCATCCGGATCGTTTGGCAGGAAGAATTCTTGATATGGGTGATGTTGTTTCATTGGTTGAAAAAGCTGAAGAAGCCATTGACGAAAAAGAAGCTGAAAATATGATGAAAAACCTTGAGAAAGGTAAGTTCACTGTTGATGACTTCATGAAACAAATGAATATGATTGGTAAGCTCGGAAGCATGGGCTCAATTTTAAAGATGATTCCTGGAATGGGTGGTGCCTTAAGAGAAATGGGAGACCTTTCTCCTGCTGAAGATGAAATGGACAAAATGAAAGTAATCATAGGGTCTATGACAAAACAAGAAAGACAAGACTATAAAGTCATAAAAGAGTCACGAATTAAGCGAATCGCAAATGGGTCTGGAAATACAGAACAGTCAGTAAAAGAATTCCTTTCAAAGTTTAAACAGATGGAACAAATGATGAAAAGCATGGGTTCAATGTTTAAGGGCGGGATGCCCTCTATGCCAGGAATGCCTGGTATGCCAGGAATGGGTGACATGCCTCAAAAAGGTTTTCGAAATCAACCGGGTACCGGTAAAAAGAAAAAGAAAGGTAAAGGAAAACGTGGACCTTGGGGTGGCGGTTACTTTTAATATTTAAAAGTCATCTATAAATAATAAACTTCTAATTTCTCGAAAAATCACTTGAAAGTCAGTAAAAATTACGCGCTGCGTTGATTGTTTTCACCTCAGTATATATACTCTTTTCAAATATCTGTTAGGAGTTATCAATGCTGAAGTACTTATTACCTCTACTTATGCTTATTAGTTTCAATGTCTTAGCACAGGATGATACAAATAAATCTTGTCGACAAGTCTACAATCAAGGATACGTCCAACTACGACAATTATCTAACGATTTTAATGACGGTTATATTGGAAAGGCCGGATTTGCTGCTCAAGTAGTTGCACTCGATACGGAAATTGCTACTAAAAGAGGAATCTGTCTAATTGTTGAAGAACCTCGAAACAAGAAGTGCGTAAAGCTCTATAAAAAGCGTTATAAGGCCCTCAGAAAGGAAATTAAAATTTCTTCGATTGTTCTTGGAGGACAGCGAGAAGTTAAAGAAGATGTTCTTGAGGCCATTGCCAATGAATTTTCAAATGTTTACTACCAGCTTAAATGTGGGGATCTTTAAAGATCCCTTCCTTTTTCCCACCACTTAAACCGTTGACTTAGAGTCCCTTAAGAGTTAAAAAAACACTTCAAATTATTACGGTATACGTGAATATGTTGTAGGAGTAGTTCATGATCAAAATCAGATTAGCGCGTGGTGGTAGAGTTCACAAGCCTGTTTATACTATAGTTGCTGCAGACTCTAGAAAAGCTAGAGACGGACGTTTTCTAGAAAAACTAGGACAGTATAACCCAAATGGGAAAACTGAACTAAATGCAGTGAAGACTGAAAGAATTCAATACTGGGTTGGTAAGGGAGCAGTGCTTTCAGACACTGTTAGAACCATCCTTAAAAAAAATGACATAACTCTCGGATAAGTTACTAAAATCTATAGATTTTTTGTGACTTTTTATTAAATGAGTGTAAACTAAGCACTCTACGTTGAAGAACAAAAGAGAGTTGAGTTATGAGTGAATTAAAAGATTTAATCCATTACGTGAGTAAGTCACTTGTTGATATGCCAGATGAAGTTGAAGTTAATGAAATCATCGGTGAACAAACAACAGTTATAGAACTCAAAGTGGACAAAACTGACTTAGGAAAAGTTATTGGGAAGCAAGGAAGAACTGCTAGAGCTCTTCGAACAATTCTCAATGCAGCTTCAACTAAACTTAGAAAGAGATCAGTTTTAGAAATTATTGAATAGTACTTTATTTGTAAATACCAAGTATAAATAAAAAAAGCCTCCATCTCGGAGGCTTTTTTATTTTCAAATATAAAAATATTTTAAATCAAATGAACTAGTCTTTTTTTTCAATCTTCTGTGCGGAATTATCATCCTCTTTCATACCTTTTTTGAATTGATTGATAGATTCTCCCATTGCTTTACCAAGAGCAGGTAGCTTTTTTCCTCCGAAGATTAGAAGTACTCCAAATCCTATTAAAACAATCTCTCCAATTCCAAAACCCATAAAAGCTCCTTAGTACACTCTGCTGAGAGGAAGAGTGTATTTACCTGGTGCATACTCTAAGAACCTCTTGTCTTTTATTGATGTAAATTTCTTTGTCGAGTTTGAGCAACTTGCATAAGGGTATATGGCAATCCCTCCTCTTGGAGTGAACTCACCAATAACTTCTAGAAACTTTGGCTTCATCAATTTCTCAAGGTCGTTACAGATCGTTTGAATACAATCCTCATGGAAGTCTCCATGATTTCTAAAGCTAAAAAGATAAAGCTTTAGAGATTTTGACTCCACCATTTTTTTGTCGGCAATATAATTGATATATATTCTGGCAAAATCTGGTTGGGCCGTTTTTGGACATAAAGATGTAAATTCTGTGCATAAGAATGTGGTCCATGCCTCACTTTTTGGGTTTTTATTATCAAAGGCCTCAAGGCACTTAGGTGAATAGGTACTAGGGTATTGAGTTGAATCAGAACCTAAGGCAAAATTATCAAGCTCTGCGTTAGATCTTGGCTTTCTTGTCTGGCCTTTGTTTGACTTTTTCTTTGATGTTTTCTTTTTTGATACGGCCATGGCCCTTATCCTTTGTGTACAAATCTGCTAGTTTTATGCATTACTCTCGAATCGAAAACTTACAAAACAGGATTCATTTTGTGAAGCGAAAAACTAAAGTTGTTCTTGTTCAGTTAGGTTCACCTAAATCACCAAAAGTGAGTGATGTGAGGGCCTATTTAAAGGAATTTCTTGGAGATCCTCGAGTTGTCGATATCAATCCATTAGCTTGGAAGCTTATCTTAAACCTCTTTGTTCTACCATTTCGCCCTAAACAATCAGCAAAGGCCTACAGTCGAATTTGGGAAGGCTCAGAGTTTCCATTGGTTAGAATAACAAATGAGTTCGCTAAAGAAGTGCAGTTGAATCTTGATAGTTCTGAAATTGAAGTAGAGAGTGCATTTCTATTATCCTCTCCAAGAATCAAGGATATTTGGGATAAGTGGGAAATAGAGGTTGATGAAGGACAAAATCCGGCCAAAGAGCTATTTGCGATCCCAATGTTTCCTCAATACTCGGAAAGTACAATTGCGAGTGGTCTAGATGTATTAGCTCATGAATCTTCTAAACGAGTTAAGATTCCTCATCTTAGGTTTATGACAGATTTTCACAAATCCAAGGCCTTTATAGATAATTCGATTCTTCAAATAGAAAAGTCACTTTCAGAATGGAAAGAAGAAGGAAAAACAGTTGATGATTTTGTTATTTCATTTCATGGAATACCTAAAAGAAGAGTGGTTTATAAAGGTGATAGGTATTTCCAAGATTGTTTGGAGACGTTTTTACTGTTGAGAGACAATGTCAAAGGTATTGATAAAAGCAAAATTCATATGACTTTTCAATCTCGATTTGGTTCAGAGGAATGGTTAACTCCATATACAGATGAATATGTAAAAAACTTAGTTAATGATGGACACAAGAATATTGCGGTTTATTGTCCAAGTTTTGTCGCAGACTGTTTAGAAACAATAGATGAGATTGGAACTGAACTTGGAGAAGAAGTCGAGGAGCTAGGAGGGGAAATCTTCTTTATTCCTTGTTTAAATACAAACCCAAAATGGGCGAAAGACTTTGCTTTGTATATAAAAACACAGATAACTGGAAACTCCCTAGAAAAAGAAAATGCAGAATATTTAATTGATGAAAAGGAATATATAAAAATGTAACAACCAAAAATGGAACAGCCTCCTCTTACTCCTGAGGCTAAATCAAGTTTGAAAATAGTATTTCTAACACTATTCTTGGACTTAGTAGGGTTCTCTATTATTTTTCCTCTATTTCCTGCACTGGCCAAACACTACTTAGAAGTAGATTCAGATAATTATTTCTTAAGACTTATTTTCGACTCAATACATAATTTACTGCAAGCATCGGGACAACTCGATATGTCTTCGATTGTTTTATTTGGAGGAGCATTAGGGGCCCTGTATTCTTTTCTTCAATTTTTAGCTGCGCCATTGTGGGGAGTTATTTCTGATAGAATAGGTCGAAAACCTGTACTCCTTATATCTGTTGCTGGTCTTGCCTTAAGTTATCTCCTCTGGTTCTTTTCAGGTTCATTTACACTCTTAATACTCGCGCGACTTGTTGGCGGTATTATGGGAGGGAATATTTCAACTGCGACCGCTGTTGTTGCAGATGTAACTCAGAAAGAAAACCGAGCTAAGGGAATGGCCTTCGTTGGTATTGCATTTGCTTTTGGTTTTATTTTTGGACCTGCGATAGGTGGAATACTTAGCATGTTCGATATTACTGAATACTACCCAGGTCTCGCTAAATACGGGGTGAATCCGTTCTCTCTCCCTGCTGGATTAAGTTTTATTTTATCGATGTTTAACTTGTACTGGTTAGCAACTAAGTTTAAAGAAACTCTTCCTGAGAGTAAGAGAGGGAAGTCGGCAACAGATAGGTCTATAAATCCAATCGTACTCTTTAAACCCCTTCCTTATAAGGGAGTGAACCTAACAAACTTTGGACACTTCTTTTTTCTAATGGCTTTTTCAGGTATGGAATTCACCTTAACATTTCTCGCAGTGGAGCGGCTAAGTTACTCTTCAATGGATAATGCTTATATGTTTATATTCATTGGTTTTGTCATTGCTTTGGTACAGGGTGGAATTGTTCGAAGAAAGGCAAGACAAGTTGGAGAAAAGAAAATGTCAGTGATGGGTTTAATAACCCTTATCCCTGGATTAGTTCTTATCTCAAACGCAAACTCTTCTGGACTTTTATACCTTGGACTCTTCTTCCTCGCTACAGGATCTAGTATGGCCATACCATGTCTAACTTCACTTGTTTCTTTATACACTCCAAGTGAATATCAAGGAAAGAGTATCGGAATTTTTAGATCTCTTGGAGCACTGGCCAGAGTAATAGGACCAATAACAGCATCTGTTCTCTATTGGAAAATGGGATCAGCTTACCCTTATTTATTTGGAGCTGCATTTCTTATTATTCCAATTTTAATGATAGGAATGTTACCTAACCAACCTAGTGAAGAGGCTATTTAAAAAGAGGCTTGAATATTTCAGGAATATTTCCATCTTGAATATCTTGATACTCAGACTTTACAAAAACTTTGAGAATTGATTGATATTGTTTTTTTAGTTTGGGGTCATTAAGAGAGCTGAAAATTTTCATTGCTTTAGGATATTCAAAACTTAACCTATTTACGATAAACATTAATAGATATGAAAAACTATCTGTCTCATCATCTCTAGACTTATCACTTAGGTGTTTAGAAATATAATATAAATAAATAGACTCATCGTACTTAGTAAGAAAGGCCATTGTTCCAGGATCTTTTTTACTGAAGTTAGAATACTCTAAATACTTCATCTTTAACTGGTTTCTAATCTCTAAAGCTCCACCATTAATTATTTTCTTGAACTTGAGTGTCCTGTTTCTCTCTCCCTTAAAGGAGTTTACTATAACAGTTGGAATGTTCTTCTCTCTAAGTCCATCCTCAAGATAGGCTTGAAGTTTCTCAATAGACTTTTGCTCAATTAAAAACTCAACTTTTTTCTTTCTTAAAAAATTTAAGTCATAAGTGGTGGCACTTGCAACGCAAGAGAGGGAGAGTAAAATAAAAAGAGTTTTAATTATCGTAATCAGTTTCCATTCCATGGATTAGTTCATACATTTTGATCCTGCAATTATCCTATAGGTCTTTGCCTTGGTCAATGCTAGGTTGCAAGGACCATTCGTATCATTACCAAAATGTTGTCCTCTTAAACAAGACATGTTGTTCGCGAACACTTGGTTACTTCCCATTCCGGTGAAGTTTGAAAATCGAATCATAACATCGAATTTTTCTGGAAGAACTTTTCCACACTTGTTTGAAGGGGAGTTTCTACAACTAAGTGCAATATTTGAACAAGATGAACTATTCTTTTTCATGGTCTCGCATGAGTTACAATTCATGGCCTTGTTAAACATTTGAAGTCTTTTATATGAAGTTATAACGTTTGCCTCTCCACTTTGAAGGGCTGCTAATATAAACTTATTCTTTTCATCTTCTGATAAGGAGTTGAAGTCAAGTGAACCATTTGCTCCATTAAAGGTTTGTTGAAACTTAATATATTTACTCTGAAAAAGCTGGGTAAACTTTAATAAGTTATTACTTGGATTATAAAGGGAGAGTAGGTCAGGGTATCGTGAGTTGGTTTGATAATCTTGACCTCTTCCATAGATGCCAATAACGACACCATTTTCATCTTCTCTAACAAGTCTTTTGGCCCTTCTAATATTAAAAAGACCCATGCCGTAATCATAAGGATCAGTATTGAATATCTTTCCTTGTGACTCTTCTTTTAAAATTGCTAAGAGTAAACTCTTTGGGATTGTTTTTACTGTCCCCGTTGCGTCTTTGAACTTTGCATTGTTTAACTCTTCGTCGAAAAACTTATCCTCTTCTGAAACAAAGTTTTTGTAACGGCTGCTTATTCCTTCTCTTGCGGCTTTGTAATCTTCTCGAAGTTGGTTCTCAACATTGTCTGAACATGAATATGCATTTTGACTACATTGATAATTGATGAGGTCTTGGATTGATGCCTTGTTTGAGTTTCCTATCTCTGACCACTTCCCTTTATTTTTAATGTGGCGGCAATATGCATCTGAAGTACTATTCTTAATATTTCTGGCGTTGAAAACATTAGAAGACAGTATAAAGTCGTTTGGATTATTTACACTAATTGGAGAATTTCCAATAGAGTCGTTGTCCCCACGGCAGGAATTAAGGACGTTAGTGGTATTCGAGGTATGAGAAAAACTTCTTTCTGGAGGGCAGGTCCTTTGGATAACCCCATCGGCATTCATTCTGTCCATTTCTCTAAAAGCATCATCGACGGCAGACATAATGTTAGAGTCAATTATCAGCGAGTATGCCTGTGTGGCAGACAATGTACTGATTAATAGAACTAGAATTTTCAAATTATGTCGCATCAAGCTTTCCTTCTTCATTTTTGTCCTCACCACGAAAATCAACGTTTAGCTGAATTGAGATATAAGCTAATGATAAAGGGATTCACTCTTTATATCGGCTTATATTCGCTAATTCCTTAGCTTTTAGCTCAGAGATATTAAATTTCAGATAGATACAGGGTTAGAAATGGACTAACTAAACATAATTACATGCCAATTTATATTGTCAGTTTTTAGGGTAATTTGTCTAAGAGATACATTGAAATTATTTCATGAATTGTCTATTAA
>JAGSHI010000147.1 GCA_023954635.1 Bacteriovoracaceae bacterium
AAGGCCTGTGCCCCTCTCGCTTTTGGATTTAACCTACTAAGAAGTGGAAGAACAAATGCAGCTGTTTTACCAGTCCCAGTTTGTGCTTGTCCTACAAAGTCTTGATGACCTTTAACCAGTAAAGGGATCGCCTTTTCCTGAATTTCAGTCGGTTGCTCATAGCCTAGGTCTGTGATGGCCTTGAGCAAAGCCTCATCTAAATTCAATTCTTGAAATGTCACGGTAGTTTCCCTCGTTTGTGATTATTGCAACTTATAGCCGTAAATGATGCGAAAGGACAAGAGAATTGTAAGATGTTCTAGGTTTTACTGAATCAGCCTAGTTTGTTCTTTAATATAATGTTTAACTCCGTTTAGAAACAAGTAGTTACGTCCTATAAACGAAATTCGTGAACCCTCAACAACTAGGCCACTTCCATCGGGACTAGCAAAAAGCGAACGGTTTTTGATTTTTTTAGATTCTTTCGTAAGAACCTCATTATATCTTTTTGAGTTTCTATAATGAGGAAAAAATTCGAACTCAACCAGGTTTAATGCTTCAAAATTTCTGATTCTGTCTTCATTTTCATCACAATCAAAAGAGGGATAACTTGCAGTCTTAATATCTGGGGTCATTAAAATTCCACCAGCCGAGAGTCCTGTCAAGACTCCACCATCGCCCACAAAAGTTTTAAGCTTGGATAACCATTTCTTTTTTCGAAGATGGTTTAAAAAGTAAAAAGTATTTCCACCTGACAGGTGGATGATGTCACTACTTTGAATTTCTCTTTCTAGAACACGATCAAATGGAAGATCGATTGGAAAATACATGATCTGTTTTACACCTAAATCTCGGTAATGATCACTGAATGCTTTGAAGTCTGCCTCTAGTCCGTAGGAACAAGAAGGTATATAGGTCACTTTAGGGCGTTTTTTACCAGAAAGCCTAATGGCCTCCAAGTCTAATTCAATATTGTATTCTTCAAATCCACCGCCGTAGAAAACCAGTTTCAAAGTCCCTCGCGATAATCCCTAACAATTTTAAGCATTCCCTTCATCAGGCGACCTTGTTTGGCATGGCGGTTCTGATAATCCTTGGTATCGGGATCCATGTTTTGATACTCTGAAAAATCCCTAAGTATCTTTTGAATCTCAACTGGAGATAATTTAGGTCTTTGACCTAAGATCTTGTTTACTATGGTTGTGATTGAATCTCCAGTCACCCTGTCAAATTTATTGACTATGCTTGAGCGCATAGAGATTTCTAGCAATATTTTTTCTTGAGACTTCTTAGAAGATTTACTTACCAAATTGATTAATTTCCAATAACTCTCTTGGAAGTCCTTTATTTTCTTCGATTTGTAATTAGTTAAGGCCACATCGGGGTCAGTTGCATAACTAGATCTTGCGATTTCAATGAATTCGGACTTTTTAATATTCTCTCCCCTCGAGAGATAAAGCTGAGGAAGCTCTCGCAATAAGTCCCTCATACAATAAATCGCATCCCAATTTATTCCATCCCCTACTTCATGTAATCCGTGAAGAGACTTGTATCTTTCAAAATAGCAAAAGGTCTTATAGAAAGATAAGACTTCCTTTCTTTTTGATTTTAATAAATATTTTGTATCTTTTGAATTGAAGCCAATCTTTGTTACAAAATATTCAAGACTCTTATCCTCAAAAACTTTATCAAATTTTTTCAGAATTTGATGATTGTTAAAATCTTTGAGAGGTTTTCTCTTACCTGTTTTCACATAATCCACTAATTGAGCGAATGTTTGAATGCAGTATTTTGCCTTATGTTTTTGTTCTTTTATACTCGTAGAAAAACGACTGACATCATCGAATCGATACTCATGATGAAAAAGTCCAAACTGTCTAATTGATCCAAAGTCAATGACAGAGCCATCCATAAGAATATTATCTCCATCCCAATCTAACCAACAAAAGATATAGTCAGACTCAAAACGGGCAACAAGATCCGAAAATATTTCACATTCCTTATTTAAAAAATAATCATATTTTTGTTGTCCCTTAGGGACCTCTTTCCAAATCTTATTACGTTTCTCTCTCGCAATATGATAATCAACCATTTTAGTTAAAGCTTCGTGATTACCTTGTTTGAGGTGATTAAACATATGACTTGGTCTTATAAGGTTTTGATGAACTCTCACGTTAATTGAAATTTTATTAGGAAATTCAATGACTGCTAAAAGTCTTTCTGTTCCAATCTTATTTTTCTCAAAGATTTCAGAAAAGAATAAAGTTGAAAAGCCTTCATCTACTTCAGAGTATCCACATCCATAACTAATGCTAGGGTCTCCGGACTCAAAGTATCGTCCATAAAGATGTGTCGCTGGACTTAAACAAGTCGCTCCAGTTCCACAACTAGAAATATCGTATACTTTTCCTTTGTGCTTTACCTGTCCATTCCAAATAGATCTACCATCTCCACTTGTCTTTCCTTGCTTGTTTGGATGCTGAAGCTGGAGATATCTTGTTGCCATGTATGTATTTGGCTTAATTTGATCTTCAGGAAATTTTTTACCAACGATTTCATCATATTCATTGATGATCATTATTGAGAATGTATCTAATATTTTTTTAGATAAGGATTTTGATAATTTATCTGGATGATCTTCATCCAAAAGACCTATTTCTTTGGCGAGATCAAAGTTAAATGCAGCGACTTTCCCACCATCTCTATATCTGGCCTTATATTCGACTACTGATTCTGGAACTTTTTTCTTGAGTGGATGACTTCCATCAATCTGATCGAAAGTTTCGTAGTCCTCGGTTGGACTATTAAAGGGATTTTGGATGTTTAACTTTATCCTGCTCATCTCCTTTATTATATAAAACTGAAAACCTGTCTTTTTCAGACGGAAAATGCTTCCGGTCAATCCTGAGTAATCAAGTCAGCCTCTTCTTAGAAGATGAGCTGATTATTCGCCTAAAGATGAAATTCAAAACAGGATAATAGATAAAATCTGGTAGTAATTTCATAATGATACCTGTTGCTTTGGCATCCATTCCAACTAAAACCCTTCTTGGCATATTTTTCTTTTTAAGGAGTTTCCTGACTGTTTTAGTCACATTACCAGAGCCAGGAACAACGTCATTACTCATAACTTTATCTATTGTCTTACTCAAAATGGAAACATGGGATTCATAAAGAGAGCCCTCTTTTTTCTTTGACCAGTCAATTGAACCTGTGAAGTTTGTCTTATGTCCACCAGGCTGAATAGTACAAACTTGAATTCCGAAGGGTGAAAGCTCATAAAATAACCCCTCACTTAACCCCTCTAAAGCATATTTAGAGGCCGAGTAAATTGAGCCTAAAGGCATAGACCATCTTCCCATTAAGGAAGTGACATTCAACACTCTTCCATTGCCGTTGCGAAGATATTTAATAAGTCCTCTTGTAAAAAGAGCTGCACCAAAGAAGTTGACTTCGAGTTGTGCTCTTATTTGTTCCTCACTGGTTTCTTCTAAAGGGCCGTAAAAGCCATAACCTGCGTTATTGATAAGAACATCGAGCTTTCCATCTAGCTCAGTTTCTATAATCTTTCCAATTCTCTCTCTTTGTTCAGTCTTTGTTACATCTAACTCGGCCATTAATAACCGTTCTTTTGACTCTCTATCTAAATGATCAAACAGTGACTTTCTACTTTCTAAGTTTCTCAGTGTTGCTATTACTCGATGCCCGTCCTTAGATAGGCTTTCTGCTAAGTCTTTTCCAAAGCCTGAAGAGCAGCCAGTTATTAATATATTCATATTTACCTCTTGTTTATTTTGTCATTCTCCCAAAACAAAGCTAAAAATAGAAGAGGAGGTAGATTTGGATCAATATGTTTGGGGAAATAAAGAAACCCAGTTTTTTTATCAATTAGACCCTTTAAAAATTTTAGATTCAATCGATAAACTCGGTCTATCCACAACTGGCAGGAGTATGACTCTCAATAGTATGGAAAATAGAGTTTACGAAGTTGAAATTTCTGAGCCACTTATTGATTCAGGCAGCCCAAGTGATAATTTTCTTATTGCAAAATATTACCGCCCAGGAAGATGGACTCGAGAACAAATTCTAGACGAACATCGTTTTTTACTCGATTTAAAAAACCATGAAATACCAGCGATTGCTCCACACGAATTTAATGGTGAGACTTTATTCACAGAGAAAGAAACGGGAATTTTTTACTGTCTGTTCCCAAAACAAGGCGGCCGTAACCCTGACGAATTTGACGACGACCAGCTTGAACAACTAGGAAGACTACTTGGACGATTTCACAGTGTTGGAAAAGGTAGAAAAGCGGAACACCGTATTCACATCAATCCAAATACATATGGGAAACAAAATGTTGCATTTTTAAATAAAGAGAACTTCCTCCCCCCAGAGGTAAAAGACCTTTACTTAAAAACTTGTGATGAAATTTTTGAAATGATCACACCTCTATTTGAAAAAATAAATACACATAGAATTCATGGTGATTGTCATAGTGGAAATGTTTTATGGCACCCAGATAGAGGTTATTACTTTATAGATCTAGACGATATGTTAACAGGTCCCGCCATACAAGATGTATGGTTGTTACTACCTGGTACTGATGAAAAATCGATTGCGGACAGGGCACTCTTACTCGATGCTTATGAAACAATGAATGATTTTGATTGGTCTGAGTTAAAACTCATCGAACCTCTAAGAACATTGAGATATATCCACTTTAGTGCCTGGATTGCTAAAAGATGGGAGGATCCTAGTTTTAAATTGGCCTTTCCACATTTTGAATCTCAAGACTATTGGAATGTTTCAACAAGAGATTTACTGGATCAAAAGGAAGTCATTAAAAAGTTACTTGAACCTATTGTACCTGATTACTATTAGAGACTATGCTTCGATTCGAGAAGCACATTTTATACAAAGAGTGGACTCTGGAATAGTTTTTAATCTTTTCTCAGAAATCTCTTCCTCACATTCAAGACATTCTCCATACTCATCATCATTAACTCTTTTTAAAGCTTGATTAAGTTTCGTAACTCTAAGTTTGGCATTTCTAAGAGCTGCTTCATTGACAGATTTTTCACCAATGGCCTCCATTCGAGACAGACGTCCAATGGCATTGTCAGGAGAAATAGGTTTAGATGTTTCTTCTAATTTTTTAATCTCATCATTTAATCTTAGGATTGTATCGTTGATCAGAACTTTGGCTTCTTGATTGTCCATTAAAGTTCCTGATATCTTGAAACAAATGACTTAAACGATTCTTCAGAATATGGATCCTTGTTCTCAAAATATCTTTCGAGCCAAGGGATAGAGTCATTACCCCAAAACATTTCATCGTCTATGATAAAGCTCGGAACTCCAAATAAATTAGATTCCTTCGCTCTTTTTAAATTTATTTTTAGTTCTTTTCTAACATCATTGTCGCCAACTCGGTCTAACAATTTCAAACCAGGTAAATGTCTTTTTTCAAACAAAGTTGTTAGAACGTCTGGGTCACCAATATCTTCACCTCTTCCCCATCCTTCCATAAAGATAGTATCAATAACATCAAATTGATTTTCACCAGCGTTTATTAAGGTTGCGCACCTTAAAGCATAAAGAGAGTTAAAAGGAATATTCTTTGGAGTATCAAATGGTATTTCATGCAAAGAGGTAAATCTTAAACAATCTTTAAAAAGATATTCCCTTTTTGGTTTTATCTGAGCAGGTCCCTTGGTTTCATGAGATTGAATTAGACTGGCCATAGGGATTGGCAAAAACTCAAGCTCAATACCTTTTTCCTTTAGGGAATCTCTCTTATTTCTAACCCAATTCCAGCTGAGATAACTATAGGGGGAGAGAAAATCAAAATAATATTCAAGTTTCTTCATTTTAAAGTACCTTGATTGCTGCTTAGATCACCCTTAGAATGATCTTATGAGAATAATTTGGCTTATTAGCATTTCACTTATTATATCTGCCTGTCAAAAAAAGGTATATAACAGCGATGTTTGTGAGGATCTTTCAATAAGAGCTTTTAAGGGATGGCCGAAGGCCCTTAATGAATACAATAAGAACTGCCAAGGCATTGAAATTACTTTCACAAAACAAAGATGCCAAGAAGTTCTTAATAATTTTGTTATTAGTGGTGACATTGAATTAATTAAATCAAAATACGGAGAGAAATCCTCCGAGTGTCTAACATCAAGTGACTTAAAAAAGTTTACAAGATCAAGAGTTAAGACTGACGACAATAATCATGGCAGCAGCGAGGGCAATTCCAATAACTAAAAATATTTGAAATTGTCCCTTCTTTTTTTCATCAGGAGTAAAGTTCTCCTTATTGGCGCTCGCCTCTTTGCTCATTTGGATTTTCTGAGCTCTTTTTTTATCTTTCTTTCTTCTTCTTTCTGTATTTTTTGCCATAAAAAAACCTAGTGTATGGATCTCATCACTTCTTTAAAAAAGTTTTTGAATCTAGAACCTGATTTTATTTTATAATTTTCATCTACGATATCCCCAAGATCAAATTCATGGTCATCTATTACATGTTTAGGGATATTTATTTCTTTCTTAAACCCAGCTGTTAATTGAGCAACCAGTTCATCATTTTTTTTAACAATTTGCTTCGCCCGCTCAACTGCATGTTTTGCGGAAAGTGTTCTTGTTTCAAGATCAATTGAAATGGAGTTTGAAGCAAATGTGTCGAGAGCGATCTCGGTATTTTCCATATTGGTTTTGCCTTCTTTTGTGTGTCTATAAAGGGTAACCGATAGCTAAGGATTTGCCTATACCTATGACGCACTGAAAAGTGTGTAAAATCTCTTTCTTTTCCAGATGTTAATCGTGCCATTAACCGTCCATGGATCTATACTCAACCAATGGAAATAGTTTTTTTTACAGTAATCATTTTCACTTGTGTCCTAGCGTTCATCTTCTTTATCAGGATGGGTAAATACACCAATCGCAGACGAATTATTAATTACACTATCCCTGAAGGATGGATCGAAATCATTCAAAAAACCCTCATAGATTATGAAGAAATGTCTTCTGATGAAAAGCAGAGAATCCATGAGATTGTTCAAGTTATTATTGCTGAAAAAAAATTCGAATCTACAAACACCCAGTTTGAAGTCAAAAACATTCATAGGGTCACACTAGCTGCCTATGCAGCAAGGATATCTAGGTTTTCAATAGACCCTTATCTAGAAAAATCTTCCATTATAACGATTGGTAACAAAGACTCTTATTTTAACTGGACTGACAAAGGCCCAGAGTCAGCGACTTGGAACAATCCAAAAGCTTATGAGACATTGGGCTTTGAAAAATTTTCTTCAAACTTTAATGGGGTATATGCCGCCTGGGCATGTTTCTATCCATACCACCCAGCTAAGTTTCAGCTCGTTTTAGAAGAACTAACCTTTGATAAGAGCTTGTTTCCTTTATTTACAGAGGTCTTTTTTTCAGGGCCTGAATTGCTTAAGGAAAAGTATCCAAGTGTATATGAATACCTAAAAAAAGAATTTAATTCAAAATAGATTTATCTCATTTTTCTTAAATAGAGTTCTTTTACGTCAGGGGCATAAAGTTTATCGTCACAAATTTGATTACCCCATTTTTCAATTTTTTTAGGGTCCGTTTTATTCGTCTCTTTAAATGAAACAACTCTTCCATAAACTGCAGTATGACAATATTTCCGATAGGCAAAACTAACACTCTTTTGAAAGTTCTCTTGAAGTAGACTGTGCTGGTCTGAAGGTTGTTCAGGAGAAACGAGCCTCTCACAAACTACATTCATTTTATATTTAGAGTGCTTTTCTTTTATAAATTTCTCAACCCCTTTAACTCCCGATTCGCAGGCATTAAGGATTTCACTCTTACATATATTTTCTAAACATTTTGATTGAGTTTTTACGACAGAGAATTTTTTATCTTTAGTTAGAGGTGCTGGCTTAAAACCTAACTTTCTCAAACGTTTAAATTCATTACACCCATCTTTATCTCCAAAGTTACAAGCATCTTGATATTTATGAATAGCAAAATCAGGGTTACCTAAATCAGTTTCTTCTAAATGAGCTTCATTAAAGCAACCTGCCGCATATTTCAACTGACAAGACAGAGAATAGTACTTACTCGCACCGATCAAGTCTTTTTTAGAGTACAGGTGATTACCATAATCTTTACAGGCCTTCCCATTTCCCGATTTACACTTTTCAATAAGAGCAGGGTTATCTGCAAAAACCATTATT
>JAGSHI010000096.1 GCA_023954635.1 Bacteriovoracaceae bacterium
AACCAGTACAGTTAACTTTTACTTTAGTGACAACACCGCTGAAGCACTTACATTAAATGCAGACGATCCAGGCTCACTAACAGCAGGAACACTTGGACATACAATTGATCACGATGTCGCGACAGCCCTAGTCTATAATACAGAACCCGCGACAGGTGCTGCAGGATCGGCCATGGTGACTCAACCTATTGTCCATATTCACGATCAATTTGGAAATCTTGTTACAAGTGACAGCACCTCTGTCATAACAATTTTACCTAAGAAAAACTCTAACTGTAATGGTCCTGCGACTACTGGATCATTCTCAAACAATACGGCAACTGCGAGTAGTGGAGTTGCTACATTTAGTAACTTAACTTTTAGTGCTGCTGAAACACCAGTATATGCCAGAGCAGAAACGGGTGCACTCACTGTAGGCTGTTCAGCAATGATTACCATCAATGCAGCTCTTACGATTTCGCCTTCATCGACGACAGTCTCTCCGAGTGGAGCACAGACTTTCACAGCTGTTGGTGGAGCCGGAACAATTAGCTTTAGTATTCCAACGAATAACTCTGGTGCGAGTTTTACCAGCGCTGCCTATACTTGTAATACTGTCGATACTTGTATCGATTATCAAGCAGGAGCTACTCCATCTGTTGATACAGTTCGAGCAACAGATCAGGCCTCTGTGACTGCGGATAGTACGGTAACTGTATCTTCTATTGCAGAACTTAGTTGGGATGCGACTCCTTCACCTGCCTGGGGAACAGTTGGCGGAAATACGACCAAAACATTCACTTTAAGAAATGTTGGTTCTGCCACATCTGGTACAATAACAGTAGCGCTTCAAGATGGAACCAATAGATTTTCCATAACAACTGATAACTGCTCAACGACAACTCTTGCGGCAGCTGCCACTTGTACAGTGACTGTCAACTTCGATGGTGTCAGCGGTGGAGCAAAATCGGCGAGTGATGTACTTGATGCAGGGGCCACTCCTGGAGGATCAGTGACTCTAAGTTTAACGGGAACAAAACCATGATAAGTTTGATGATGCTTTTTATTTTTAATGTTCATGCAACTGTCTCAATTGAAGACTGCCACTCTATGGCAAACGAACAAGGAGACGGAAGAGGTGAATTTAAGTTTGAAAAGAACTGTTATGCCCTCATTAAAGCGAAGGCAAAGAAACACAAACACTTTAAGAGTAAAAATACTATTTACGGTAAAGACAATATTATTTTCATTGAAAAAGAAGGAAAAGAATACCTTTGGGCCGGTAGTGAAACAGGAGTTGAAAAAGTTCACTTCGTCCATTTAGATGAAGAGGCCAAAAGAGTTCTCGTTATAGCTAATGAGCCAAAACAAATTTTAACTTTTGACCTTAACCTTCCCGGGAATGTCGCTCCCATTAATAAACTAACTGATGGTCACACTGCGACTGCCGTCTCTGTAGCCATTGATTCTCAAGCAAAGAGATTACTCGTCATTGGTGATGATGGGAAGATTGTGATTTACAGACAAGATGCTCGTGACGATGGCAGAAGAAAAGAGAATCTTAAAAAGCCATTAGCTCTTATTCAAGGAAGTAAAACAAAACTGATTAGTCCGATTAGTATAATTAGAGAAGGAAAGAAAAAAAGATATCTCGTACTAGACCCAGGTGCTGGAGGCATTCTTTATTTTTCGACAAAAACAAAAGGTAACAAAAAACCACTTAAGCTTAGAAAGCTTAAATCAAGTAGTAAGTACAACAGGTTGGAGTTTGAGTCGGCGACAAATAAGATTATTATTAGAGGTCAATCTGGTAAGGTCTACAAAATCCGATAAAGCGCTAGGTACGTCACACCTTTTAAGGACAGCGCACAACAAGTTCGTTATTTTCACAACTTACAGTTTTTGTTTCAAGACACTCCTTGAAAATAGTTCTCAAGGAGGTCCTTATGCCGAGAAAGAAACTCATAAGAACAAATGAATTCCCGTATCATGTTACCAGCAGATCAAATAATAAAGAATGGTTCTACATCCCCACAGAAGATGTTTGGAAGCATACCCGCGCAGTCATTCGATTAGGTCGAAAAAAATTCAATATTAAAATAGATGCCTTCGTATTAATGAACAATCACTACCATATGTGTATTTGGACTCATGACTCAAATCTTGATGAATTTATGATGTATTTTAATAAGAACCTAGGTCAAAGAATTGCACGCCAAGCGAACAGAATCAATCGAATCTTTGGAGCGTCATATAAATGGACTTTGATTGAATCAGACATCTATTATAGAAATGTTCTCAAATATATTTACCAAAACCCAATTCGAGCTGGCCTTGTCAAAACTTGCCAAGAATATCCCTACTCAGATTTTAAAAGTCAAAAAATGGAAAAGGCATTACGAAAGTGGATTGGCCTTGAATTACCTGATACTGAAATTCAAATTACGAGAAAAAAACTGAGACGATATGTACTGAAGCATGAATAACGCACACCCCGTAAAAGGTGTGACGTACCTTCTAGTCCTCAGAAGAAATTTTTCGACCATTGGCCGGCTTCATCTTCCCATTCACCCAAATAACTTTTTCTTTTTCGATATTTGGAACTTGAACAGAGTGCCCAGGTTTCATTGTCATGGCATCGAGTTCAGGATTTGCACCCAAAATAAGATTAAATTTTTGATGAGTGTTATAGTATTTCTTTGAGATGGTCATCAAAGACTCACCTTTTTGGATGATATGAATTTTAATTGTTTTAGATCCATCATTATAGTCTTGAACTTCATTTACAGGTGAAGAACTTTCAACCTCAGTAACGACTGGCTTAATCACTTTTTTAACAATAGCTTTAACTTTTATAACTTCTTTAGCTTTTGGAGGAACAATGACTTCAGCAACTTTGGATTCAATCTTTTCGTATACTGGAATGATGACCTCTTGACCAACTTCCATTTTTGCTGGATCTAGGTCAGGATTTGCAGTCAATAATCTCTGCCAGTGAGCGGCATCTTTATAATAACGAAGTGAAATACCAGTCAAAGTATGACCGACCTCAACAATATGAACCTTTGTCTCCCCTGTGGCACTATACTTAACTTCTTCAACAGGATTTTCAACAATATCAGCACTCGCTGGAGCACGAACAACGTCATCTTCTAAGACAAATTCTTTCCATTTTGTGATTCTATTTTGGTTAGTTTCGATAACCGAAGGTGTATCCACCTCAACTTTTTCAACTTTAACAACTTTTGGAACTTCCACCTTTTTAGGTGTATTGAAAACCGCTCGCATTTGTGCATATTTTTTTCTTTCTTGATTTACGACAAACTCTTTCCATTCTTTCATTTGATTTTCATCAGCAAGAACAGAAGCAGGCTTTCGAGTAACAGTTTTTACTGTAACTTTTACTTTTTTGACAACAGGAGTCTCTACCTTCTCTACCTTTTCAACTTTTGCGACTTTTTCAACTGGTAGTGGAATAACATAGAAAGGTTTCCTCACCACTTGAGATTCAGCTCTCCAGTACTTCCAAGAGTTCAATGTTTGGTTATTAACATCTTTTATAATTCGAAATGTTGCCACTGATGGAATAATGACTCGAGACGGAGTCGCAAATTCTGACTCTGATTCATAAGCTTTTCCATCATTATAAAGATGCATAGCTAATGATGTTTCGGCCTTTAGTCTTGTATTTTGGCTCTTTAGTTTTTCAATTTCTGTTATGAGAGCAGCATTTTCTTCGCCTGTATGGATTGTTTCCAACATCTCGGCCTTGAGCTCAGTATAATCCTGCACAATATGATCAAAGTTTTTAGTTCTCATCTCATATTTCTTCTTCCACTCATTAGAGACATTCACCTGATCTTGATATTGATTCATGTAAACGAGAGAAGACTTTTCATTCATTTTATAACTAACAATTTTCGCTCTCATTCGAGCGTTGTTTGCTTTAACTGAATTCAACATATTTTGAGTTTGCTCGAGCCTCGAAAGAACCTTGTCATACTCTGACTTTGCGACTTTTTTCTGATACAAATTCAAAGGTGTTTTCTGGTCGGCGAAACCAAGTTTTTTAAGCTTACTTTGATGGTTGATGACAAAGAGAGAGAAGCTTAACGCAACGACAGAACTAGCAACACCCCACCCTAAAGAATCATTTTTAGATCTTCTTTTTGGATAGTTTTCAATGTCGAGCAATTCAGGCCTTTTCATATTCATAATCTTTTGTTCCTTGGGAGTCATTCTCTACATAACTAGAGAGAATTTCTCTTACTACAGCAGGGTTAGTTCTTTTACTCATATGGATCAAACCTTCAGTCATTATCTTTTGATTCATTACTGTTTGGTCATTGGCCCTCTCCATCTTTTCTGCAATTGGCATAATCACAAAATAAGAGAGAAAAAATCCATATATAGATGATAAAAGTCCAAATTCAATGATTTCAGATGGAGAACCTAAAAAGAGATGGATTTGATTACTGTGATTTAAGTATCCAACCAATGCTAATAAAGTTCCCATAAGTCCAAAAATTGTAGGGTATTTGATCATCCCTCTTACTTTCTCTGCACTCTTTTCGGAGTTGATAAATGAAATCTCAATCTTTTTCCTTGTCGTTTGTTCAATTTCTTTTGTACTAAGTAATCCTTCATAGACTTTGATAAGGCCGTTCTTAAGGAACCCTTCAGATTCGCCATTAATTCGGCCTTGAACTCTTTCCGATGATTGATAAAACAACTCAGAATACGAAATGAGTTTTTCAATGAGTTCATTCGTTTTGTCAGATCTTTTGAAAACCACCATTAAAGTAGACTTAACTCCAGTTAGACCTAAGCTCATAAAGACACAAAGAAGCGTGCCAAGACCTACAAACATCAAACTTTTGATATTATAAAGGCCTACAAACTCCCCTGCTATTCCTTTTGTAAAAAGGAAAAGTAGAGAAATCAATGTGAGTACAATCAGTTTATTAACCATGCTCCCTCAAAAGAAATATGTCAGCCCAAGTGTAGCCTTGTGAACTGAACCACCTACGGAAATTGAAGTAAAACCAGTACTCACATCAAATGAGTATTGAGCTTCAATTCCAATATTTTTATAGATTTGAAAAATTGTTCCAATATTTCCACCTAGCTCAACCGTTGAAGAGTTCACTTGTAGAAATTCACCTAGAGTTTGAAGAACAACTGTTGATGTTCCGACCGCCCAAGAGACATAGAAACGCCATCTTGGTCTAGACTGAATCCCTGTTCCCCTCTTTATAGTATTAAAAAACATCCCTTTAGAGGCGAAATAATATCTCATTCCCCCACCAAGATATGAATAATCGATAATGTTTTTGTCGAAATCCATTCCAAGTGTTGTTCTAAAGTAATAGGACTTTCTATTGGCCAGGAAAACTTCATATTCCATATCTAGGATGGTTTGGGACTCTAGTTCATTAGAGATTACCCCATCGTAACTTCCTTTAATAAGTCCTTCTCTAAAATGAATTTGATGATCTGACTTTTCTTCAGCCACAGCAGTGCTCACGGCTATAAAGCAATGGCAAATAAGCAAAATGTTTTTCACATCAAGCAGCTTTGTCAGCATCATTATCTCCAATTAAATTCTTATTAATCCACTCATTAACTCTATACTGAGCTTTTTCATAGAGGTGATCATTATCTTTAACTTCATCGCGTATTAATTCGAAAGCTTCTTTACAGTAATAGCTAGGGTTAGATTTAATTTTCCTAGAAAGGATCTCATTTTGCTCAAGAATAGTTAATTCTTGTCTGATTACTTTCCCTGAGTCACCCATTCTTTTGTCAAAGCTCTCAAGTAGTTTATTTTTTAAGTTGTCCTCTAAGACTGAGATAAATTTCACTCTTTCTTTTAAAGGCACTCTTGAGAGGATTGGTGTATAAACCTCAGACGGAAGACTCATAACAAGTGCTTCAGGCATGGCCTTCCTTATTATACATTCTAGTTTTTCAGTATTATTAACACTTTTAACTATATCTTTAATAGTAGAGACATCTTTAATAACAATTGAAGCTGTGAGTAGCTCAAACTTCTCTAGCTTTTTGCTTTCACTTGCTAGAGTATTCATAACTCGTGTTTTTTGTTTATGAAGTTCTTCTAAATTGATTGTTACTTTCCTTGCAGATGTCGAAACAATTTTTGAAGAGATTTTTGTTTTAACATCGTCTGATAGGTGTGAAATGACCTCTTCCCATTCCTTATTTGACATGGTCACAGAGATAAACTGAGCATACTTTATGTGCTTCTCTATAAAGAGAGCAATTTGCTCACAATTTAAATCAACACATGTTTCACCCAAGGTATATTCTTCATCTGAATAATTTGATTTCAGTGAATCTAAATTTCTTCTTTGAAGATATTCAAAGACCTTATATTCTTCTTTTTGCCAATCAGTTGAAGAGATAATTTCTTGCCAAATATTTTGAATTTTAAGAGGTAAGGCCCTGAAAATAGAGGAAAACTCACTTTCACCAACGAGAGATGGTATCGCCGCAAGAGTTTCTCTAGAGCCCTCTTCACTGTCATAAATCCACTTCTTAATTGAGACCGCTTTTCGCCTTAAATTATTATTGGTACGCACATTAAAAAGTTTAATCTGTGATTCAATTTTTTCAGGATATAGATTTGGATTTGAATCATTATTTTCAACTCCAATATTTTTTAATTCTTCAACTCTTGAATCAACAAAGCTTCTTACATTTTGATATTTTTTCTTGAAAAATTTCCAAGTCCATCGACCTACTCCAAAAATCATCACAATACTAAAAAGAATCCATCCAATAATTTTAAAGATTCTTTTATTGGCGACTGCCCAAAATTGAATATTGTCGACATACTCATCCCACATAAATGTTTCAGGAAGAACATGCATTTCTTTAAGTTCCATCTTAATTTTTGATGGACTCGCAAATGGAGTACTATTCATAATAAGATTTTTTGCAATTTTTACTTTTCCAGGTTCAACTAAAGGATGAATAAAGAAATCTATTTCAACTTTACGAACTCTTCTTGAAAGTTGTTCGCGAATAATCTTATCTTTTCCTGTTTTCTTCGCTTGAGCTCCAAGCTTACCAAGATAGAAAGTTTGAGCCTTAATTCTACGGTTTGCTCTAACAGAAACTCGTGACTGGATAATGAACCTAGACGGTTTAATAATAAGAGAAACTGTTTTTCTTAATTCTCTATCAATGTGAGCTTCAAGACCTGAAATTGTCGAGAGGTCCTTATTCGCTACCGCTGGAGAGCGCCCAATAGCATCCCCTGGCATAACCAGTATTATGCTAAAGATAAAAAAGAATGTGAATAAATTCACTTTTCTCAATTCCTACCCTTTAGTTTTTTTTCTACAAACTCTTTCATTCGAATACTTTCCATATTTTTTGGGTTGTAACGAACAGACATTGTATAAGAGTCTAGAGCAGCGTGAAGTTTATTTTGTATAAAATAAATCCCTCCCTCTAACTCATAGACTGCAGAGACCTGCGGTACTGCTGCTTTAACTTTTTTTAATAATTCAACGGCGTCGTCGTAACGTTTTGCTGAAACTAATCTCTTAACTTCAAACAAACTATCCACAACCCAATTTAATTTTCTTTGATCTTCTAGACCACTCTCCGCCATTAATTCCATTTTAACTTTTAGATCAACAGCTGAAAGTTCTGTGATCATCACGTTCTTAGATTGATAACCATCCTTTCTATATTGAACTTGGATAGGTCCACTACCTTCATATTTTTTTTCTATTTCATCGGCCCTAAAGTTAAGTGGTGTCTTACCGATATCTTTGTACTCTAATTGATCAATTGGTTTCACATAAACTGTTGCTCCGTTTGGAATACTTTCAAAAGTTATGTACGTTGACTTGCTACCGCAAGAAGCTACAAAAAATATCAATAGAAAAATTCGTAATGTTAGTTTCAAAATTTAATTTTCTCCTGCATCTTTAATAAGGGTTCTCTTTTTTTTAACCCTTACGAATATACGAATCGGCATATTCTCTTTAATTATTAAGCACTTAATTGTCATGAAACCTTGAAAAACCCTGAATATAGGATATACCAGAGCAAAGAACTCACCTAATCTGCGTATTTGATCGATAAACTTTTGTCAGTTTTTACTAAAATATGCCAAAAAACTGTGTAGTTACAACCACATATAGAGCGGTAAATAGTTCTGACAAAAAACAATAAATAAAGCTTACACATTAAAAAACTGGAAATAAATTTTATTTAAAAAGGGCAAAATTTATCCTATTTCCAGCTCAAAAGGACCTTTC
This sequence comes from Bacteriovoracaceae bacterium, assembly GCA_023954635.1. Lineage (GTDB taxonomy): Bacteria > Bdellovibrionota > Bacteriovoracia > Bacteriovoracales > Bacteriovoracaceae > M0603. The sequence continues at coordinate 8,277 of JAGSHI010000096.1, forward strand.
CACGGGACTTTTTTTGCTCAATATAGCTGTGAGCATCCGAAACTTGGCCATAAGGAAAGGCCTTATCGATCGCTGGCTTAGCATCAAATTCGGTGAATTTATCCATTCGACTCGAGAGAAACTCAGGGTTTTCAAAAAACCTAAGAGCGTTCAATCCATAGATTCCACGGTTATCATTCATCAAATTTATAGGGTTAAATTTAGGCATAGAAAGAACTAGTTTTAGAGCTTTTAAGAGAGAGCGCTTACCTTGTTTGACGGCACTAGATGCTCCAATACAAACAATACGTCCAGTGAGGCCTAATCTTTCATAATGTTTTTTGATACTCGTTCCACCCTGAGAATTTAAAATAAAATCGTAACCTTTAAGATTTGAATCGTTGTAAAACTCATCGTGCGTAAAGGCCTTCACTCCTCTCTTCTCAAGCAACTCCTTTTTAGCAGCACTCGAGGTAAGACCATGAACTTCTACCCCATTCGGAATAAGCATTTTCGTGCAGAGTGTTCCAAGCGCACCAGTCGCGCAATCAATAAGAACTTTGTCTCCCGACCTAACTCTTCCTTCATCAAAAAGTGTTAAGTAAGCAGTTAAAAAAGAAACCGTAAGACCTGCCCCTTCTTCAAAACTCCAATCATCAGGAAGATTTTTTACCTGCCATTCAGGGAGAACAACTTCACTTGCATAACCACCAAAGTGACAACCAGCTAGAACCCGATCACCAACTTTAAACTTGGTTACTTCTGGGCCAAGCTTAGTGACAACTCCGCTAATTTCATAACCTGGAGAAAATGGATAAGGAGGAGCGTCTGGATAAAGGCCCTGTCTCATCACAATATCAGCGAAATTGATGCCAGAAAAATGAACATCAACAACCAGTTCATTTCCAACAGGGTCCTTTTCTTTTCTCTCGATTATTTCGAAGGCACTCCCGTCACCTGGTTTTTTGATATTTATGACTTTTATCATCGCTTTTCCCCTTAGTTAGCTCTCTATTTTTACCTATTTAGATTGCTACGTCTTGTTGCCACTTCCCATAATATCTTCTATATTGCACGATATAAAATTCCGGTTTTTAACACTATGCAGGAGCAATCATGCGAACTGATTACACTTACACTGACAACCCAAATCCTCACGTTAAAAGAAGTCGTGAAATGATTAAGAAATATCCAGAGATAAGAAAGCTCATGGGTCCTTATCCACTTTCATCACTTTACACAGTTGTCATGGTTTTAGCTCAAGTTGCGATTGCTGTAGCTCTTGCTGATACTTCTTGGTGGTTAGTTGTTGGAATGGCCTGGATACTTGGTTCCTTTATCAATCACGCTTTGTTTGGAATGGTTCACGAAGCGGCCCATAACCTTTTAGCAAAAAGTTCAAGTACAAATAAGACTTTAGGTATTGTGGCCAACCTAGCTCAAGGTTTTCCATCAGCAATTGGTTTTAGAACTTACCATCTTATTCATCACGCTTATATGGGTGAATACGATTACGATGCAGACTTAGCTTTTAACTGGGAAGCTAAATTAGTTAAGAATAGCTGGTGGAGAAAATGTCTTTGGTACCTAGGATTCCTTTTGATTGAATCAATCAGACCAATGAAACTTAAGATGGGAAAAATTCTTGAGCCGTGGACACTTGCCAATATTGTAATTGTCATTGCTGTTGATGTGGCCCTTGTTTATTTCTTTGGCGCGAAGGCCCTTACTTATCTTCTACTTTCGACTTTCTTTGGAGTAGGTCTACACCCTCTAGGAGCCAGATGGATTCAAGAGCACTACACTTTTAAAGAAGGACAAGAGACTTATAGTTATTATGGAATTCTTAATAAGCTTTGTTTCAACCTTGGTTACCATGTTGAACATCATGATTTTTATAAAATTCCTTGGGCGAACCTACCAAAGCTAAAAGCAATGGCACCTGAGTACTATGACAATCTTTACTATCATACTTCTTGGACGAAATTATTTCTCCAATTTATCTTTGATAAAAATATAGATCTCTACACTCGTATTGTTCGTAATCCAAAAGAGAAGACGGATACTACTCCAAAACATGATACACCTGAAGGAATGCAAACGTGGAATACAGAAAAGTCGGAAGAAGCGGTTTATTCTTAAGCTCATTATCCCTAGGATCTTGGGTAACGTTTAAAAACCAACTAGGTTCAGATAAGGCCACTGAGATGATGGCCTATGCCTACGATCAAGGTGTTACCTTCTTCGATAATGCTGAGGCATACGGAGATGGTGAAACTGAAGTCATCATGGGAGAAGCTCTCAAAAAACTCAACTGGCTGAGAGACACTTACTGTGTGTCTTCAAAAGTTTATTGGGGTGGAGACAAGCCGACACAAAAAGGTCTCTCTAGAAAACATTTAGTTGATGCCTGTCATAATGCACTAAAAAGACTCCAAACAGAATACTTAGATATTTATTATTGTCACAGACCTGATCCAGATACACCCATTATCGAAACAGTTTCGACAATGCACCACCTCATTACCCAAGGAAAAATTCTTTATTGGGGAACAAGTGAATGGCCAGCTGATCTTGTGATGAAGGCGAGATCTGTAGCCAAACAATACAACTACACACCTCCGATTGTTGAACAACCTCAATACAATATGTTCAACCGTCAAAAAGTCGAGCACGAGTATCGCTTTCTTTATAAAGAGAGTGGAATTGGTCTCACAACTTGGTCACCACTAGAATCTGGAATTCTCACTGGAAAATACTGTAGTGGAATTCCAACTGAGTCACGTCTTGGACTTGAAAAGTTTAAGTGGCTACAATTTCTTGTGGACTCTGAAGAAGGAAAGGCTAAACTTGAAAAGACAAATAAGCTTGTTGAGTTTGCAAATGAACTTGGACTTCCTCTTAATCAACTTGCGATAGCATGGTGTCTTAAGAATCAAAATGTATCAAGTGTTCTTCTTGGGGCGAGTTCTCTAGATCAACTTAAATCTAATTTAGGATCTGTTGAAAAAGTCTCTCTTCTTACAGACGAAGTGATGACTAAGATTGATGAAATCCTTGGAAACAAGCCTGAAGCAGACCCTGACTGGAAGGCACATTAATCCATGTCACTCGTCGTTGCCGTTCAAGGTAAATACTTAGATCTCCCCTCTCCAGAAAGACTTGGTCCGGCCCGTTCGAGAGCGACGAGCCTTAAAGATATTCAAGTCAGTGAAGACGAAGGATCTGAGCAATTTAATATTCCAAAAAACAAACCAAATCGTTTCAAACAACAAATTACTGAATACAAAAAACAAGAAGAGTCCTTTAAAAAAGATCACTCCCATATTCCACGTATCCGAGACATTATGAGTCGACCAGTAAAGACTCTAAGTCCAGAGGACACAGTCCAAACAGCGTGGGACTTTATGAATAAAAATCAAATTCGACACATTCCTCTCATCGAAGAAAATAAAATTGTGGGACTCGTAACTCAAACTGATATTCTTCCAAAC
>JAGSHI010000184.1 GCA_023954635.1 Bacteriovoracaceae bacterium
AAGAAAGATAAGATTGAAAGAATTCAAGAACTCGCAAAGAAAGCCCAGGCCATCTACCTGGCTCCCGATATGGACCGCGAGGGTGAGGCGATCGCTCACCACCTGGCTGAAGAAATTGGCAAGAAGGCAAAAGTCTATAGAGTCGTTTTTAACGCCGTAACAAAAGCTGCTGTAAATGCAGCTATTGAAAACCCAACTGAGCTCAACAAGAATATGTATAACTCACAAAGAACGAGAAGAGTTCTCGATAGACTTGTGGGATATAAAATTTCTCCAATTCTTTGGGATAAAATCCAAAGAGGAATTTCTGCTGGTAGAGTTCAATCAGTTGCCCTTCGGCTTATTGTTGAAAGAGAAGATGCTATTAAAGCATTTGTACCTGAACAATGGTTTTCGATCGAAGGTGAGATGGCCAAGTCTGGAACTGCTTTCGAAGTAAAGTATTACGGAGAAGAAAAATCAAAGAAAACCGAACTTACTGATCAAAAGTTCGTTGATAAAATTGTCAGTGACGTTAAAGGAAAAGATTTTAATGTTTTAGAAGTGAAAAAGAGAGAGAGAAAGCAAAACCCAACTCCTCCTTTTACAACTTCTAAGCTCCAACAGGAAGCTGCTAACAAGCTTGGTTTTACTGCCAAGAGAACGATGATGGTGGCACAAAAACTGTATGAAGGTACACAACTTCGCGATCATGGGATGCAAGGTCTTATCACTTATATGAGAACTGACTCCGTAAGAACTGCACCAGAGGCCCTCGAATCAGTAAGAGAATTCATTGGTACAAAATATGGTAAAGACTTTTTACCAGCAGAACCTCTAACTTATAAAAAGAAAGGATCTAGTAAGGTTCAAGATGCCCACGAGGCCATCCGTCCTACCAGTCTTACTTTTACTCCTGATGAAGTTCGAGGTGATCTAGAGCCTGATCAACAAAAACTTTATGAACTTATTTGGAATAAATTTATTTCATCCCAGATGAGTCAAGCTGTTATTGACCAAACGACAATCACTTTTGAAGTTGAAGGTCACTTCTTTAAATCAAATGGTTCAATCATTAAATTTCCTGGCTTTCGAACTGTTTACCTTGAAGCAGCTGCTGAAAAAGCATCTCGTAAAGGTGGAAATGATGAAGAAGAAAGTTTAAACGATGTGAAATCTGGACTTCTGCCTGAGATTAATGAAGGTGAGAATATAAAATGTTCTAAAAACCCAGATTCAATTGAACATTGGACTTCTCCTCCTCCAAGATACAATGAAGCTTCTCTAGTTAAAGACTTAGAAGAGCAAGGGATTGGTCGTCCATCTACCTACGCCTCAATTATTTCTAATATTCAAGATAGAGGTTATGTAGAAAAAATTGAAAATAGATTCATGGCCACTGAACTTGGTATCGTTGTGTGCCGAATGTTAGTTGAATCTTTTCCTGAAGTCATGGATGTTGCCTTTACAGCGAAAGTCGAAGAACAACTCGATGAAATCGAAGAAGGAAATGTTAACTGGAAAAAATTCCTTAAAGGTTTTTGGGCCAAGTTTGAAGTCACTCTAGAAAAAGCTAAAGAGGAAATGAAAAACCTCAAAAGCCAACTCATTCCTACTGGTGTTACGTGTGTTAAATGTGAGGATGGGGAATACCATATTAAATGGGGACGAAATGGACAGTTTCTTGCGTGTTCAAATTATCCAGACTGTAACTCTACTCAAGATTTCAAAAAAGACTTAGATGGAAATATCCATCTTCTTCCTAAAAATTGGTTTCATGACATGTGTCCAACATGTGACAAGAGACTTGAAGTTAAAAAAGGAAAATACGGAAGATTTGTTCGTTGTGAAGATTACCCACAATGTGACACAACTCTTCCATACACTCTTCCTCTTCATTGTCCTGAGTGTAAAGTTGGGAAGTTTGCTGAAAAGAAAAGTCGTTACGGAAAAATCTTTTACGGATGTACTAGCTACCCTGACTGTGAGACAGCTCTTTGGTCAAGGCCTTATAAGCATGATTGTCCAAGTTGTGGGTATGGAATTATGGGTGACAGAGTAACAAAAAGAGAAGGTCACCAACTTCAATGTCCTAAATGTAAATTCAAAGTGGATTGGGAAGACACTCCGTTTGGAAAAGAAGAGGCCGAAAAGCTAAAGGCTGAGGAAGCAGGAGCTTAGACGTGTCTGATCTTTCTTGGAAAAAGGCCTGGCATGATGGTCCAGGCCCATCGACCCCAATTGAATATTTAATCCACTTCATTAAAGGTTTCTGCATGGGAGTCGCCGACTTGATTCCTGGTGTCTCTGGTGGAACTATCGCCTTTATTACTGGAATTTATGAAGGTCTTCTTGAGGCCGTCGCTTCTATTAATAAAGATGTTTTCAAAAGTCTCCTCACATTCAAATTTAAAGAAGTCGCTTCTAAAGTTCACCTTCGATTTATTATCCCTCTGGGAATGGGGATGGTGCTTGCGATTCTCTCTCTTGCGAGAGTTATGCACTACCTTATTAAAGAGCAGCCTGTTCCTACATGGGCCCTGTTTTTTGGTTTAATTGCGGCCTCTGTTATTGTGATCTGGAAACAACTTGAAGATCACTTTCATGTGACGAACCTTTTAATGATTGCTTTTGGGGCCTTGTTCGCTTATTTCATAGTTGGCTTGATTCCTGTTAACACCCCAGATGATTGGTGGTTTATCTATCTTTGTGGTGTGATTGGAATTACGGCAATGATTCTTCCTGGAATTTCTGGCTCTTTCCTTTTATTGATTCTTGGAAAGTATGAGTACATTACGGGTGCTGTAAAAAACCCACTCATTCCAGACAATATGGTTATTCTTTTTGTCTTTTTATGTGGAACTGGTTCAGGCCTACTTGGATTTTCTAAAATTTTAAATTGGCTAATGAAACATTACCACTCTTTGACAATGGCATGGCTTACAGGAATTCTGATTGGTTCAATGAGAAAAGTTTGGCCTTGGAAAGAAGTTCTTGAAACAAAAATTATTCGAGGAAAAGTAAAAATCCTTAGGGAGGCCAATGTTATGCCTCCCGAAATTAATAATGAAGTATGGTTGGCCGTAGGGCTTATCATTGTCGGATTTGTTGCAGTGCTTTGGATGGATCATCATTCATCTCAAAGAAAGACCACTCAACTTGCATAGACAGAAGATTTTTAAAGTAATAATATAAAGAAAATGCGGGGTGTTAGCTCAGCTGGATAGAGTAGCTGGCTTCGAACCAGTTGGTCGGGGGTTCGAATCCCTCACGCCCCGCCATTCTTTTAAAATTCCCCCTTCATCTTCGTCACACCAGCGACTCCTTGTCGGTCACATACCAATTGTATGCTCTCTCCTCGTCGCGAGTCGTTCCTAGAGCAAGGGGGAATTTTAAAAGAATGGATTAGGTAAGTGAAAAAAAACCTCCCGCGAGGGGAGGTCGAAACTATTTAACTTCGAAGCCTTTTGCTTCTAGCTGTTTTGTAATGATTTCTTTGAAAGCATCAGCAAAGTTTTGTTGATTCTGACCTTGCCTATCTCTAAGTTCATTATCTACAAAAACTTTTCTCTTCTCTCTGAGATCTTTCGCTTCAACTTCAAGAGCATCTCTTTTTTCTGTAAACTCTTGAACTATTCTCTTTTTCTCATCAAGAGAAAGACCTCTTAACATTTCAGGCAACTCAGAGTCTGGAACTAACGCTAAATTAAAATTTGGATCTTTTGAAGCTGTCACTAGATCCCATTTGGCTAAAGTAGCACTTCCAAACTGACCACCTCTATAAGAACCCCAGTCCATGTAAGAACCCGCTCCTGAGTTTCTAATTCTTCCATCTAAATCAATCATCCTATCGTATTCATCCTGACCATTCTTTCCAAAAGGGAGAAACGTAAGGTTGATCTCTTTTGTAATTGCTACAATCCTTTCATCAAATGGAGACTCGATGTATGGAATAGAGTTGTTATGATCAATATTTAGAGTTTCTCCATTTCCGGCCTTCGCTAAATTCTCCCACTCAGTAAAAATTGGATTTTTTACTGGGTCAGGGGAAGGTGCAGGAGTTGGAACCGGATTTGGAGTTGGACAAAATGCACAGCCATTTCCGCCAAAGCCTCCGCCGAAGCCTCCACCAAATCCACCACTTCGTACAATAGTTTGCGGTCCAGCAAATATTGAATTAATTAAAATATCTTCCTTTAAAGCTCCATTCGCAGCTTCTATAGGATCAATACTTCCTTGGTGAATTGTTTCATTTCCTGCAATAACAATAGTTTTGAAATCAAGTAAGTCAGATGTCCACTTCAAATCATTCGTCGCCAACGAAATTGCTGTTCCTGAAAACTCTTGCGAACCAGTCGCCTTTGTCGAAAAAAGCTTTTCTGCAATCTTAGTGTGATCTGTTGTTAATGGACTCAACAACTGCAAATAATTTGCCTCAGCTGAAACAGATCCTGAACCATACTCATATAGTGCAAGTCTAACTTCTGCTTTTTCTCCATTTCTTTTGAGCTCGCCTAGATTATTAAGCGTTTGCCATAATCCATCTCGAACTTGATTAATAAGTCCTTGCATACTTCCAGAAGTATCAAGGAGAATTGCAATATCCGCAGTCGGTGCGGCCATTGCTGTTGCTGATAAGCTCAGCAGGGAAGCCAAAAGTACATTTTTCATAAGTCCTCCTTTCTTTTGGGCAAAGACAAACTATACGAGAGCATTCTATAAATAAAATAAATAGATATTATTCTTATTATAGCGTTAGCTTATACTTAATACCAAAGTAAATGAGTTCTCTTTGTGGGTAGAAGCTTCCCTCTTTTGATAAATACATGATTTTTTGAAACAATTGAGTAATGAAAATACTACAAACTTTAATTTTGTTTCTAATTATGACTCCATCTCTAGCAAATGCAAAAAGCGGAAAGGGTAACCTTCTTGTCCAGCCGATTGTAGGTATCGAGACTGTTAAAAAATGGGATCCTACTGTGAGAACAGTAACAAGAACTGTCGTAGGGGCCCGAGCTGTTTATGGGCCTCCTCTAATTAGTGCAGAAGCTGAGGTCACGAGATCACAAGATGATGAATACCTTTTCGAAACTGATCTTAAGGTTGAAGAAGAAACTTATGCTGCTAAGCTTGGAATTCGTTCGAGCTTTAGGCTTGTGAGTATGTTGCGTTTTTATATTAGGGGAGGAGGACAAGCAAGACAAAGAAAAATAACTGAAACACAAGCAGGTGTAGTTACAACTAAGGAACCTGCAATAAGAACAAGTCCTTATGCTGGAGCAGGACTATCTGTTAACTTGATGGGATTTTTTGTCAATGCTGGTTACACGGCCATTTTTACTGGAAAACCTAAGGGAAGCGATTACGAGACTCAAACAACTTTAGGAATAGGTGCAAGGTTTTAATACCTTTTAAATTATGCATAATCTTATTCTTATTTCTCTCTTTTTCTATATCTCTGACACAAATGCTAAATTTGCAAGCTGGGTTGCTAATATCCCTTGTGATAAAATTTCTTTGAAAGTTGAAAAATGTACTCCTAAGTTAATATCTAATAAAAAAAACCTTAAATCTAATCAACTCAAAAACGTAAATCTGATCCTTGAGATGAGAGGGGCCATGATTAAAGCTAGGGTTGTAAGATCAGAAGCGATGAAATGTCATGAAAAGCAAAAGATGGATTTAAAACTTTGGAAAAAACCACCAAAGTATAAATATAATGATTTTTTTGTTGAAGGTTATAAGTGTAGTTCCAAGAAAGATGTCATCCAAGTTATGAAATTAAAATATTTCTGC
>JAGSHI010000081.1 GCA_023954635.1 Bacteriovoracaceae bacterium
CATGGCCTCAAAGGCCTTAATTCTCTCTTCGATTGAAATGAGTTCTTTTAATGTTGTGTTAAGTAATTGAATAGTCATTTCAGAGTCTCCTGTGTGAAACTAAAGTTTGATATATCAAACCATTTTATTGAAACTATTACAAGGTCTGGTAATAATTACTGCACAACGCTGCGCGTTAGTGTATTTTCTCATCAAATTCAAAAAATGGATAAAACTTTATGAAGATGACTCGTACACTTTTTCTCGTATTTTTCTTACTTTTTGGAAGCTATTCAGCTTTTGGTAAGCAAGTTCTTAAGCACTCATTAGGTGTTTTTATTTCAGAAAGGGGGCAACAGATTCTAAATAAAAATGTGCCTTCAATTCTCTTTAACAACGGCGTTTCAGTAGATGAGTATTATATAAAGAATCACTCTGTAGCCGTAGGTGAAAAACCACTAGAAGAGTTGTCAGATGATCCTGAGGTTACTGATCTCTTAATAAAATCCAGAGATTATTTACAGCGTTTCCTAATGGGTTTTGAATTTAATGATCCTAACTTTCAAATAGACCTTAAAGATATAGAAGTTGTTGCTGACTGGAGTCACTTTCAGGCCTTAGCTTCAAAAGCAGAGGCAACTGAAAAGCATCCAGAAGGAGGAGTCGTTTTCCAGTTAGATATTGAGGCCAAAAATATTCGTTTTGACCTAGGACAGTTAAGATTGAATGACTTGAATAACGAGTTTCTTGGTGAGTTCTCAATGGATAAGCTCTGGTTAACAATGACCGAAGAAAGTACACCACTTAAAATTTCATTTCCAATTTATGTTTACAATACCTCAAATGGAAAATACGAATTTGAAATAAAGAATCCTTATACAAACTTAGATCAACTTGAGTTGAATGCTGATTTTAATTCTCCATTAGGACTTCCTCAAATAGAAGTTAATATTAATGGAAGAACTTTTGGAATAGATAGAGATGAAATCGAGAAGTCCCTTCGAGATTCACGTGAAGTTCTTATTAAGAGTATCCAAGGATCTGGTCAAGCATATGTAGATGAAAAACTTGCAGAAACTCTAACTAAGTTTTTAAATGAAAAATATTATATTTCAGGCCTTGAAACCAATGAAATGGCACCTCCTGGTGCTGATGGAGAAGAGAATCCAAAGCCATTAAAGTGGGGTCTTGAAATTGGTAAGATGAACTTTGTAAAAGATCATCTCTTTCTCGGACTAAACGGATTTGTTGAAGATCCAGTCAAGCCAAATGCCCCTAATCTTTCATTTAATCAAAATTCACAAAAACTACCAAAGTTTGAAAATCAAAACTATGGAGAATACGATGTGGCCCTTTCTATTAATAGAGGGTTTTTCAATAGGATTGTTCAGCTTTCTTATAATAGAGGATATTTCAATACAGTAGATGTTGAAGGTGAAAAGGAGCCAATTAAGCTTTCTCAGAAACCAACAATTAAAATATTCGAAGAAAGAGGAAAGGCCCAAGCTAAACTCGATTTACAAATTGAATATACAGTAACGGGGCTCTCAAGTGTATTTGTTAAGAATCCTATTCGAATAGACTTCGATCTCGATCTCGCCTTTAAAGAATTAGATAATGGGAAAGTTCAAATTGTTGTTGCTGGAATTGATATGGATAGTGTAAATGTCGATAGCAAATATATTCGAATGTTTAAGAAAAAAGTCAGAAAAGCTGTTAGAGATAAATTTAAAGCTATAGATCTTAAGGGGATGGAGCTTGTTGATGAACTTCCTATTCCTGAGTCGATAGTGGGTGTTCCTTTAAAAGTTGTTGGAAGCCACTGGGATAAAAATGGTTACATTATGATGTTACTTGATATTGGGTTTGATAGGTAAAAAGTAGCAATGGAGTTAAATATGAAAAAGTTTTTATTAGTAGTATTAGCACTTTGGAGTTTTGCCGGGTTGGCAAGAGAGAAAGAAGTTGCTCAAATACAAATTCAAGGATTAGAGAAGTTTTCTGATCAGAACCTTTCAGTGTTTTATGTTGCAGGAAGGCCTGCCGGCTTTGGAACTGTTGGTCATATCCTTCATACTTTTAAGATTTGGAACAAGGTCAATAGATTGAGGATAGATGAAAATGGAAAGGTTTCAGTTCCAAGTGTAAAAGTTGTTAATACCCATGGAGTTGCATTTAACTATCTTATATTTGTCATTCACGACAAGAATCAACAAAATGTTCGATTTATGAATACTGATGGAACTTGCCCTGCACAGTCTGATATAAACTCATTTTCTAGTAAGGAAGAGTTTTGTAAAGGGATAAATCCAAGGGATTTTAATTATAAGATGCAAACTTATAGAAGTATTAGATCTCTAAAACCATCTGATAAGGGAATAATTCACCTTAAGTTATAAAACACTCTTTCAATCGGGAACCTCTGCTATTAAAATAGATATATGAGGTTCCTATTCATCACATTTATTCTATTAGTTGCATTTTCATGCTCTAAAACATCCAAAAGGCGCATGTCTAAAGACTGTAGCCATAATAATATAAAAGCTTGTTTTAATTTAGGACTCGAAGAGTTTGAAGATGGGGATAAACAACTGGCCTCTCTCTATTTTGAGAAGGGTTGTAGACTCGGGCATAATAAATCTTGTGACTATTTCTTGACTAGAAGTCTCAAGAAAAGTCGTATTAGAGACAGTGTGAAGTACTACGAAAGAGAGTGTAGAAGTACAAATGTTTATACATGTACTGTTTTGGGGCGAATCTATTACAATTTAGGCAATAAAGACAAAGGTAACCAGTTCTATAAGCGTGGCTGTGAAAACGGCGATCCTCCGGCCTGTGCATTTTTGGCCTACCAGATGAGTAAAGACAAAAATATTGAAGACGAACTCAAGTACTTTGAAAGATCTTGTGTATTAGAAACAGAGCTACAAAGGGAAAGAAAGAAGAATCCCTTGTACTGTTTAGTTGCTGGGAATTCTTTTGCTCGCCATAAAAAACCCACAATTGCAGGGAAATATTATTCAATGTCTTGCAAGTATCCCTACCATAATGATGAAAGTGAGCTGTATAAAAAATTAGCATGTTCAAGAGCAGGGGTTTATCAGAAAGACCCGGACAGTCTTACGATTGGAGTTGGATATTTAAGAAGTAAATGCTTCAGTGGAGACCAAAAGGATCGTTATAAAGATTGCTATGATCTAGCAGCACTATATAGTATTCAAAAAAACCCTGGACAAGCTTTGAAGTATTTTGAAATGAGTTTAAAGCTTGGGAATATTAATTGGAAACACTTCTTTGATGACCACGAGTTGAAATTTCTAAGATCAATTCCATTATTTCGACCTATGGTTTATAAATATTATCGAGACTATCGCTCTAGTCAGGAGTGGCCACCTAAAAAGTTCAAAAAATAATCTTAATTTAAAAGATACATCAGTGGAATATGAACTCTTTGGGCCCAATCTAGTTCTGTATGGTTTGCGTATTGAAAAGTTCTAAAGTCCAGTTGTTCAGATGGGAATCCTAAATTTAATAAATGAGTTACCCAATTTTCTCCGTGTGGGGCATAACTAGCATCAATTCCATATAGTCCATGATCAAGATAGAAAAATATTTTTTTGCTTGGACTTGGAATTTCATCGATAAAATCAAATACATAATTTTCATGAGCATGTGCCGGGAAAGAAAGGCCAGCCGCTTTAGAAAAGATCTCTGAGTTTTCCCATAGAATTGTAAATGAAATGAGAGCGCCAAAACTGCTGCCCATTAGGTATGTATTTTTACGATCTGGTAATGTTCTATAGTTTTTATCAATGTACGACTTTAAAGTGTCAGCGACAAATCGAGCATATTTTCTGCCTTTTTTATACACATGATATTCTAAACTTCTTTCAAATGAATCCGAAGAAGATGCGACAATAATTGCTTCTTTGACTCTTCCTTCTTTTATTAACTTACTCATGACTTCATCAATAGACCATTCATTTCCAAAAGCAGCCGTGTAAGGAGAAAATATGTTTTGCCCATCATGCATATAAATTACAGGATACTTCTTAGTGTTATTATTTTTATAACTAGGTGGAAGCCATATAAAAATATCTTTTTTATTATTCAATTGAGGAACATAAAAATCTTTTATGATTTTATGAGTTCCAGAGAAACTTAATGGTTTTAAATCTTTCCAATGGGGGATATTCAAAACAACAGGACCATCAACTTCCTGAATATTAACTTTGTGATTTAAAATCCTTCTTCCTGAACTTTTAACTTCCTCTGTTCTCCATGTTCCTCGTGTGATTTTAAACTCAAAACTTTCATCTATCGATAGAGTCGTTTTCCAAACAGTTTGGGAAATTTTTTTAAGACGAATACAATTTGCTTTCCATTCGCAAAGGGTTGGATTGTTTCCTGTCATGTAAATGTTTTCGCCCTGAGGAGTAATGTAGGGAACATTAATGATAAGTTCGACTTCTTTTGCAAAAATGTTTGAAGAAAAAAAGATTAGAAATAGTCCTATTAAACTAATAGATTTCATAAATGGCCCTTTATGTGTGTTAACTGGAAAATTGTAGGAGAGACTCTAGGAATTTGGCAAGAAAAAGGGCCGGAAAACCGGCCCTATAAATTAATCATTTTCACTTGGATTTAAATCGACTTCAAGGTCCTCTGGACACTGTAGCTCTTCAGGCATTTCTTCCTTCTTCATTCTTTTGAATGAGTATTTTTTCTCCAAGGTTTGAAACTCTTTCAACTCCATCTGTAGTCGTTGTTTTAAGTTCATCACAAACCTCCTTTACTAATTGCACTTCGTGTGCTGCGATGCGCCCCCGATTTAAAAGGGCAGAAAGATATTCTATCCCATAAAACTTATTGAATCCAAGGGAAACAGGCCAGTGCAAGGTTTTGTTAAGTTTTGAGGCCTATTTAGAACTCAGGAGCAATATAGACTTCAATATCAGGGCTATATTCGTCTTTTAAAATAGCTCTTATGGCCTCTAGTGTTCCCGTTGTTGAGCTAGGGCATGTTCCACATGCACCTTGATATTTTACCAACAGAATATTGTTATCTAGTTTAACAGTTTGAATATCTCCACCATCCCCTTGAAGGCCAGGTCGAATAGTTCTATCTAGAACAGCTTCTATTTCTTTGAGCTCAGGTGAGAGATTTCTTCTTCTTTCTTCTTCAGGGTCTGGGTCGAAGTAATCAGCATTGTGATCAACCATTTGGGCCTTGATGATTGTAATGATTTGATCTTCTACCTCTTGCCAATCCTGATAACTAAATTTGGAAATAGTAATAATATTTTCAAAAACATGAATTTGGTCAACTCCACGAACTGAGAATAACTCTTTAGCTAACTTGTTTTCACCACACTCAGTAGGAGATCTATAAGTAGAGTTTCCAGTATTTTTTACTGGAACATTAACAATAAACTTAAGTGCATTAGGATTTGGAGTCATATCAACATAAACATCGACACTGGGTTTCGACTCAACAGTTGTATTCACTGTATTCTCCTGATTTTTTTTATCTTCAGTCATAATTTCTTTCTTTTTAAAAAAACTCTTTAACTTTTTTAATACCATTAATTAACCGATCTATTTCTTCTTTAGTGTTATAAAAACAAAAACTGGCTCTTGCTGTTGCGGGAATATTAAACCGTTTCATTAAGGGCTGAGTACAATGGTGGCCAGTTCTAATGGCAATTCCCTGTTTATCAAGCAATGTTCCAATATCATGAGGGTGTGCATCTTTCATAACAAAAGAAATGACAGCACTTTTAGATTTTGTTTTCCCTATAATCTCTAGTCCATCGATAGAACTCATTCCCTCTGTCGCATAATTAAGGAGTTCTGATTCAAGTCTTGAAATCTCATCAAGTCCAATAGAGTTGATATAGTTAATAGCATCTTTGAGTGCAATAACTCCTGCTATATGTGGAGTGCCTGCTTCAAATTTATGAGGGAGATCATTATAAGTTGTTTTTTCAATTGTCACGACATCAATCATGTCACCACCACCTTGATAAGGTGGCATTCTATTTAAGATTTCTTTTTTTCCATAAAGGACGCCGACTCCAGTAGGCCCAAACATTTTATGGGAACTAAAGGCCAAAAAATCACAGTCTAGTTCTTGAACATCAACTTTCATATGGGCGATACTCTGAGCAGCATCGACAGTAAATTTAGCACCAACTTCATGGGCCATTTTAATCATTTCTTTTATCGGGTTAATCGTTCCAAGGCTATTTGAAATATGGGCAGTTGAAACCATTTTTACTTTTGGATTCAATAAAGATTTATAAGCTACAAGATCGATTTCACCTAAGTCAGTTATAGGTATCTCAATGACTTTAGCACCCATTTTTTCTGCAATCATTTGCCATGGAACTATATTACTATGATGTTCCATTGTAGAGATAAGAATTTCATCTCCCTTTTCTAGCTCAAGTCTTCCGAAACATTCGGCAATGAGATTGATAGATTCAGTCGTGCCTTTTGTGAAAATTACGGTTTCTACTTCTGGAGAGTTTATAAAACGAGCTACTTCTTCTCTCGTTTCTTCAAACTTCTTTGTGCCTTCCTCACTGAGGTAATGAACACCTCTATGAATATTAGAAGCATCAAGTCTGTAATGGTTATTGATACTATTAATGACAGGCAAACACTTTAAAGTGGAGGCAGCATTGTCAAGATAGACAAGAGGTACATTATGTACTGATCTTTCAAGTTCTGGGAAATCGGACCTGATTTGTTCAATATTCTTAGTCATCACTTTTTGCCTCTGAAGTATTTTGAGAGAAGTGATTTTCAAGAATATTTCTTAACATGGTCTTAATACCTTGATTTGAAACTTTCATTAAAGCATCTTCAGAAAATGCATGCATTAACATTTCATAAGCATCTGATTTAGAAATCCCTCTGGACTCTAAATAGAAAAGTTCATCTGGGTTTAATTGACCAATAGTTGCACCGTGTGCACATTTTACATCATCTGCATAAACTTCTAATTGTGGTCTTGTATCAATTCTTGCATTTTTACTTAAAAGTAAATTTTTATTGAGTTGGTTTGCATTAACATTCTGGGCGTCACGATGAATCATGATTCGACCGGTGAAAATTCCACGAGAATGATCAGCTAGGAGCCCCTTAAAAAGCTGGTTACTCGTAGTATTAGCAGCATTGTGGTGAATTTCACTGTAATTATCTGAAGAGTCTTCATTCTTTAGTGCAAAGAGACCATTTACTTCAGAGTGTGCGCCTTCATTATTAAGTTTCACATTGATTTGATTTCTAGATAATCCACCGCCGAGACAAAACGTAAAAGAATCAAAAGTAGCATTTCTTTCAACAGTAGCAGAGACTTTTCCAATATTATTTACTTCAGGAGAGTTCTGACTCACTTTTATGTGCCGAAGAGAAGCATTCTCTTCGAGGTTGATTGAAGTGTAATGATAAGAAGTGGAGTTATTCGTTCCTAAAAAAGTTTCAATGATCTCAGCTGAACTTGATTTGTGACCAGTTATTTTAATTCTAGTAGTAGAAGTGTTTCTGTTTTCGTCTGAGTCGAGATGTATTATTTGAAGAACTTTATTTTCAGTGCCTTTGAACTCTATCTCGTGAACTTCTTCGGTCATTATAAGAGAAATATTATCAAATACATCTTGATGGTCTAGCTGTAATTGTTCTGATGTAAGTTCACCAGCTCTTAAAGTATTATAGTTAATAGTCTCATGAGAAGAGTGCTCCTTAGAGTACTTCCCATTTACAAAAACAATTTTTTCAGCAGATTCAAAGAGCCAAGAGTCTTTTGGGATCTGATTTGTTTCGGCATTCAAATTTTTGTTTATGTTTTTAGGTAGTCGATTTTCAACTCTAGAGTATTTCCAGCTATCAAGCTTTTTTGTCGGGAGGCCTAATGAAGTATAGTTTTTAATAGCTTCAACTTTAAGGCTTTTTAAAAAAGTACTCTTGTTTGAATACTCATTTAGATCTTTTAGATATGTATTTGTGAGATCACTGTTTGTCATCACTATAAACCTCTAATTATTGTGCCTGACTTATTAGCCAGTCATAACCTTTAGCCTCTAATTCTAAGGCCAATTCTTTTCCACCAGACTTAATAATTTTTCCGTCATAGAGAACGTGTACAAAGTCTGGAACGATATAATCTAATAACCTTTGATAATGAGTTACTAGTAATGTCGCATTTCTTTTGTTCTTCATCGTATTGACACCTTTCGCTACAATTTTTAAGGCATCTATATCTAGACCAGAGTCAGTTTCATCTAATAAAGAAAGTTTAGGGTTTAAAATGGCCATTTGAAGTATTTCATTTTTCTTTTTTTCACCACCAGAAAACCCAGTATTAACAGGTCTCTCTAGAAAGGATTTGTCCATTTCTAATAAATCTAGTTTTGGTTGAATGAGTTCTCTAAAGTCATCCTCATTCATTTCTTCAACACCTTGGGCCTTACAGACAGCATTGAAAGCTTCTCTTAGGAAGTTAAAATTAGTAACTCCAGGGATTTCAACAGGGTATTGAAACCCTAAAAAAATACCAGATGTTGCTCGCTCATCGGCCTCTAACTCTAATAAATCGCAGTCTTTATTATTTTTGTTAAAAGTAATAGAGCCTTCAGTTACTTCGAAAGCAGGATGACCGGCAATAATTTTTGAGAGAGTACTCTTTCCCGAACCATTTGGACCCATTATCGCGTGAACTTCGCCAGGTTTAATCTCAAGATTAATCCCTTTCAAAATTTCTTTGTCTTCAACACTTGCATGTAAATTTTCAATTTTAATCATAAGTAATTCCGTTATTAACCAATACTATTTTCTAGTTTCATTTCTAATAATTTTACAGCTTCAACTGAAAATTCAAGTGGAAGCTCTTTAAATACCTGTGAGCAGAATCCATTAACAATAAGAGAGATACACTTTTCCATATCCATCCCACGTGACTGAAGATAGAAGAGTTGGTCTTCGCTTATCTTAGTCGTAGAAGCCTCGTGCTCAACAGTTGCAGAATTGTTTTTAACTTCCATTACAGGGAAAGTATTAGCTGAGCATTTATCTCCAACCAGCATAGAGTCACATTGACTGTAATTTCTTGCCCCAGTAGCAGATGGCATCACTTTAACGAGACCACGATAGTTGTTCTCAGATTTTTCTGCTGATATACCTTTTGAGATAATTGTAGATTTTGTATTCTTGCCGATGTGAACCATCTTAGTTCCTGTATCAGCTTGCATTAAGTTATTTGTCAAAGCTACAGAATAAAATGCTCCTTGGGAATTATCACCAATAAGATTGCAACTAGGATATTTCCAAGTAATTGCGGAGCCTGCTTCAACTTGGGTCCAGCTAATAAAAGAGTTCTTGCCTAGGCAGTTACCTCGTTTTGTAACGAAGTTATATATTCCACCTTTTCCTTCTTTATTTCCAGCATACCAGTTTTGGACTGTCGAATATTTAATTGTAGCATTATCAAGGGCCACTAATTCAACAATAGCAGCGTGTAGTTGGTTTTCATCTCTTTGAGGAGCTGTACAACCTTCAAGATAGTTTACGTAAGAACCTTCTTCAGCAATGACTAATGTTCTTTCAAATTGTCCTGTCTCTTTTGCATTAATTCTAAAGTAAGTCGAAAGGTCCATTGGGCATGTTACACCTTTAGGAATGTAAACAAAGCTTCCGTCTGAGAAAACTGCACAATTTAAGGCAGCATAAAAATTATCTGTATAAGGAACAACTGTTCCTAGGTATTTTTTTACAATTTCTGGATAATCTTTAACTGCTTCACTGATAGAACAAAAGATAACGCCGACTTCTTCTAGTTCTTCCCGATATGTCGTTGCGACGGACACAGAGTCAAAAACAGCATCAACAGCAACACCACTAATTCGTTTTTGCTCTTGAATTGGAATCCCTAGTTTTTCAAATGTCGCCAAGAGTTCAGGATCAACTTCATCTAATGACTCAAGATTTTCTTTCTTTTTAGGAGCAGAATAGTAATAGAGGTCTTCGAAATCAATTTCAGGAATCTCTAATTTTGCCCAATTTGGATGACTCAAAGTTTGCCAATATCTAAAAGCTTTCAGCCTATAATCTAATAGCCAGCTAGGTTCCTCTTTTTTCTTGGAAATCATTCGAACGATATCTTCGTTAAGTCCCTTGGGGAAACTTTCTGTCTCTATGTCTGTGAAAAATCCATACTTGTATTCTTCACCATCTGTTAAGTCTTTATTACTCATGACTTGGCCTCACTTTCATTACAACTTGAAGTTAGTTGAGGAAGTAATGGGTTTGTTTTTAAAAGAAGATCATCGAGAGTTAATTCTTTCAAAAAGTCTGAAAGAATTCGGTTCAACTGTTCAATAGGGTGGATGATATTGCAACAGTCGTAGTTTTCACAAAGGCCTTTGTCTGTTTCACAAACTCGGCCAAAGTTTTGTCCTTCAATTAAAGTAGTAAGTTGCATATATGTGATATCAGAAAGCTTTTGGTTTAAAGAATACCCACCTTTAATTCCTTTTACAGAGTTAAGGATGCCAGCGGCATTCATTTTTTGCATAACCTTTGCTGTAGTATCAAATGGAGTGTTGAATCTCTCACAAATTTCTCTTGCACTGGTGAGTTCATTGTCCTCTTTAGAAGCAATAAACTTGAGTGTCATTAGTGCGTATTCAACTTTTTTGTTAATTTTAAGCATAGCAGTACCAAATAAGCTCAGTGAAATTAAATATTTATGCAGTATATAGCCTTAAATAGGGTAAATTGTCACCTATTTAGAAAAACTATATCATAAATAGGTTAAAAATAGCCTTATTTTAGGTTATACAGAAATGAGGTGTTAAGTGTTTGTAATTATGCAGCTTGGGGTGATTCTTGCTGGGAATTGGCCTTATAATTGAAGTAAAAAAAGTCTAATGTATGATCTTTATTCTCCTTCACAAGCGACTCGATGACCCAGTCTGTCCATTGATCTTGAGTATTTTCTGGATATTGTTCTTTAGCAAGATCTAGCATACTTTTGAAAACTGACTCTGGGTTTTCACAGGGGAAATAGGTCTCTAGTCTTTGGTAGACAAAAGTTTTAAATGTAGATTCGTTCATGATTTGATCCATTGATTAATCTATTCTAACTTGGAAACTTATCGGGCAATAGCCTAAAAAATTTATTCAAAGATAGGGCTATGTGGGAAATTGGTAGACTCAAAGACTCGGGTGTTTCGACAAAAATAGAAAGAACTCTGTTATCTGAGGGAATAGAGGGGAAAGTCGTTTTTGTGGCCGAGACGAATGAATACGTAGTCGTTGTAAATGATGAAAAATATATTCAGCCAGCTCTAGATATTTATAGAGTCCATTTAGGTATCGCTAAACCTGTCGAAATGCCTGAAGAATGGTTTAAAATACGGGCCGTTAAAAATACAAAAATTAGCCTCTCTCTTATTATTATCTCAGTAGCTATTTATATTTTCAAAATGATGTATGGAGATAGTCTTCTCAGTTATTTATTACTCTCAAATCAACATGGTTCTCTTTTTCTAGAGATTTCTAATGGTCAAATTTGGAGAGTGTGGACACCCATGTTTTTACATTTTAATTTCTTTCATATTCTTTTTAATTCTATGTGGATAAAAGACTTAGGAAAACTTTGTGAAAATCAAATGAATGCAAAGGGGTTTGTTCTTTTTCTCTTGGTAGCGGGAATGGTATCAAATATTGCTCAGTATCTTATCACTGGTCCTTTGTTTGGAGGGCTAAGTGGGGTGGTCTATGGACTTCTTGGATATCTATGGGTCTATCGAGTAACTCACCCAGATATTGACTCATTTTCTCTTCCTAAGAGAGATATTTACATGATGATTGGATGGTTTTTCCTTTGTATGACAGGAGTCTTTGGGGCCATTGCAAATACAGCACATGGTGTCGGTTTATCTATTGGTATGATCTGGGGTGTTTTTCCTATAAAGAAATCGAAGGCTAATCTAATGGTGTCCTTCAAATATATAATTTTGGCGATAGTATTTTCATCAATTGCCATGGTAATAGACGTAGTACTTAGAAAAGGAATGGCCTATTTTATGATTCATAATCTATTGGGCCAAAGGTGAACTATGAAGCTTAATATTGATCAAATTCCAGAAAAGTCTGATAAGCAATTGAGAACTCTTCGCAATAATTTAAATAATAGAATTAACTCTTTTGAAACAGGTAATACTTCAGATCTAAAGCCTAGTCATCCATTACATGGTTTAGATATTGAAACGTGTAAAGACGTTAGAGACAAAGTTTTAAAAGAGCTCAAAAAAAGAAAATCTAACTAGCCTCATTATAAAATGCTCAAAATTTTGGCGTCTAAAGATTAGACAGTCTTATCCAACATGCTGAAAGCCTGAAATCATATTTCTTTTCTTTGTCGAATTGTCTCCTTCGTTTACAGTAAATTCATACTATATTTAACATACTTTAGTACTCAAGTATTAGAGGCTTAAATCCGATAAGTTGTTGTAGTGAGTGTAGAAAAAGGTTGAATCACGTTATGTTGAAAGGATTTAAGATCATTAAGTTGATCTCTTCCACAGTTAAATTCTGGTTGTTTGTATCAATAATATTGATACCACACACCTCTGTTTATTCTGCAGAAGACGACTACTCATTAATCGCTGTTGCCCAGAGAGGCAAAAGAGACTTTGGAATTTATTATTCAAAAAGCAAAGGCGAATTCTTATATAAACAAGTTAAAAGACCTAGAAGCTCAAGCCCAAAATTTAATTTTCCAAACAAGTTAAACTTTAGGGACCAGAGTTTAAATAGACCCAACGGATATAGGCTAAACGAAAACAAGAGATACTCAGCAAATACACTGGCCCAATTTGATAGGGCCTATCGTGAATTATTAGACGACTTAGGTGATCATAATGTTCATCTAGGTACACAAATTATCGCTCCTCATAGGGAGGCACTTTCAAGCCAAATGAAAGACTTTATTAAAGTCAAAACTAGAACTGATGGAAACAATACTAAAGTAGCTTATTTTAACTTCAAAACAGGTGAATTAATTTATCAAGAGTTAAAGAATAGAAATGGAGTATTAAAGCTTCAAAAAGAAAAATTTTACGACTTAAATAATCAACGAGACTGGCAAGATGCTAGAAAAGAACTACGTAGAGTTGGTTTACTTTGGGAATACCGTGTTGATGCTATGAGATCAATGATTGTTGGACCATGTGGGCAGAACGCTCTTGGAGTTGACCTCAATATAAACTTTAATGACTTTGACCAGGTTACTGATGAGTTATTCAAGAAATATCTAGAGAATGCCTTATCTGATCATCTCGTCCCACTCGAAGGGCGGAACTTAATAGTTAAAGTTAGTGTCTTAGATAAAGAGTACCAGTTAAAAGTTTCTTATGACCAAAACGGAAAAGTTTCTGGTGTTAAGTTCATGAATGAAAATTTAGCCAGAGTAAATGGTATATCCATTGTAGAAGAAACAGACGCAAAAGGAGCAAAGCATTTCTTGTTAAAGGCAAAAGACCCTTCGGATGATGAAACTAAAACATGGATAGCTTTGTCTAGTGATGAAGTTCGTCAAACATCAAATGGTCCACAAGGAAGATTGGTCTTAAGTGTTAGAGGTAAGAAGAAAGACCTGCTTAATTACAATGGATTTGAAAAATCCTATTATGATGTAAATTTTAATAATAGTATGAATAAAATTTCTTTTACTGGAAAAAGAATTCGGTTAACCGGTGAAGAAAGAAGAAACTATGACCTGCCTGTTAGTAACGGTGGAAGTGGTGGTTTTCTAGGGTTCTTATTCAAAACCTTTTATGGTCAAAGTGGAAGGCATAAAGTTGTAAAAGAAAAAATCTCAGAAGAAGCTGGAAAGGCCATCTTATCAAACGAGAATTTCAAACATTTAACAAATCAAGCTGAAATTAACGAGTTAGCCAATAGAATTGCTACAAATGTAAAATTACGAACAAATAACTATTCTACTTCTTTAGGGAAAATAGAGGCCATAGCTGCAGAAGAATCTTATGGTGCATTTGCTGAGTTATTACTTCGAAGAACAGTGGCCTCTTTACTTTCTGAAGAGAAGAGAAGTGATCTGGATTCAGTTTTAAATTCTACTCTTGTTGACTTTAAAAAGTGTATGAGAAGAGGGTCTGATCAAAGAAATAGAAAAGCTGTTGAACAATGTATGTTAGTTTTTGAAAAAGAGGCCCCTGTCGATTTAGGACGTGCTGTGCTTGACCTCAAGCTAGCTCAAAATGATATGGGTAGCATGAAGCCTCTTTATGTTGCTGAATATAATAAGTGTATTTCTGAAAGATATGATCCACTTTTTAAAAATCCAAAAGAGGGTGAAGTTGTAGATGGGCAAGACGTAATCAAAGGTTGTGTATTTCAAACACTGCTCATCACTATTAACCAAGGTATTGAGCCACAACTTGATCAAAGAATAGCTGATTTAGATACAGGAGATGGACCAAAGATAACTCTTTCTCCTGAAGTTAAACAATCTGCAATTCAGACCTCAAGTCGATGCTTCCAGAGAAAAGGATTAATGTCTCAAGGTAGTTATCAACTTAATTTCGACTTTAATTATTTATCAAAATTAGACCCTACAAAATATGAACATGACCTAACAGACTGTATCGATCAGGTGACGCTCAATGTGGGAAGGGTTGTGACAAAGGCAACAGTAGAAAGTCAGGTTCGAAATGTTCTTAAGCCTGAAGAGGGGCAAGAGCCTATTGAAGGTCTTGATCAACTGGTAGATGGTATTTCAAGCCATGCTGTTTTAAATGGATATGAAACATGTGTTCGTAAGCAAAGACAGATCATAAGAACTGCTAAAGCTGCTTATCAAACAGAGAAAGAACAGTTAGTAAATGCGGCATTAGATCCAAACAATGTTCCAAAGCCTACGACTTATGTTCCAACTTTTGACCCCTTAAGATGCAAGGAGTTGATTACTTCTTTAACTGTTGAGAGGGCATCTTTTGCACTTATTAAAGACAAATTAGGAGCAGAGAAATGGGACAAGCTTATTGAAGAGGCAGATCCAGTTCCAAGTTTTATTAGTTGTTATAAAACTCATCAGGCCGATGTAAAAAGTAAATTTGATAGAAGGTTTTCATCAAAACCATACTATGAAACTTATCCTCCACAAAGAAGAGAAGAAGAAAAACTTAAATATGAA
>JAGSHI010000149.1 GCA_023954635.1 Bacteriovoracaceae bacterium
AAGAAGTCTGTCGTAAAAGTCTCAATTTGATGAAGAAGTTTAATCCTTGAGCGCTTTTGTTTTTCTGTCAGATATATTTCACTCAATTTTAAATAGACTTCTGAAGTGGTATCAGGATTCTCTCCAAAAAGCTGTTTCGGTAGATTTTTTCTCTCTCTTTTGTTGCCCATCAAACTGTAGAGATAGTCACTTACAATTCTCTTTGTAAAGCTTGTAGATATTAAAACTCGATGAAGAAATTTTGTAAGAGGGTTTGGATAAAAATTAATTCCAGGACAAATGTTAAAGAGCACTAACTGATTTACATCTTTTGGATGATCTATGGTGTACTTCAGAGCAATAGAGGCCCCAATACAATTCCCAATAAGAATGGGCTTCTCTATGCCCTGGTCCTTTATGAACTTTTTAAGTATATTTTCATGGAAAGAGATACTAGGTTCTTCAGAAGTTTCTTCAGATTCTCCAAAACCCATTAAGTCGATAGCGTAGCAGGAGTAGTTTTCTTTTAGAAACTCTACTTGTTTGTCCCAAATACCTTTATATCCTCCGCCATTATGGAGAAAAATTATACTAGGGCCTTGGCCAGATTTTTTAAAATTTAGGCTTTCATTTGTCATGGACTTTCATTATCCCATGAATAGGTCATTCAAGAAATCGTGGGCATGGTTTAGGAAGAGATTTCTTACGTACTTTGACCGGACTAAGTCCGTTTTGAAGTACGATTGTCGCTCCCCAGCTGATAATGAGGTTGGAAACGAATAATAAGAGGAGAAACGAAACGCTTAGAAGTAAGGCCACTCTAGGGTCAATAAAGATGGCACCTGTCGTCAAGGCCAGCATTTGCAGGATTAAACCTAGTATTGAGGTGAATAGGGCAATGGTAAAACGTTTCATATTTAAAAAATGGGGTCATAAAACTTTACGTCAAGGTTTAGGGATAAATTTAATTGCAAGAGCATGATATTGGGCGTTATAAGGACTTATGCTGAAAAGAATTTACATCGAAATTAGTAATATTTGTAATCTTCAGTGTTCCTTTTGCCCTGTGGTCGACAGAGATAATGAAGTCATGGGTTTACAGGAATTTGAAAATATTCTTGAGCAGGCCAGCCCTCTCGCTGAAGAAGTGTGTCTTCATTTAATGGGAGAACCCCTTGCTCACCCAGAGTTTTCAAAACTACTTTCAATTTGTGAAAAATACGAAACACCCATTCAACTAACGACTAATGGGATTGTTATTCAAAAGAGAAAAGAAGATATTTTAAACTGCAAAGTCATACGACAGATCAATTTTTCTATTCAAAGTTATAAAGATAACTTTCCCGGTAAACCAATTGATGAATATATAAACTCCATTTTTGATTTTACAAAGGAAGCTTTTGAAAAGCGACCTGAGATGTATATCAATTATCGACTTTGGAATGTTGGCCGTAATGAGATTGTTGAAAGAGATAATGAAGATATTTTTAATAGAGTTGAAAATGTTTTTAATACTGAGATAAATAGAACAATTCATGTCGAGTCTATCAAAAGTAAAAAAGTACTTAATAGATTATACCTTCATTTTGACAGTCACTTTGATTGGCCTTCGATGGATCTTCCTCTCCTTGGAAAGAGTGGAAGATGTCATGCTCTGATAAATCATATTGGAATTCATGCCGATGGAACTGTTGTTCCTTGCTGTCTTGATAAAGAGGCTCAAATTCCTTTAGGGAATTGTCTGACAGAAGATCTTGGAGGTATTTTAAATTCTGATCGCGCTATCAAAATGAAAAGAGGTTTTCAAAATAATCAGTTAGTTGAAGATCTCTGTCAGCGTTGTTCATATATTAAAAGGTTTAATAAATAATTCAGACTCTTGATAACAAAACTAAGTATTTTATTTTTTAGTATATCCAATCCTAAATTAGGGGTGCCAGTAGAAGGTCACCCCATGAAAATAATATTCTAGAATCCAAAAGTAAGCTTGGCACTTGTTACACTGGTATCAAAAACACTTTCATACTGAGCACCAACCTTCATAAAGAGAAGATTGAGTTGAGCACCTACAATGATTTGGGCACTTGATCCGTCTACTGTAGAAGACTTGGCAGTTGTAAAAGTTGTATCAAAGATTTGTGCGGCTCCAGTTGCAGCGAGTGTCGATTCTCTTGTAACATAGCCAACTCCAACAAATGGTTCGATAATCATAAGTCCTGCACTTGCGAGAAGAGTTACACCAGTCGTTGTATTTTCAAGACTTACCTTTGTATTTACAGCATCAACAGTATCGCTAAAGCTTAATTCTCCTGAAGAGTAATGTCCTCTAATGGCCACATCGACAAAAGGGATTGGAAGGATAGAGTCTAGTGTCCACTTAATTCCTAGAGAAAAATTACTGATATCAACATCACCTAGGTTTTGCTCTGGAAGGAGGATAACTTCACCAGTTATTCCAAAAGGAACAGAAACTGATCCAAGCACTCCTGCATGAATAAGTTTATCTAGTGGATCTGATTCGGTTGGGTCTGTTCTTTTTGTGATTTCTCCAATTTTAGAGGCATCGGTTAGACCTGCCACAAGACCTACTTCAAAACCAAAAATGGCACCAAGAGAAGAGGCTGGAGCGATTGGTCTGTGAACGAAGTTGGCGGCAAACTCTTTTGAGATGTTGTCGAGATCGGTTTGAGTTACATCGTCAAAACCTGGGCCGGCTGCGTATGTGTTAAGCGAAAACAGAAATAGTACAAACGTAATTATTTTTAACTTCATAAAATCATCCTTGATCTGAGTAAAGATTATAGATCTAGTATAATCCAAGGAGGAATAATAGACAAAAAAAGTATTGATGTTTTGAATGGGATTGCTCTTTAGGTATTAGCTAAATAATGATCCAAGTGGTTGAGTGAAGGAAGAAAAGAAAAATTAGATTTTGAGGTCAATTTAGACAGGTCAAAAAATCCAGATCCACCGACAAGAAGCTTCTTGTCTTTCCCGATACCAGTTAATGCTTTTGTAATGTAGTCCTCGAGGCTCGCTCCTCCTGGAGAATTGTTAAACTCTGTCGTACCTAGAATGATCTCGTCAGCTTCGATAGATTTCGACGCTTGAATAAGAGAGTCTAATGGCATATTCGGACCAAGAAAGAAAAAATTATGATTATAATGAGAGCATAAGAGGCTTGCTAGAAGAATTCCAAATTCATGATAATCACCTTCTGGAGTTGTTAAAACAAATAGCTTCCCACTTCTTTTTTTCTCTTCTCTGCCTTTGTAGATAAATTGTCCAAGATGAAATTTTATAATACTAGATAAGGCATGTTCTTGAGCAATAGTAAGAGTTCCTTCCATAATCTTTCTTCCAACAGCTCCCAGAAGTGGGCTAATCACTTGAAGTGCAAGATCACGTAAAGATAGTTTCATTTTTATATTGTAAAACTCGTGTGAAAGTACATCGAGTCTATACCCCTCTAAAGCGAGAAGAAGATGATCTAGGGACTGTTGGATAAAAACAGGATCTGTATTAATCATATGGGGAGACTGTGTTGTTGTCTCAACCCCGGACTCGTTTAAAAGTTCATTAAGTTCATTAAGAGATTTCTCCTTTAGTTGAGAAATACTATAGCCTAGTGAGCATAGGTCATTAAGTTTTCGAAGTAGCTCAACTTCATTCTCATTATAAACTCTATGCTTAGAGACATTCCGCTTGGGGTTCACAATGGAATAACGTTTTTCCCAGGCCCTTAGAGTGTGCTGACTGAGTCCAGTCATCTTTGATGTGATATGGATGTTATATTGTTTCATTTGACCATTATGCACCTGTTTTGATTCCTGTACAAGTCTGTTCTAGTTTTGTGTTTTTGTGTAAGTGATTGTAATTTAAGGTTTTTGTTGAGTTCATGTGGCTTTGTCTAGATCTTGTCTAGTTGCATTCTAGACAAGCTACCGTATAGTAACCAAGAGGGAACAACACAACAGATTGTTACCAAGCGAAGTTAATTTTAAAACTCGCTAAAAATACATCTGGGTATCAGATTAAAGATGAAGTTGTGCTTTCAAAATTTCTAGAATCTATCAAGCGGTTAAACTTAATTGGAGCGTGAAATGAGAATCTTAATTACAGGTGGTACTGGGTTAGTAGGTTCAAAGTTAATAGAAACACTAACTTTAAGGGGATATGACGATCTTGTACTCCTCACAAGAAATAAGAAAAGTGCAAAGACCAAAACGACATTGCCTATCGATATTTTTGAGTGGAATCCAGATGAGGGAACAATTGAAAGTGGAGCGCTTGAAGGCGTTGATATTGTTTATCATCTGGCCGGTGAGAGTGTTGCGGATGGAAGATGGTCAAAGGCTAAAAAACAGAGAATTTTAAATTCACGTGTAAAGGGTACAAAATTACTCATAGAAACAATTAAAAAATTAAAAGTCCCTCCTCGCAAATTCATCAGCGCTTCAGCTGTAGGTATTTATGGAGAGAGTGGAGAAGATAAAATATTTGAAACAAGTAAATTAGGGACAGGGTTTTTAGCTGAAGTTTGTAAAGAATGGGAGAGTACATCTCTAAACCATGAACTAGAAGGAATGAAGAATCACTTCATTAGGGTAGGGATAGTGCTTTCAAAAGAAGGTGGAGCCTTACAGAAAATGTTGCCTGCCTTTAAGGCCGGTGTTGCGGGCAAGCTTGGAAATGGTGATCAATATATGAGCTGGGTACATATTGATGATCTTATTGGTCAATTTATCTTCCTTATGGAGAATGAATGTGAGGCTAATGTATTTAATGGAGTATCACCAAGACCGGTTAGTAATTATATCTTCACTAAGATCCTAGGGAGAGAGCTTAATAGACCTACCGTTTTTCCGGTACCTGGGTTTGTTTTAAAGACCCTTTTTGGAGAAATGTCTGAAATTCTTTTAGAAGGCCAAAAAGTTATCCCTAAAAACTTCATGGACGTTGGTTACGAATTTAAGTTTAGAAGTTTAAAAGAAGCATTAAGGGATATTCTTAAACATGAAGTTAAAGGTGAAAATGAACTTAAGAGGTACCAGTGGGTAAGCAAAACTCCTGAGCAAGTCTTTAGCTTCTTTTCAAATGAAAAAAACTTAGAAAAATTAACTCCCGAGTTCTTAAACTTCAAGGTTTTAGGGAAAAGTACTAAAGAACTAGGGGCAGGGACAATAATTGACTACAAGTTAAGACTGCATGGAATCCCACTAAAGTGGAAGTCAGAAATAACTGAGTTTGAGTCAGGTAAGTACTTTATTGATGAGCAGGTAAAAGGTCCATATTCAAAATGGACTCATCTCCATCGCTTTATCCCTCATAAAGGGGGAACACTATTAGAAGATAGAGTGATTTACAAAGCTCCCCTCGGAGTCTTGGGAGATGTCTTCTCAGGATCATTTATTAAAAGAGATATAAATAAAATATTCAAATATAGATTTAAAATTATAAAAGAAATGTTTTCTTAATTGGAGGAAAAGTGAAAAAGTTATTGTTGATTGTTATGTTTGTTTCTTGTTCAAGTTTGAGTGCTAAGTACAAACCTCTTCCAACTGTCGATCATGTTGATGTCGATAGATATTTAGGTAACTGGTATGAGATTGCGCGTTTTGATCAAAGGTTTCAAAAAGGTTGTACTGCAACTGAAGCTAACTATAGTTTTCGTGATGATGGAACGATTAGAGTTCTTAATCGATGTCGGATAGGTTCACCTAATGGGGAATTGAAAGAGGCTGTTGGGCGTGCGTGGATTAAAGACAAAAAGTCTAATGCCAAACTTAAAGTTCAATTCTTTCTAAGAAATTTTAGGTTCTTTTTGTTCGCAGGAAACTATTGGATCCTGGATCTTGATGAAGAGTATCAGCACGTCCTTATTGGTGAGCCAAAGAGAAAGTACCTATGGATATTAAGTCGAACTAAAGATATGGACCCAGCCACTTATAAAAGATTAGTTAATAAAGCAAAGAAGTTAGGCTTTGATACGAAAAAGCTTTTAAAAACTATTCACTAAGGGAGTTTAAGATGAGAACCAGGCCTTTAATCGGTATTAGTGCGTGCCTTATGGGAGATCCTGTTAGGCATAATGGTGGACACACTAGAGATAAGTGGATTGTCGACTCTCTAGCTAAATATGTAGATTTTTATCCTGTTTGTCCTGAAGTTATGATGGGGTTTGGGACACCACGAGATGAAATTAACTTGCTCAGAGTAAAGAAGGGAGAGATTAAGTTAATTAATAAAAAAACTAAAGAAGATTATACTGAATTGGCTGAATCGACTTACAGAGAAATGAACAAATCTATTGAGAAGTTGTCTCTAGACGGATTTATTTTTATGAGAAAGTCTCCTTCTTGTGGATTGTCTGATGTTAAAGTTGAGATCTTAGGAGAAGAAAATAAAGTAACAAGAAGTACTGGTCTTTTTGCTGAGTTTATAAAAAGCAATTATCCTTCAATTGCCAAAATAGATAATGGACGCTTGAAGAATGAAAACCTTCGAGAGTTGTTTCTTACTCAGGTATTTGCTCACTTTAATTTTAAAAAATTGGAAATGAGTATCGCA
Organism: Bacteriovoracaceae bacterium; assembly: GCA_023954635.1. GTDB lineage: Bacteria > Bdellovibrionota > Bacteriovoracia > Bacteriovoracales > Bacteriovoracaceae > M0603. Next base: position 6,550 of record JAGSHI010000149.1, read on the forward strand.
TCACTTCAAAACTTTCATAAAGAATATAAGTACGTCGTTATGGAATATCGTCATGTTGTCGTATCTGAACTTGGACGTATTGCTTCAAGTAAAAAAGATTTATCTATTAATGAGGTATTTGATCTTTATGAGGAATTATTCTTTGAGACGATTAGTAATGCGACAACAAAAGCTACAAAGATAAATGCTCTACAGCACATTACAGGCTACCTAAAGAAGAGTTTAAGTTCTGATGATAAAGAGAATATTAGCGATCTGATGGGGGATTATAAGTCTGGTCATCTCGATTTTTCAGTTCCTGAGAACCTAATACATTTTTTGTTAAAGAAAAACTCAGTTGAATATTTTAAATCCCAGAAGTACTTTAATCGTTACCCTTATCAACTTAAAAAGATGGCTTAGGCGATGAGAATTTGGAGTATTCATCCAAAACATTTAGCCCCCCAGGATTCGTTGCTCTTTGGAGATGGTATAGGTAAATAATGAATTATTATAATTTCTTAAAAACCATTCAATTTGTGTCTCTTATTATGGGGGTGGCTTTGACTAGCAACAAGAAGATTTGTAACTTAATAGCACTTGAATATCATTTGAATCTAGGTCAATAACTTCTTTTTTATCATCATGATCTAATAGATCTCCATTTTGAATTATGTCGTGAATTTCGTGGCATACGTTGATAGTTGACTCATAGTAGAGACTGAAGCCAACTCCTGAGAGGTGATTGACAACCTTGTTAATAATTTCTTTTTGTCTATTGATGAGTGAAGGTTCATTATTTTTCATGTGACATCCTATTTTTTTGAAGTTCAATATGTATCTCATTTCGTCTTAGAAAGGGTATTGTCCAAGGTGGGTTATAGCCAGCATATGAATAGCTATCACTTAGCTGATAATCACTGCGCTTGGATAACCATTGCCTAAGCTCTCGTGCTTTTTTATCGCTTCTTTTTTTAGAACTAAGCCAAGTGAACCTATGGGTGCCCACTATTTTTGAATTCACTTTTCTAAAAATCACTCTGTTGTCTAATGGCTCGGGTAAGTTGCTCAATGTGTATTCTGATGGCATAGAGAAGCGCATGGTGAAGCTGCTGCCTGATTGGCTCATCTCAACTGGTGAGGTCATAGAAATTTTAGCCGAACTCTGTTTAACTTCTACGGGTGAGGTCATGGCAACTTTCTTTTTTCCCTTATTCTTTCCGAAGATATAACCGGCTAGAATCTTAAAAGCCTCGCTGGAAGAGTCATCAAAGTTTCCGCTAATAGTTGTTTCCGCCACTATGTAAGCAGCATATTTACGAACTTCAAAGTAGCCCTCCTTGAATAGGACTTTATACTTTGGACCTTCCTCAGACTGCACCCCAAATAAGGAGCAAGAAGACAGAAATAATAGTGATACTAAAAGAGGTATTGCCCTGTTGTTTTGTTTTATCATATTTCCTCCGGAGATTTGTCAACTTTGGCATAAATAAGTCTTTTGATTAAGCTACTTTCTAGATAGCTATCAAGACCTGAAACAGAAACGGTTCCGGCACGCAGAATGTCCACTCGCCCA
>JAGSHI010000001.1 GCA_023954635.1 Bacteriovoracaceae bacterium
AAACTCTCTTGTTTCATTCATCTCCAGTTTTCGTCTATACTAATAGTATGAGTGAAGAACACAAAGTTGCCTGGCTTGGGCCAAAATCAAAATTCTCAGAAAAATTGAAAGCTGAAGTGAGTAAACACTTTGATGAAGTAAAGGTTTCGTGGAACTACTTCAGTATTGAAAGTGAAAACATCGGTAAGTTTTTTCTTAACCATAGAGAAAATAAATTTGATTGGATACTTGTCGACTTTAGCGAAAAAATTTCTTACAAAATTGACCTGACTAAAATTATGGGTAAGTACTCAATGTTTAAATCCAGCTTGATTGTTGGAATGATGAATAAAAAGGAAGATGTATTATTAAATACTGACTTCCTTGGATTACCCCTTAATGCTCTAGCTCTTCATAAAAAAGATATAAAGGACATTATTGAAGACATTGAGATTCTTTCAGGACAGGGACAAGTTAATGATGAGCACTTTAAAACTCTAGGTTTTGAAAATACACTCTGGGTTCAGATACCTTGTAGGGCAAACTACAAGGATAGAACAATCAAACTTTATCCTCAGACCGAAGACTTTAGTCCCATTTCAGGTATGAAGAATGAACTTCGTAATATGAAGTTAGACCCAGATTCGATGGAGCATATATGGGCAAATCAGCCCGATGACTTTATGTCGATAACAATTTATGAAAATGACAAAGAGCTATTCTTTCAAGGAAATGAATTCAGAAAGGATAGTGATAAGTTTCGAATTAAACTTCCTGAGAAAGAAGTCATAGAATTTGGTAATAGTATCCTCTCTCACAGAGTGAGTAATGACAAAAGAAAGAGGGTGTTAATTTTTGATCCACAAATGGAATTTTTTACTAAGTGCTGGGGAACGAAACAGGCAGAGTCAGAAGTTAATATGTTTAACTTTCCATATTTTACTTCCGATTTTCGAATTGTAGATGCCCTTGAACCAGAAATGATAATTGTAAGAGGAAGCATAAAGGAGAACGATGGGGGAGTTGATGAGGTCGGTTTATTAGAACTCATGAATAAAGTTTCAAAGCTTGAAGAAAATAAACCTCACGTCGTCATATTCAACTGTCCTGATCTTTCTTCGATAGATTATCAAAAATTATTAAAAGTTCCTTTTGATATGGATGGGAAGTTTATAGATAAGCTTCTTAAGTTAGTGGTCAAAGGCGAGTCATTTAATATTGACGATAAACAGATTGAAATAGATCGAACAATATCAGAATGGCGGAATGCTAGGTTAACTAGTTTAGTCTTTCTTAATGTCCCGGTAATCATAAAAGAGATTTCAGAAAACTGTGTAAAGATAAAGTGTCCTTTTAAAATTGATAAATCGATTATTGTCTATGAGAAATTTCTGTTTGGAGTTTTTCTAGCTTTAACACCTCACCTAGAAGCCAATGATAAGGATGCTATTTATAGTGGAGTCTTCATCGGTGAAAATGAATCTCAAAAAAGTGAAATAAGAAAATTCGTCAATGAACTAAACTTTACTCCAAAAACGGAAGAGCAAAGAAAAGATCTACAGGACTTTCACGATATTAATCGCTTAAAGCTTGAAGAGATCGAAAAAGCAAAGCTTGAGGGAACCTCGGAAGAGGAAAGTGAAAAAGAGAGTGATGAATCAACAGATTCTGAACCAAAAGCCAAAAAGTAGACTTATCTATCTATAATTATTGAGCATAATCAAAACTTTTACAGGTATGTATCTTTTACTATTTTATGGTGCGATGCGTTAGATTTGTGTAAATTAGTGCAAACTACTAATTGGATTGTACTATGATGACAATTTCACATTTCATTTGTCTTACAGCACTTTTGCTCGTTTCCATTCTTCAAGGAGCGAATGCAGCTGATCCAAACTTTATTCTTAATAAGAATATTGCTCCTTATCCATTTTATGCTGCTCACAAGAGTGGAGATAAAGTTAGTGAGCAAAATAAGTTACAGCTTCTAAATTCTGGAATCGCATCATTACAAAAAAGAATTGATCTTATTAAGAAAGCAAAAAAAGAAATCATCTTAGAATATTTTATTTATGAGCAAGATACAGCAGGGAAGGTTCTTTTAAAGCAACTCCAAATGAGAGCTGCTGAGGGAATCAAAGTCAGAGTTCTTCTTGATAAGTCTATTACAGTTATTGAAATGGATGAGTATTTTGCAAAGTTTATGAAAGAGTCTGGAATTGAAGTGGCCTTTCACCACAGAGCTATTGATCCAAGTTCGGCCCAGTTCAGAACTCACCGTAAGATACTTGCAATTGATGGGAAAGAGGCCATCACAGGTGGAAGAAACATTGGGGATGATTATTTTGATATTGATCCAGTTTATAACTTCCTCGATAGAGATGTTCATATAGAGGGACCAATTGTTAAAGCACTTTGGGATTCTTTTGATGAGTTCTGGGAGCATAAATCAGTAAGAAAAGCTGAGGATCCAAAACCAACTCATAGATTAAGAATGTTTCGAGGAAATAGAAGAAACCAAGAGCGTTATTTAAATGTCAGAACAACTCAGCATCTAAGAAGACTTGAGGAAGGTCGTGAGTTTTCTGAAAATATGGAAGGAATCCTTGAATACACTAAGAAAATTGAAGAAGTTGCTAGACCAATCTTAGATAAAACAAAAATTCATGTTTGTCCTAAGGTTACTTACATTTCAGATCGTCCAGGTGGAAATCTAAATACTCGTTTAAGAAGTGACTACAAGGTTAAGTGGAGAATTACGAGAAAAGAGATTTTCGATAGGCTCTATAAGTCAGCTGTAGAAGGAAATGAGGTTATCCTCGTCTCTCCTTATTTCATGTTAAATCGTGACTGGAGAGATGCAATTAATAATCTCTTGGATAGAAATACAAAAGTTAAGATGTATACAAACTCTTTAGGTTCAACGGATGCATTCTATGTTTCAGCAAACTTCTACAGAATCATTTTTGATATCGAGAAGAGAGGACTTATTCCTTATATTCACGACTCAAAGTATGCAGGCATAACAGATGTTGTTGACCCATCTATCGAAAAAACAAGATGGGGAGTGCATTCAAAAACTCACATCTATGATGAAGATTCGTTCTATATTGGTACATATAATATCGATAATAGATCAGATTTTTATAATGCTGAAATGGGAATTTTCTGTGATGGGAATAAAGAGTTAACTGCAGAATTGAAAACTAATATTGAAAGAAGACTAGAGCAATCCTATGAGATCGTAGGTGATATGAAAGCCGTAGATAAGAACGGTGCAGAAGCTGATGTCTATGGAAATGCTGATGAAAAAGCAATAAAGATTATGAAGGCGATTAAATTACCTTCATGGCTATTTGAATTTGTAATGTAATTGTTAAGAATAATATGCGGAGGTAGAAATGAAAAAGTTAATGTTGATTATGGTGGCTATGATGATGGCCGGAAGTGTGTTTGCTGACTTGAACCAAGAGTTTGAAAAAAGAAACGACGCTATTAGTACGATGAAGTCAGTTGTCAGGATGACTGTTAAGAACATTTTAGCAGACAATGGAATGGGTAAAGTTGTTGAAGACGAATCAGCAATCTCTGTTCAGTCTGAGACAAGTGCAAGAGGCAAAATTATCGTTAAAGATCATAGAGACACAATCTGTAAGGGCGACATAAATGTTGATCTTGTTGATGGTGTAGAAGAAGTAACTGGAAGAATTAAATGTGTTCTTACTGATGGTGAATCTGTAATAGTTCTGGACAAGTAAGACTGTCTAAACTTTAAACACCCTCATTAATCTCAGACATTTAAGCTGAGATTAGTAGAGATTTCCTCAATTATATCAAATAGTTGCAAGGGCCTTTCTGGCCCTTTTTTTGCAATTTCATGGGCAAGCGCTAATTAATAAAACCCATGGGATAAATTATGAGACACAATGTCTTGAAACAAATTCTAACTTCTTTTTTAATCTACATTCTGAGTTTTCAGATGGCCTTTGCGAAGACTGCATTTCGTATGCCTGCAGCTTATGGTCATGACATAACTCTAGAAGATCTTAAAAAAGACATTGAGGCCTTTAAAGTCGAGTTGAAAGGTAAGGACCTTGAAAGTGATTGTAATACTGACTCTGCCGATGCTGTAGAAGAAGCTGTTACTGAAGAGGACATCTCAACTCCAGCGGTTGACCCAAATACTATTCTTACGGGAGACAATACAGAAGAGAAATTTCAAGAATTGATGAGCAAGCTTAAAACGAATGCTTGTGGACAGTTTGTTTATACATTTGATCCAGAAACTCCTGCTGAGGAAATGGAAGAGTGTAAACCAAAACATCAAGATGGAATATTCGATAAATTAATTACAAAGACCATGGATGATGAAGAGGCAGAGAAGGAACCTGAAGTCTTTAAGGTTATGGATCCTGTTGTTAGAAGGCTCCATAAAAAAGCTGAATTTCTTATGGAAGAAGTTCGAAAGTATTTAAGTGATGATGACTTTGATGAAGAAGAAAGAAAATCATTACTAGTTGAGTACCTTTCTAGTGTAGCTCTTCCAATGAGAGATTTAATCATTGTAAAAAGAGCTTATATGCCAAATGAGTACGATGGTGCTCATTATTACAATAGTCTTTTGCCGGAAATTCCAACGAGAATTTTTCCTAAAGATGACTTAGAGATTCGAGACAAAATTACAATGGGTAAAGACCCTTCATCTGATCCATTTTTTATTGAGATGGATGATCAGGCTTGGGGAAGAACTCAACTTCGTTATAATGAGACTCAAGTTTTAAGTAGAGATATTCTTACTCTTACGAAAGCACCTGTTAAAAGAAACTATATCCGAGCTTTGAAGTGGATGACACTTCATATGATGCTTAACCAAATATACATTTATGAGGCGATGCTTGGAAACGATCGTCCTGTCAATATTCCTAAATCATGTCAAAATCATTTTAATGCAGATCTTCCTGATTCTTTCACATTTAAGTTTCAAGAAGGTCAAGGTGAATCCTATATGGATAATATCCTTCAAAGCCAAGGGCTTGCTATAGATGATAACGGACAATACTTTGAATATTACATGAATAATGTCGATCTTGATCCAACGAAAAATGGATACAGTGGTCTGATGCCTTTTCAAGAGTATAAAAATGCAAAACAAGGTTTAAAAAAGAAGTCAGGTCCTCTTTCTCCTGCTGTCGATGATATCACTCACTTCGATAGAGTCTTAAGTATGAAACTTCCTGAAGCCAATAAGGTTTTTAAAGGTGAAAAAACAACAGGATCTCGAGGGAAAAAGAAGAAAAAATCGATCACTTATAAAGGTGCCGAGCTTTGGGATAAAATTATAAGAACTCCTGAAGATGGAAAAGTTTATGAAATCATCATTGATGATGAACATAAAAGTATGGTTGATCCAAAGAGACAAAACCTTTCAATATACTTAGCAGAGTTAATCCAAAGAAAAGGTGCAATTCATTTTGAAGATATTATTTCTGATTCGTTAAAGTCTAAACTTGAAAATAGAAGGGTTAGTATTGATTTACCTTCTCTATATGGATCTGCGACTTGGAGATCATGGGGACTACAAAGAATCCAAGAAGTTCTTGAAACAAAAATTGATTCTAATGACAGTAACTTCAAAAATATTATTAGAAACAGATGTAGAGGAAATAAGCTTTGTGATACAAATCCTTTAAAGTCAGTCGAAAACTTAAGTGTATTTCTATCTGAGTTTACGAAACCTGGAAAATTCACGCCAATAAGAAGATTAAAAGAAAGTGGACTTGAGGGTGTTTATCCAATTCTATCTGGAATTTGGAAAGACCTAAGAGACAAGACAGATCTTTTAGATGTCGCAAGACCAAAAGAAATGGACTTTATAGTCAGCCAAATGAAAGCTCATAATCCTTGGGCGAGAGTAAGACTTGGTTACCTTATTGCTATGGATGAGCTTGAGCACTTTAGAGATGGTCATCAGCCAACGTACTCTAGGCATGCACGTCGTGGAAGAGTTATGGATAGTAACAGTCGTTGTTATTACTCAAATGTCGGTGGTCAGATTACGCGACTTAAAGATGCAGCAACAAAACTTGGTATTAATCAACAAATTGTTCCAAGTCATGCAACAAATATCCTAGATAAGGATGAAAAAGAATTTATTTGGAATGATATTTTAGAGTCAACAAATGAAGGTAACTCAAGACTTTTTACTGTCGTTGCGAGTGATGGAAGCGAGTATTACTCTCACCTTGAAAATTTAAGTTATCAGACAGTTTTAACTAAAAACAGTCTTGATAAAACAATTTCAAAAATGCCAGTAAGGCTTAATGATAAAGATAGAGAAAATATCGATCAAGTACTTAAGTCTCCGATGGCAAAACATGGAGAATTCTTCCTAGAGTTGTACAAGGAAAGAGGAAATCCAGAGAAACAAAAAGCAATGTTTGAAAAATTCAGTGAAGAAAATGGAATTGATAACGAATTTCTCGTTAAACTCAATTTTTTATCTCTTGATAATGATTTGAAGAAACCTCTCTTCCACTCTCTTATTAGACAAGCTGCATATAAAAGGAAAATGTCTATTGTAGATAATCTAAATGAGTTCTGTGATCTTGAGCCAACGAATCACGCTAGATTTAAAGCACTTTTTTACTCTACAACCAAGGCGCAAAGTAAGCTTAATCAAATGGCAGGACTTCCTGGTGTTCCAGAGAAAATATTAGATTACATGAACTCTATGTCTCCAGAAGAATGGACAGACCTTAAGTTAGGTTTAGGTGCTGGTCTACTTGGTGTAGGAGCGATACTTATTGGATCGGCCTGTGCTGGTATTACAGGTGGATTATGTGCACCATTATCAGTTGTCATGATCGGAGCTGGTGTAAAAGCTCTTGATATGCAAATGGAATTGGTTGGACGCGAACTCGATCGAAAATTAGATGCCGATGATCTCGAACGGCAAGTTAAAAATATGGAAGGTCTAGGCTTTACGGATAAAGGCTCAGCTTCTCAAGTTTCTCGTTCTTGGTTTTGGACTGCATTTGAAGTTGTCTCTTTGATTCCAATGATTGGAGTTGTTTCAAGGTCAGCTTCTGTTGGAACAAAATTAGCAGTTGTTTCAGGCAAACATATGATTCAGAGAACTGGGAAAGTCGCATTCAAGCAAGCAGCGAAAAGAGTATTACAAGAAGCTGATGTAAAGTTAGCTAGATATGTATTAGGTTTTGATTCACTCGCATCAGATTTTGGACTAAGGACTGCGGCTCGAGCAGGTGGCAAGCCAGCAGCTGATGCAGCAGCAGATTTGACAGCAAGATTAGCAAAAGCAGGTGTTCCTAAGCAAGAAGTAGCCAAAACTATTACAGGTTATAAAAAAGTAATGTTTTTATTTTCAAAAGGAAGACTATCAACTGATGGAATGATTAAAGCAGTTGGTAAGTTACTTCATCCTTTCAAAGTAGCCTTAAGAGGAACTCGAAATGCGATCTCAAGAGAAGTCGGACGAGTAGTTGTTAATGAATCAGTACAAACGATTGATAAGCAAACGGCTAAAATAGTTTCAGAATATTTTGGTCACAATGCAAAAGGGTTTCACAAGGTCTTCAAATCTTTTTCTGGTAAAAGATTGGATAAAGCCGTTAAGGCCTGGGATAAAGTAAAAGATGTTACATGGTTTGTAGGGAAGTGGCCTGTCTTACCAAAAAATCCAACACTATTGAATAGAGTCGGTAGAGCATTTAAAGCTGCTGGATACGTTGGGCATGGATTAGTTAGAACCCCATATAAGTTATGGACATGGGTTAGAAAACTTAGAGTTGAGCACCTCGCAAAAAATGCTGATAAAATTAAAGCACTTGAGAAACAATTAGCAACAATTGCCAAAAATGGTGGTGATCTTGAAGAGTTCATCTTGAAAAATATGGATGATCTAACAGATATCTTAATGAAAGCTCCAATGAGAAAAAGGGAACTTCCTTATATTATCTTCTGGCAAGGGGCTCCACATATTGGAGGAGTTGGTCAGGTTCCATTCTTACACTTCTTTGCTGATGGTATGATCATGAGAAAGTTTTTTACTGCAAGAGGTAGACTTGTTTATGAATCTTTAAAGGCTGAAGCAAGAGGAGCATTAGGACTTTCGAGATATGTTGCAGCTGAAACAACAATGGGTGCATTCAAATCATTCCAAGAAAGTATAGCAACAGCAGCTGAAGGTATGAGTGAAGAGGCCGGACAAAAATTGATTAAGAGATATAATGATCTTGAGCAGGATATTGTTAAGAAGCTTTATCAGCAAGTAACTCAAAGAGCTGATGATGGAGCTTTTAGGTTTAGACATGGGCAACAAGTTTTTGACATGACTGAAGAAGCTTTTAGAGGATATATCTTTAACCCAAGAAATATCAAAGAGGAGGCTCTTGGACACGCCGTTTGGGAAGCCACACCTGTTGATGACCTTTTAGATATGAGAAGTCTTGGTGAAATGGCCCATAGGGTAGTTAAGGAATTAGCAGATTATAAAAATGTTGATGAATTTCAAAGATTTGTTAATGCTCTGAAGGTACTCACAATTCAAAGAGATCCTGGCGTCGTCGAATTTATGTAAAAAAAAAGCCACCTAAAGGTGGCTTATTTCTTATTTGGCTTATGTCTTATCTAAAGAAACATTTTTTTATTTTCATTTTTTCTAGATGATTATTAAGAATTGGATCATCTCCAGCTCTTCGCTTAAGGTACTTATAAAATGCACGTTTTTTTGCTTCATCTCCCTCTGAGTTTTTAGCAACTTGATGAAGCATATCTGCCCAACTATTAACTGAATCTCTATTAAAGTTAGGGTCTGAAAACAGTTTCCATAATTTATGAGGATTTTTAGGGTTCAATAATTCGACCTTTCCCTCTGGAGTTTTTGAAATTTCCATGATGGCTTCAACAAGCTTTTTCTCTTGCCTTGTTCCATACTCAGCAAGCCCTAGGAATAAACCTAATGCTCTTTCCTCTTCCGGAGCAACTAGGTCTGCACTGACTCTTGAGAAATCGCCAACTCCAAGTGTTCCCATTCTTTCTGAAATAAAATTTTTCAGACTTCTAGGATTTCTAGGAAGTACATCATTTAGGACTCGTACAGCCGAAGCATTTTGTAGAACCTCTAGAGTGAACTTAAAACCATGACTTGATAACGAATCGCTAACGCAAGCAGAGCAGGCTAGAACAACAGCTCCTCTTTTTCCGTGTCTGTTGGCCAACCAGATAAGATTATTAATTGCTGAGACAACATCTTTTTTGTTCATGCTGTCTGCTGGCTTATCTAAAACCTCTTTTAAGGCATTTCTAATTTTAATATCTTCAGAAGACCCTGAGATGCTTGCTAAAATTCTTTTGATTTCAACCTTCGTCGGGATCCTGTCACCAAACATATTTAAGGATTTCCAGGAAAGAGCGACATAATCAGAGGTCCTTTTGGCCGCTGCACCCTTAATTCCTTTTTTTCCAAGTAGCTCTATAAGCCCAGAGTCATTTACTAGGACATCAATAAGCTTTCCTGCACCGGCAGCATTAGCATTAAAGCTAAATAAGCAGATTAGAAGACTTAAAGTCATTAACTTTTTAATTGAATACATAAATGCACCTTTTCTCTAGTTCACTAGCTTCATTATTAGGTTCAGATACTTTTCGGCAAAATACGATACAAACTTAAGCCTCAAATCCATGAATATATGGGCTAAAACTCAAGGTTTTTCAGATATTTACCGATAATTATACTGGATTGGAGCAAACAAAAATGAGAGTTCAGGCAGGGCCCAAATTCATATTAATTATACTTGGAATAATAATGTTTTATTCCGGTGGAGTTTTTTCTTCAGAAAAAACGAAATGGCTGAACCTATATGCAAACTCTAGTTTTGGAAATCAAGTTCTCTTAGATCTTGATCCGAGTACAAAGAAAATACGCTTCACTTTTGATAAACCAAAAATTAATAATAAAAAAGAAGTCTTTGTTCTGGATGCAGACACACCAGAAAACGTCTCAAAGTCAATCGTTAAACTTTCTGATAAAATGAAAAACTCCTGGGGCCTGAGGTCTGGAGTTCAAGAATCTATTGTAAAGAAACTTTCAGAACTTATTTATTTAAATACAAAAACGGGAAAAGTATTACATTTTGGAGTTAGTGGAAGGTCTCCTGCTTCTAGAGCTCCGGCCTATAGCCGCAGTGTTGGGTTATTTAACATAAGACTTTCTTCCTCTAATCACCTCTTTCAAATGCGGGCAGTATTAGATGAAAGCTCCAATATCGAAAGATTTTCTCTTGTTAGTGAAGAACAAGACATGAGTAAATTTGAAGTAACGAGGAAAGGGGAGTCAATTGCTCTCGTTTCAAAAAAAGATCAGAAAGTTCTCTTCTTTTTTAGAATAAATGAACATGGAGATGATTTAAATGAAGTTGTTTTTTATAATAAGCTTCAAGGGTTTGAGCTAGAGCAATTTACACGTAACCGTTACTCTCTTAAGAGAAATGATTCGGAGTGGTTAGTTCAAAGATATAGTGAGTCAGATCATGAATTTATTGATTTTACAGAAGAAGTTGTTTTAACTAATAAAAGTGTTGGTCATGAACCTGTCGTTAGAGTTCAGGGATCAGATAAATATTTCCCGTCGTTCAGCGAAGAAGAAATTAGTAACTTAATTAGTAAGGTCCTTCTTATCTCAAGCTCTGAAACTCTTGAGTCTGAGTTTCAAAGCACTTATCACAATTGTATGATTGAAAAATATCAAGTTGCTTTAAGTAGTAAGAAGAGTCCAGATGAGAGTGAACTTCTTGAGGGCTGTAAAAAAGTAGCTTTACTTCACGTAGAGTATAAAGACCTCTTGGAGAAATCAAAGCTACAGTTAAGTGAATCCGAAATATCTACAGAAGATTTAGAGAAGGCAATGCTTGCAACTCACTTAGAGTTTAAGTCTTGCTTAGTAGAGAAAGATATAATGATTAAGGATGATTTTCATTCTGAAATTAATTTTATTGAAATATCGTCAAGAGAGGGTGGCCTTACCTTCCTCGAAAATCTTGTTGACTGTAAACAAACAGCAAAAGGTAGAAGCTACGTCGAAGAAATGCAAAGAAGTGTAGAAGGTGAAGCTAACTTGACAGCAGTTGGGACAACTTCTCAAACTGATTACATAATGGGAGCAAAACAACTCTCTGAAGCGAGTTATAAGAAGTGTACTGATAAGATTGGTGCTCGTTATGCTGACTTTTGCAAAGATTATAGCGAATTGGTAAGTAGCTCATCATTATTTGAAAAGTCACATCTGTCTTTGTTAAAAGGTTCTAGAAAGAAGACGTTTAGAGATTGTATTGCTTTAGTTCAAAAGTCTGCATTGACTAACTTTAAATCGGGTCAAAGCCATGAAAAGGTGCTTTCTGAATCTCATAAGTCACAGGTCGCATGTGCCGCAATCGCTCTTCAACAACAAGTCGAGGATGAAGGTATTTCTGGTATCGAAACTTTTTTAAGTCGAATCGATTTTATAAAAGGTCTCGGAATAAGAGTATCGAGTTCTGTTTTAAGTGAAGTTAAGCAGTCAGTAAGAACATGTTTAATCCAAAAAAGTAATGAATCGATTACATTAAGTGATTTACTCTCAAGGCATGATCAAAATCTTGAAGCATGCCGAATTTCTAGTGTTAAAGATAAACTTCCACTTTTTTATAAATTTGTAACAAACATTAGAATTAATAAATTTACAAATGATAAAGAAATTACCGAGTACCTAGAAGGACGAATTACAAGGAACCTTAAAAGACAAATAAGGGATCTTGTGACTGTTGCAGATATCAATTCAACTATTGCTAAAGATAGTATTTTTTCTTTTTCAATGATTATCAGCAAAATTATAACTGAAAACCTTAAGTCGACTTTCAGCCTAGATGTTGAGGATAACCAAGTCTATCAATTCAACGTAGATAGTTTTGATGCTCTAGAATCTAAAGTAAATGTTCTTATTGGTAACAATAGTGGTAGTTCTTTGAGAACGGCTCTCGTCAAATACTTTGGAACTGCTTTTGAAAAGAATGGGGAGTGGGGAGTAGAAATCTACTCAAATGAACTAATGGTTAATTATCATAACGAGAGAGCGTCTTATGAACTAACTCAAAAAGTTATGAAAAGTATCAAAGACATTGAAATATTAAAAGTAATGGTGACATCAATTCAAAAAGAATATGCAGAATGTTTAACTAAGTATTCTCCAAATGATAAGAATACAACATTCTTAGCTGAACTTAATAAATGTGATAAGAAGAAAGAAGGTGGTCTTATCTTCTCGTTAGCTAAAGACCTTTTTGAAGTTCAGGTTGCGAGTCATTACCCTAAAAATTCCGTACAAGCTTCAAAGATACTCAACCCTATTCATTATTTAAATGAATGTATTAAGAGAGTTGATGAGTTTGAAGGAATGGGGATTGATGAATTTAGAAAGTTCGCGGTAGCCTGTACTGATATTGCTCAAATAGATATTGCACACAATATAAACCTGAACTTGATTGAAAGTTACAAGCCAGTAATTCGAGGTCAAAATATTAGAAAGCCCAATCAGATAGATTACTCTTGTCAGAAAGATATTATTTTAAATATTCATAATAAGGTTGGATCAAACTCTGATCTTACTCTTGAGGCATTTAAAGCAGAACATAAACTAAATGGAAAAATGGTTAGACCAATATATGAGTTAATTATGACTAAAATTAGAGCTGGAAAGGGTGATGGCTCACTCTTAATGTATCTAGATGAAAGCAATCAGTTCGATTACGATTTTAAGTATTGGGATAATAAAAATATTAAGAATTTACTCTCGACATTAGCTAAGAATGACTCTGTCGGTGGTGACCATATCAAAGAGTTAACAGACATCTGTTTGAAGTCTGTTAAAGACGAACTTTATCTTAAATTTAAAGATTATATTATTAGTGTCATACCTGCTGCTTTTGACGGAAGTCAGATTAATAGGGCTGGTGAATCTAATATTGAAGTAATTGATAAAATCGTAGATCTTGAAATGATTGATTTAATAATAAAGTTTAAGAGCCTGAAAGGAGATGAAGATGGAGTGCTTAACTCTACAGCTTCTCCACTGGATAAAGTTATTACCCCTGCAATGGGAATTCAAGTTTTATCAAATATGATCGCTGTTGTAGGTTCTTATATTTCTAAAGGATTTGTTTTTGATCCAGATAGAATGAAAACTGAACTTGTTGTATTCAAAGCAGAGTTTAAAAATGCCCTTCATTGGATTAATACTACCACTGATGTCGTAAGAGTAAGAGATCTCGAACGATTTTTTATCGAAAGTAAAGTTGCTGACCATTTGGCCCTCGCGGAAGTTTCGGAGAATGTTTATAGACAGTTTATGAACTTTATTACTGAAATGGAGCGAGAAGATTTTGAATCATTCAAAAGAAGAACTGGGAACAGGTCTTATGGGTCTCTCTCTACGGCACAAAGAAATGACTATCGATCTCTTGGGGAAAAATATAGAAAACTAAAATCACTTGTTCGAAAAATGACTTCTTCATATGATTTTAGAAGGATTATGAGAACAGGAAGCCGAAGAGGCGAGCAGGTCTTAGACTTCATTAAGGAAAATTATCTTCTCGTACGAGTTCTCGGAGATAATGTATCTTCTACAACAAAAAGAAAGATTGGTTTTGATGTAGCGAGACTTATAGTTAGAGATAATACAGAGGGTGGTTTCGCTGAGCAGTTTGTAAAAAATATTGCTCAACACTCTCTTAATGTTCAAAGCAATAATAAATGGTCTATTACTAAATGGCTTTTCTATGACAAGGGTGACTTTAATTGGAGCCATTTACGTAGGACAACAGCCGGTAGAAAGGCCCTTACTTATTACTGTGAATACATACTTTTACCAAAGATGCTAAATGCTAAATTGAGTAAAACGGTGATGAGACAGAGGACCGAACACTTCTCTGAATTGTTAAAAGAAGCACAAGGTCAAAACTAGCATGTGATTTCAATCATTTATGACTATACAATTTTGTAATCTTTTTAAGTTCATCTATCTTTAACTACTTGTGTTAAATACCTGAATTTCCTCAAAAGTTTGGACTTTTATTCCTAAAATATTAGTGATTTCAATAATTTGATTGACGGCCTTCGATTGGAAATCACCCGTTCGATTTGCTAGGGTATTGCCTTAGTTACGGGTTACACGCGCGGGGAGAAAAATGGGAAAGGATGGATGGAAAATCCACCTTTATTTAATAGGCTTACTAACGGCCTATTCAGCTTTTGCTGTCACGGATCAACAAGATCTGGAAGGTCGCGTTCACTATAAAGAAAAATGCCAAGAGATAAAAAAGTATATTGTTGGCTCTAAATTTTCAGTTGATTGTTATCATAACTATCATCACTACAATTCAAAAGCGTATAAATCTAATTACAATAAAACCAAAGTCAAAAGTAAGGGGAGACTCAAGGTTGCAGGGTATAACCTATGGCATCCGGGTTCTCTTAGAAGTGGATTTAAAGATTTAACTCTTGTCGCTAAGATCATGAATCGATGGGACTTAATTTCAGCGACGGAACTTCTTCCTGTCATTGGACGAGATGAAGAAAACAATAAAGCGGTGGTTGAGTTTTTGGAAGAGGGCCCTTCTCTTATTGAAGCTCTTAAGAAATCTAATGATGAAAGAATTAGCGAGATCAAAACAGACTTAAAGAAAGCAAAAAGTTTATACCGAGCTCCAGGATATTTGAAAATTCTGGAAGAGCTAAGAAAGCTAGATCGATCTTGGGCCTTGTTATTGGCTCCTCGAGGGGAAGCCGCGAAGTCCTCACATGTTCAAGAACTAGTCGGATTCTTTTATCGCTCATCTATGCTTAAACCTATTGTTAATGAACATTGCGAGGAATACAAAACGAGTCGGGGTGGTACTCCATTTGCTTGTATTCCAAATCTAAAAAAAGAATTTATGGGTAGAGACACGAGACAAGTTTTCTCGAGACGTCCTTTTATGGCCAATTTTGAGAGTGGAAATTTCGATTTCACCATGATCACTAGCCATATTATTTTCACTTCGCCTGATGAAGAGAACCAAATTGCTAGAATTTTAAAACCGTCATTTGGAGTGAGTTCATACGAAGATATTGGTATTGGAGTCACTAAAGAAACATATGCTCGTGTTGCCGAAACAAAAATAATCTTAGAGTTCATGAACAAACTTCGAGAGTTTTATTACGAAGAAGATATTTTATACACTGGAGATATGAACTTGAATCACTCGAATCAATATTGGAGTGAGTTATTGAAAGAGCTTCCTGGCTCTAGTGTCTTCGTTAAGGAACCAACAACTTTATCTCAGCCTCGTTTTCATTCAACTGGAGTTCCAACAAATGGAAATTCTAATGATTTCGATCATTTTATATTCTCTAAAAAGAAAACTCGGGAATGTATGAACGGCAGCAAAGATACAGTAAATATATTTCCTTACTACACAGGAACTGTTCAAACTTACTTAAAATCGAACTACTTGATTCGAGACCCTGCTGAAATAGTCATCAACACTATTGTGGATGAAGTTTTAGGGATTAATGAAGCAGATACTATCGATAGTGATGATAAGGTCGAGTTCGACTACAGTATGATCCCAGGTGCGAAATCTAAGATGTCGATCAAGGTGAAGGCCTTTGAAAAGAGCCTTAAGGGTGTCAAAACTATTAAAAACAATAGAATTGTTTGGGATGACTACAGATTTAAAGAGAAAGTAGAATTCTATAAGAGACGTGTTTTTACAGATCAGTTAAGAAATAGATTCTATTATAGAGTATATGCTGAGTTGATTTCAGATCACTTTCCAATCTACATGACTTGTAAAACTTCAATGTCTGATGACGATAGTAACGATTAGAGTTATTTAAGTTTTGCTATAACCAGTTGAGACGCTTTTTTTCCATCAAATTTACCTTTTATCTGTGGAGAAAGCTCTTTCATCACTCCACCCATATTTGGATTCTCAAGAGTGGAAATAATTTGATCAATAATTGTTGAAACTTCTTCTTCAGTCATTTGCTTAGGCAGATAAGTTTCAAGAATTTTAATTTCTTTGCTCGCTTGTTCTTTCATTTCGTGCCCATCTGGGTACATTGAAAGAGAATCATTTAACTTCTTATGATATTTAATGACAACTTCGATCTCAGGAATTGGTTTCTTGGCAACTTTGTTCTCTGTGAGCATAGACTTAATATAACGTAAGGCCTGGAGCTTTTCCTTGTCCTTGCTTTTCATTGCACTCTTGATGTCATCATTTATTTGATCAAGCATTCTTAATACTCCAGTTCACCGATTCTGAAGCCATGGAGATCGTAACGAACAAGAACTTCAAAGGTTTCGTTACTATCTAAGTCTCTAACATTAGAGACTTCAAAATAACCCATTCTCTTTCTAGTATTAGAAGGGTCCATAACTCGATAATATTTTGTTGAAATATAGTCTAGTGTTGACTCTAGCTCGATCTCGAGATCAAACTCTTCAATCCGCTCACGGGTTTTCTTATTTACCCTAGAGAATGCAGAAGGTGAGAGGTATTTAACGTGAGATTCCTCTAATGTCGCTTGAAGGACAATCTGGTTTTCTCTTAACTCACAATTATCGACATAGATAACTTCCCAGCTGGCAGGTTTATGAATGACTTCACCGCGATGGTTAACGTATGTTGTAGCGAAAGTTTTCTTGAGTTTTCCTTCACAAGTAACTCCTAAAACATCAATCGCAAGTCTCATCAAAGTCACAACTGTACTTCCCTGATGGTTTGTAATGTACTTTTTAGAAACCTTTATTGTGGAACTTTCAATACACTCATCTGAATCAAAATTTCTTTCAGTTTCATTACTAACGACAACTTCACTACAAATTTTTGGGATAAGAAATTGGTTTTTGAGCTCTTCGTTTGTTTCAACCCATCCAGCTTGAACGGCCGTACTAAGCATGATTAATATGAAAAGAGATTTGTTCATAGTGTCACTTTTACCGCGATCGGGACTCTTTGTTAAGATTTAGATTTTAAAAGCTTTACTAGAATTCAGGTATTTAACTTATTTAAGTGCTTTTAGTACGCTAGAAATATGTCTCGTCATGGTTTTAGCCGCATTCGATTTCAAAAAATCACTTCTATAGACCAAACATATACTGTCCTTAAAGGAGGGATAACCTCCATCTAAAGGGCGTAAGCTATTCCCTTCAAGTTCAGCGACTCTTGTTGGAAGTATTCCAATACCTGCACCCATTGAGGTGAGTTTTGCGACGACTTCTAGATTTGAAGAGGAAAGAGTTCTCTTGAACTTCAATCCCTTCTTTTGCATTTTACCCATGAGGCTTTGCGTTTGAGCAAGGCTAGGCTCTTGAATAAGTATTTTGTCTTCAGAGTCCTCGTCATTATTTGGAGACTTCGTTTTAGATTTAAAAAACCTAACTTCGTCTTTGAAAAGTTCGACAATAACTAAGTCTGGGTGGGCCGGCGGATTAACTACTATTCCAAAGTCTATCTGGAAGCTGATAATTTTTTCAGTAATCTTTCTAGAAAGATCATGAACAAGATCAATTTGCAGGTTGGAATAATCGGCTAAAAGCTGAGGTAAAAATTTATCTAATGTAAAAAGTGCTACAGAAGGATGAATACCTAGTGTGTACCTTCCTCTAATTTCGCTCTCATCCCGGGCAGTTTCAGAAACTAAATGCTCCCATTTTGTAAGGAGTTCTCTGGCCTCTCTTACTAATCTTTGGCCCGCCCGAGTTAGTTTTACTCCAGACTTTGATCTCACCAGAAGAGTTTGGTCCATGGAGGCCTCCAAACGCTTAACTGCTTGAGTTAGGGAAGGCTGACTGGTCCCAAGACGTTCAGCGGCCCGTGAGAGGTTCTCGGCCTTGGATATTTCGATAAATGAGCGTAAATCGTGTGGGTTTGGTAACATAAGTACCTGTTATAATAAGTAGTTATAAGTATTTCAAGAGGTTATAGTATAATTGAGTAATAAAGGAAAGTATTTCTATATCTGGAGCTATTTTGGAAGAGAAGAAGAAAGAGAAAGATATTGATATTAATGAACAATCATCTAAAAAATCAGGTGTTCTAGGACTTCTTGAGACTCTCTTGAGAAAGCTTCCTAATATTAGTTATGTCTTTCTTTTGTCTCCGATTCTCATTATGTTTGTCATCTGTGTGGGGGCCTCTCTTACCCCCGGAGCATTAATCTTTTTAAAGGTCGAAGAGCTAACTCGTGATGGAAGTGTTCTTCTACGTGCATTTGGTTTGGGATGTTCTCTAGGTTTAGGATTCTTTCTCTACGGCCTAACGATTATCTTTATCGTTCCACTTTTTAACTTACCATTTATTCCTTTCGTTCGAAGTTATCGAGGGCCATGGTTTAGTTTAGAATCAATTCCTTGGTATATTCATAATGCATTAACATATCTTGTTCGTTATACAATTTTAGACCTTATGACTCCTTCTCCAATTAACCTTCTCTTTTACAAGATGATGGGAATGAAGATGGGAAAAAACGTCATGATTAATAGTACTAATATTTCAGACCCATGTTTAATTGAACTAGATGACTATGTTGTTATAGGTGGTTCCGCTTCTTTGATGGCCCACTATGGAATGAAGGGATATCTGATCATTGATAAGTTAGTGATAGGAAAAGGTACTACTGTAGGATTAAATGCAAATATAATGGGTGGAGTCAGAATAGGTGAGAAATGCACTATCACTCCAAATGCAGTTGTGCTTCCTAAAACTGTTATACCTGACCATACAAAATATGGAATTGAGTAAATCTGATTAATATCATAGAAATCGACGCATTCTAGGCTTAACCTGTGCCTATGATAAATGACCAACTATTAATTCAAAAATACGATCGACCAGGACCAAGGTATACGAGTTATCCTGCCCATCCTCATTGGAAACAGTCTCCTTCGCAAAGTGAGTGGTTAGAGCAAGTCTTACTTCGAAAAGAACTTGGTGCAAATTTTGATCTTTATGTTCACATTCCTTTTTGCAGTAGCCTTTGCATTTATTGCGGATGCTCTAGAGTCATCACTAAAGATATGGAGTTAGCAAGTAGGTATGTAGATTCCCTAATAAAAGAATGGAATTTATATCAGGAAAAATGCGGACCCATCTCTCTATCAAGTATCCATCTTGGGGGAGGGACTCCAACTTTTCTTGAACCTAGTCTTTTAAGTAAACTGATTACTTCAATTAAGGGGAATAAAGATATCAGTTGGGGAGCCGTAGAAGTTGACCCTAGGGTAACGACCAAAGAGCATTGTGATGTCCTCATTCGAAACGGATTTCAAAAATTTTCTTTAGGTATCCAAGACTTTGATCCTGTTGTTCAAAAAAATATTAATAGGAAACAGCCCTATGAAATGGTCGAAGATATGGTTTCGTATCTAAGGGACAATGGAGTTGAGAGTATTAACTTTGATATTATTTACGGACTTCCTGGGCAGTCTGTTGAAACAATAAAATCTACCTTTGAAAAAGTTGAAAAATTAAAGCCTGATACCATCGCATTTTACAGTTATGCACATGTTCCTTGGAAAATTAAATCTCAAAAAGCTTTAGAGAAAATTGGTCTTCCAAAAGCAGAAGAGAAAAGAGACCTCTATGAAGAAGGTAAGAGATACCTTGAGAAGCTTGGTTATGCTGAGCTTGGAATGGATCATTTCTCTCTCAAGGATGATCAACTTTATCATGCTTATGAAAAGGGAGAACTTAAAAGAAGTTTTATGGGCTACACCTCTAAAAAGGGAGAATGCCTAATAGGTCTAGGTTGTTCTAGTATCTCAAGTTCAGGTTTGGGATATGTTCAAAATGAAAAAGATGTAACAGCATATATGAATACTGTTAATTCAGGAAACCTACCTTTGATTTATGGGCATACCATGAGTCAGCAAGATAAAATGATCGATCAAACGATTCAAGATCTTATGTGCCAAGGTAAAACAGATTTAGAAAGAGTTCTAAATAGTCTTGATGATAATCATGTCAATAACATCCGAAACACTTATAACGAGATGATGAGTGACGGTCTTCTAAATTTAGAAAAATCGAATTTAGAAATATTAGAAAAAGGTAAACCGTTTGTTCGAAATATTTGTATGGCATTGGACCCTAACTTGAAGATAAAGTCAGAAAATCAATTTTCGAGAACGATCTAATTTGGAATGATTAATAAATCTTCTAGAAAAAAGGCGGAGAGTTCGTTTCTTCCTGAGAGGTTACTTTTTTGATAAATACCAGTCGCCTGCTGGCGAACAGTTTTCTCACTTGTTTCTCTAATGTTTGCAATTTCTTTATTGGAAAGGCCCTTAAGAATGAGAAGGGAGATTTCTTTCTCTGCTAGAGTTAGATTCCAGTCACTTAATTGGTCATCAATTTTTTTAGAAAGGCCCTCTGTTAAAGTCTTAGTTTCAAGCTTCCATTTATCGAGATCACTTCTCACTTTTGAGAGGTCAATATTGAGTTTTTGTACCTCTTTTTTTGTCTTAAAAAGTTGTAACCAGAGGGTGAGAATTCCCACTAAACAGAGTATGATTATGCCTGCTTCTATGGCCACGTGGCCCATGGATGAGCCATGTGCCAGGTCTTCTGCTACATCGCCAATGAGAAGCCCTATGACGACGATGAAAATAAGGCTCAAAGTTAGTCTTTCTTTACTTTCAAGTGTGGATAGGACTTTTGTCATATAGATACCGTAAAGGGTTGTATTTATTAGTAAATATAGCTCTTAGGACATATGTCCACTAGAGAAATCTAATGATTATGGCGACAATAGTATAAGTGAACGGTTCAAAGAAACCAAGGTATGATGGGCTTTCGACATGGCCATAAAGGAATTTTATTATGACTCTAATTAAATCAGTTACAGCGCAAAAACCACCTTATGAGTACACAACTGACCAGATAGTGAGGTCTGCCGAGCAGTGGCTGAGTGACGCACCTGAGCTCATCAGAAGAAAAGGTATTAAAATTTTTAAAAGCGCTAATATAGATAAAAGGGGTTCAGTAGCTCCTTTGGAATTTATTTTCTCTGATGCGACCTTTGAAGAAAAAAACGATTTTTATGTGAAGTCATCGATAGAGCTTAGTGAAAAAGTTTTAGCTAAAGCACTTGAAGACTCCGGTTGGGAAGCTAGAGATTTAGATTATATTATTACTACGAGTTGTACAGGATTCATGATTCCATCTGTTGATGCATACCTCATTAATAAATTCGACATGAAAACTGATATTGTGAGATTACCTGTTACAGAAATGGGTTGCGCTGGAGGAACAAGTGGTCTCATTTATGCTCATAGTTTTCTCAAGAATAATCCAGGAAAAAAAGCGGCACTTATAACTGTAGAGGCCCCTAGCTTAACATTCAGAAAAGATGATCTTTCTGTCGAGAATTTAGTAAGTACTGCAATCTTTGCTGATGGAGCAACATGTACATTACTTGAAGGTGGAGAAGAAGGACCAGGGCTTAAAATATTAGACTTTGATATGTACCACTTTCAAGAAGCGACTTATTTAATGGGTTACAATTTAACGAATACTGGCTTTAAAATTGTCCTTGATAAAGATGTTCCAGACTCAATCAAATCTCACTTCCCAAATATACTGCCTCCATTTCTTAAAAAGAATAATTTGGAAGTAGCTGATGTGGAGAATTATATGTTCCACCCTGGAGGGAAAAAAATAATTAATATGGTTGAGGATTATATTTGTCGATTTGATAAAGATATCAGTGACTCTATAGATGTTCTACGTCAACATGGTAATATGTCTTCCAGTACAATTATTTTTATTCTCGAACGATTTCTTAAAAAAGAAATCAAGAAAGGGGAGAAAGGTTATATGCTAGCATTTGGGCCAGGCTTCACAGCTCAAAGTCTTCTTGTCGAGTGGAGCTAATGACAAAAAAAAATAGCTTACTTATTCTTTTACTTTTTTTAACGGCCTTCACGGCATGGTTTTCTAGTGACATTAAACAATTAAATCCAGAGACACTTTTTCTAACTAAAGAAAGTGCTGGGGAATATTTAAAATTTAAAGAAAAATTTAACGAATCTGATCACCTTGTAGCAAGTATCAACTTCTCTGGGGATCAGGATGCTGTTGAAAAATTAACTAGTATTGAAAAATTAAAAGAATCATTTTCAAGCTTAACATTTATTATTCCTGATTTTAACAAAAGAGAAATTGGTCCAAAAATGACTCTTAAATTAATTGGCCCAAACCATGTCGGTTTTATGGCCATCGGGAAAAAAGAGTCTGGAGCATTTAAAAAACTCATCACAGAGCTTAAGAATAAAAAAGGATGGAGGCTTTCAGGCCTTCCTTATACTAATTATATGTTGGATAGCTATTCAAAAAACATACAGGAAAAACTTTTTCCTTTTATGTTTATTCTTTCATTTATTCTTTGCCTTCTCATAACTCGAAATTTTCCGGCTTCAATCTTTATATTCGTCCCTTCTCTTTTTTCTGCATTATTCTCTTTAGCATCGATAAAGCTTATTTTCGGCTCAATGAATATGGTTACTTCGATCGTTCCATTACTTTCGTTCTCAATAATATTCTCTTTGGGCTTTCATCTCTACTACAGCCTTGTCGAGTATCAAGATTTTAAAACAGCATTGAATCGAAAGAAAAAGCCAATTTCATTGATGCTTTTTACTACAAGTATTGGTTTTGGAGCATTATTAACAAGCAAAATCCCTGTGATTGCTCACTTTGGAATTCTTGTGGCCGGTATGACATTTCTTTCTGCCATATTTTCAATTCTCTTTTTCTACACAGGAGAAGAGGTCTTGTTGAAGTATGGGATACGCAAATGGATGAACGTTAAGAGTTTGCCAGAGAAATGGTTTTCAAAGGGTTCACCTTATAGCTTTATTATAATTTTAAGTGCTCTTCTCTTAGGAGGAGGCTCATATGTTTACTTTAAATTACCTGTACTAACTGATGCCACTCGATACTTCCCAGATGACTCAGGAGTTAGAAAGGAAATGGATTGGGTTAGCCAAAATGTTGCAGGCTTTCCTCTCTATAATTTTGTATTAAAATCTAATAGTGACGAGACATTTCAAAAAATACAGAAAATGGAAGTCATCGAAGGGGAGTTACGAAGTGAATTCGACTTCGCTTCAAATCTCGTCTCTCCAGTGAGTCTAACGAGAGATGCCAATCTCTTTTATAGTGGGAATCATCAAATACCTGAAAATAAATTTGCTTTCTTTGCACTATATTCACGTATGCCAGATTCTTTAAAAGATTCATACCCGTTAGAGAAAGACTATCGAATGACCATTATGGGGAAGTCACTGAATGTCACTGAATACAATCAAAATCTAGGAAGGTTAGAGAAATTCTTTAAAGATAACGGTATCGTTTATTCAACAAACGGGCTGTATCATCAATTAATGTCTTCTCAAGATGAAATGATCAAAACATTATTTAAAAGTTTTGGTCTGAGCGTGGCCCTTGTCAGTCTTTTGGCCTTCTTTTTCTTTAAAAAACTAAGGATTCTTTTTATATTTTTACTTGTAAATACTGTTCCAGTTTTCTTCAGTTTTATCTTTATGTGGCTGGCAGGGCTGTCAATTAATATTGCAACAGTGATGACATATAGTATCTCGATCGGCTTAGTCGTTGATAGTTCTTTTCATGTACTCCATAGCTTGGGAGAAGGAAGGACTAGCTTTAAAGAATATGTGAAAACTACAGTGAATCCAATACTCGCATCTTCATTTATCTTCATACTTAGTTTTAGCTCGTTTGCCTCAAATGATTTTTTACCAATCAGAGAGTTTGGGGTCATACTCGCTTTTATATTATTAATTGGTATGTTTATGGACCTTTTTGTTCTGCCTACTTTGTTTCTCGGAGACAAAGATATAGAGGGGAGGATTCAATGAGTAAAATATATGACTTTGTCGTCGTTGGAGGGGGGCCCTCTGGGAGTGTGACTTCATGGCTTCTCTCAAAGCAAGGGTTTCAAGTTGTTCAAATTGAGAGACAAAAAGAACTATCAAGAAAAGTTTGCGGAGAATATTTAAGTCCACTTGGTGTCGATATTCTTAATGACCTAGGTTTATTAGAAGAGATGAAAGAGTTTCCAAAGGTCTTTGGAATGAAGATCGTTTCACCAGCTGGAAAGATAGTGAAAACAGACTTTCCAAGTAGTGAGACCAGCTTAGGTTATGGCCTCTCTGTTAATAGGAAATCCTTTGATACAAAACTGTTAGAGAAATCTACTTCTTCTGGAACAGAACTAAAACTTGGAGTAGCTGTTAGAAGCTTCTCTAAAACTTCCTCAGGCTGGAAAATTCAATTAAGCGACAATTCTATTTTATATGCCCGCTTCTTAATCGGAGCAGATGGAAGAAATGGAATTGTTGCAAAAGAGCTAGGCCTAAAAATAGAAGACTCTGTTAAGAAAGTTGCACTTCATTGTTTTATAGATAAAAAAACTGATAATGAAAGATATGGTGAAATGCATATATTGGAAGGTGGTTATATAGGACTTGATCCGACAGGAAAAAGAGAGATGAACTTCTCTTTGGTATGTAATGCCGATGAAATCATTAAAAATAATGGAAAACGAGAATGTTTTAATGCTTTTATTAAGAAATCCCCTCTATTGTTAAATGAATTCGGACTTCTTGGACGCGACGTTGAAATTAATGCTGTAACACCTATCACTAACTCAGTTAAGTCCTTACTTATTAGTGGGGCGGCTCTCATAGGAGATGCCGCAGGGTTTATTGATCCACTTACTGGTGAAGGAATGACAAACTCTCTTTGGATGGCCAAGGAGTTCGCAGCTCGAGTCAAGGAAAAGCAAAGTACTCTGTTTGACTTTGATAATGCTTCTATTGATTTTTTAAAGATGAAAGAGCGTAACTTTAAACAAAAAAGTATCTTAAATAAATTGTTCCAGGTTATTATTAAGTATCCTATCATTTGTGAACTTATTGCAAAATTTCTTCAAGGAAGTAAATTGCGAGGGGATACTTTTATAGGAATTATTGGAAATATATACACTCCACTTCGTGGATTTAAAAAGATGATTACTAAGGGATGAAAATGAAACTATTGTATGTCTTATTGTTAAACTTGATTTTGGTAAACTTTTCATTTGCTGGTGAAGTCATTAATAACTGCAAGAGTGACACATTTAAAAAGTCTCTTAAATCTAATTGTTATATGAAGTTTGACATGGAGAGTACAAAGGCGGGAATGATTACAACAGCATTCACTGGTGTTGTAAAAAATATACAAACTGCTTTTAATTGGAATGGGTCAGAGTTTGCCAATGCATTGATTAAATTTAATGTAAAAGATATGGATACAGATAACGATAGTCGTGATGAAAAGATGTATGAAAAGAGCTTTGAGTCCGATAAACATCCCATTATCACGGTTCAGATCGGTGGACCTTTAACAGCAGGCTCTCACCAAGGAGTTGATGCCTTAATGACTGTCAGAGGACAAAGAAAAGAAATTAAGGTGAACCTTGAAACTTCTGTAAATCCAAATGGGTATTTTGTTATATCGGGTAACAGCTCTGTAAGCTTGAAAGCGTTGGGGATTCCTGATCCTAGCATTTGGATCGCTTCTGTAAGAGATCGAGTAGATATCAAGTTTAAATTAATTGGAAACATTAAATAGTTACTTAGAAGTTTATCGTTAAATTTAAACCGGTCATTTTAGTCGTATTGGCCGGCTCATAATAGTATCGAGTTTCTAAAACTTCATCATTATCATCAAGAAGCTGAACTTCTGCTACATCACTATCTTCTATTTGATAAATTCTGTAGTAGGGAGAAACTGTAAATGAATATCCTTCTCCTACAAAGGTAAATTGAGCTTCAAACTTTAAACTTTTTCCTTTGTCCTGTTTGTTTTCTATTGATGGATGATCAGGAATGGCTTCCCCAAGATTCGATTTAACATTTCCGATTAAAAGATGATTATAGGTAAGACCAAGTCCAAAAATATTTCCTGAACTTAAAACAAAGTCTAACCCAGTGTGAACGGGAATCATTGTATAAGAAATTTCTCTACTGTAGTCTCCTTGAACACCTGAATTTGCATTTTTTAAGAGTCTTCCATTCAACGCTATCGAGAGATCCCAAACGGCATCCATTACTTCAATATCCGATGATTTTCCTAGGCCTAAACTAAAGCTAGAGATAGAGTTTTGAGTATTAATTTTTACTGCTGTTCCATCGCTATACTGACCATCATAAACGGTATTTCCAGATAGGTAGTTCCAGTTTCCAAACCAGTAATAGTCATTGGAAGATATGAAATTTGAATAATCTACTGTAAACCCTTTCATGGTTCCTGAGTCTTTCATGATTTGCTCGTTACTTTTATCTTGGTCATATTCCCGATAATCCCACTTTGCCGTCTCGTATCCAACCCTCAGATTATCTCTATGAACATGACTCGAAAGAGAAAAATCACCGGCCAAAGTATTGAAAACAGGAGCAAAAATTATGAATATCAATGCGTAAATTTTGAGCATATGTCAGTACCTTATACAGTCTGGTAAACTATAACCTCTTGATTTTTCAAGGATCGTTTGTTTCACTATACTTATAGTTACAATATCGATGCCAAACCTTTAGGAGTATCTGTGTCTAAGAACTTATTGATTTTTTTCTTACTAGTTGGAGGGCTCTTTTTCTATGTTCATAAGAATATGAAAACAATCTTGAAAAAGAATAATTCACCTAAGACAACGCAGTCTAGTACAGCGAGTGGCCAAGAAGAAACTGAGTATGAAGATGATGATGCAGAATATGAAGATGAAACAGAAGAGGTGAGTGCTGGTAGTAATGCAAAAGTTTCTAATACTTTTACCAACTACCCAAGTAAGGTTTATAAATGTCCAGAGAAAGTAATTGCGACTCCGTATGGGCTCAGAGATAACCCTTCTACTTCAGGCCCTTATTTTCAAAAAACAATTAGCCTTTCTTTATCATCTAATAATATTGATAAGAAAAAGATCCGCTGTGAATACTCCGGAAATTTTAGTGACACCTATTATTTATATGAGTCGATTGAAGGATACAATTGTAGAAAGATTCAAAATAAAAATAGTTATCAATGTTATGATTCCGATAATAACAATAAGAAATTTTCATGTTGGGAAATTAGGACAACCTCTTCAGAACAACCTTATCTTAGGTTTAATTTTGAAGCAGTTAATGGATCATTCTCAAGAGATGATGGCTGGGAATATGTGATACCAAAGGCCTTTGCACAAAGCTCGAGAATCACAAATGAAAATTTATTGGAATGTGCATATCAATTTGAAAGCTCTAGCTCATTTGTTATTGAAAATAAAGTTCCACAATTCAAAGAATGTTATCAAAATAATAAAGGCTATCAATGTAATTGATAGCCTCGTTATCTTAAGACTCTAAGAATTTTTCACCTTCTTTTGTGAGGTAAAATGAATCAGATGAGTCGTCATAGCAATAAAGTGGCTTCATAATATATTTTCCCTCTTCGTTAAGCCCTTCAATCGCGGTAACTTGAGTCAATTTTCTTTTCCCATTTTCAAGTCTCGTTTGATTAATAACAATATCTACCCCCGAGGCAATTTGTTGTCTAACCTCTTCAATTTGAAATCCATAGCTACTCATAAGTGATAAAAGTTCAATTCTTTTTAAAGCATCGAGGCAACCATTGGCCATCAATGTACCAAGAACTGAGTATCCCTCTTTCATCAACTTTACACATTCAAAAGATTCCCCACCTTGAAGTTCATTTACGATGAAATAATCTGCTCTTAAGTGAGATGCTTTCTTGATGAGATCTAACATACTCTCTTGTTTTGCATCCGCGGTCTCGAGACGAAGAGATCTTTTCCTTGAAAACATTAACTCAGCTGTTTTTTCGACAGTGACAATTCGCCAAGGCTTTTGGATAGCATCAATTAAAATATTAGCTACTGTCGTTTTTCCACTTCCCGCATTCCCCGCAAGAATTGTATTTTTTCCTTTTTCCATAACTTTTTTTAGAACTTCAACTCCTTTAGAATCTATACATCCAAACTTTATGAGTTCATCAAAAGTTAAGTTTTGTTTAGGCATTTTCCTAATGACAAGCGCTGGACCATTTAAGCTGATCGGTCCGTATACTGCTGCGACTCTAGTTCCATCCTCAAGTCTACAGTCAGCATACCCGGCTTGTTCGTCTAGTTCTCTACCTACACTTCTGAAAATATTTTTAATTATTGTAAAAATCTCATCGCTATTTTTAAATAACTCATTAGATTCAACAATTTTTCCTTCGCATTCGTAATAAACATCATCAAAAGAATCGACTATAATCTCACTAACCTTAGGGTCTATAAATATCTCACTAATAGGTCCCATCATCTGTTCAACGTTCATAATTTCAACCTCCGTTTATTTGGTAATGAAATATTGCCATGAGTCATGATGATATTCTATACGCAATTGGAACAGGTATCACCTGTCATTTTACACAGGTTACAAGTAAAATTAGATAGTTAGGAGGCCTATTTTGATGGCCTTGATAACGACATCAGTCCTTGAAGTGGCCTCAATTTTGGTGAAAAGGGACTTGATATGAAACTGTACAGTTCTCTCAGAGATAGAGAGTTGATAAGCAATCTCTTTGTTGGCGAAGCCTTCGCTTAGCAAAACCAATATTTCATTTTCTCTTTTTGAGAGAGTTGATTTTGATTGTTCTTCTTTTTTCGAGAGAATATTTTCAAGCTCTTTTATGATAATTAAATTGTCTTGTCTGAGTTGTTCTAATGTAAAACTGAACTCTGGCTCTGACTTAAATTTCAAACGTTGAGCTTCTAGGTTCTCAATACTTCTTTTTTGATGCTCGAGAAGATAAATTAATTGATTCCGAGTCTCATCCTTCATTAGAAGTCCAGAATGAGTGATTTCTTTTTAGGGTCGATAGTCGCCATTGAGTTAAAAACTAATGGATTGTTAGATTTTCCGTGACCGGATTTTAGTCCTTTGAAAATAGGGACGTTTAATCTTTCTTGGAGTCTTTTAATCGCTTTAGATGTGAGATCTTTTCCATTTGGTTCGCGGGACTCAGTAAAATCTCCTAGGACAATGGCCTTTATTTTATTATTGAAAACACCAGATTGTATAAGTTGTTCAAACATCCTATCAACTCGGTAACCTCTTTCTCCAACCTCTTCTAGAAACACAATCTTGTTATTTAAATTAGCTTGGCATTTAGTTCCAATCGAAGTGGCAAGCATACAAAGGTTTCCTCCTACCAGTTTGCCTTTGATTAACTTAGTGTGAGAATCACCAAATGACTTTAAGGACTTGTATATACTCTGGTCTTCTTTGCCTTGAATTAGGTTTAAGTATTTTTTCTGATGAACTTTCGTGGCCCCTGCTCCAAAAGCAGATAAGTTAGATCCGTGAATTGTTTTCCAATTCCACTCTTGATTGAGAAATAAATGAAGAGTCGTGATGTCACTAAAGCCGACAAAAAGCTTATTATTGTTTGGCTTTTTTAACTTTGTTAACTGGGGGATAAAGCGCATTGAACCCCAACCTCCGCGTAGACACCAAATGGCCTTACTGTCTTTTGATATAAGGGCATTTTTGAGTTGTTGCCATTGAAGTTCTTCATTAGAGGCAAAGAATCCATCTCCGCTGATAATTTTTTTATCGAAACGAGGTTTAAAACCTTGCTCTTCAAGCCATGAGATAGAGTCTTTAAAAATTTTAGTTGTAGATTTACTTGCCGGAGCAATGACATCAACAATATCGCCTTTATTTAAAATAGGTAAGGTACTCATTTAATCTCACACTCCGCAAAGTACTGCTCTCCCTTATAGGTGAGAATAGAATTACCGCTTGGCCTAGGGTGATTCCCGGCGATATTTAAAAATGTGTAGTCCGTTCTATTAGTTGGAATGAGCTCAGCTAAATAAACTAATTGCCCATCGAGATAAGCTAATTGAAAAAAGCCCATAGAATCAATTCTAGATTTGGAGAAAATAACCCCTCCAGCTTTTTTAACTTCTAGATTTAGAAAACCATCAAGGAAACTGGTTCCAGACTCCTCAATTTCACCATTTAGAGTGAAGGTATTCTGATCTCCCCATTCCTTACAAGATACAGAGTAATATTCTCCCGCGAAGGCACAATTTATTAAAAAGAGACATGTTATAAATATTTTCATTAAAATATTATTTCTCCTAAAAATCAGTATGTAAAATTAAGAGCTTATCTTACTCATTGTGTTGAAATCATTACAGGCCAAGTAGTTTAAAGTGCTTGAAAATGCTAGTTTTCACTTAGAAATCAATCTTAATTTCCGGGGGAAAAATGAAACTCATTTCAATGTTTATTCTTCTATTGGCCTTCTCTGCACAGGCCAAAGACTGTGACTTATCTAAAGGGATGTCTAAAAAACAAATCAAAATTTTAAAAAGGGCCAACAAAATTCATAGAATTGGACCCAATAGAACACTTCTTGGAAAAAAGGTTTATGAAATTGATATTTTAAGCACAACAGGTGATGAACAATTTGTTGTACTTCTTGGTGAGGCCCATATCAAAGGTCCAAGATCTTCGATCATGGGAAAAAGATTAGTCAGTAACTTCAAACTGAGAATGCTTGAAGGAATTCCTAAAGCTGAATCAGAATATATTTCAAATAATAATGATGAACTAAATGATGCTCTTGGATGGCAAAGAGTTCTTGCTAGAGTTATTACTTTTAACTTTTTTGGAAGCACTATTTCTGTTGCTCAAAAGAAAGGTCTTTCATTTCTTCCAGGTTATGATGCTGTAATGTTAAATAAAGAAGTTATTTCAAGAGATGAAACTGATACTGCTGATGATGTTTTAGCACTTCTTCCTGATTTAATAGATAAATCAACAAAAGGTTTAAATCTACCTTTAGAAGTTGGAGAATTTCTAACTCCTTCATCTAATGAGAGTTATATTCTTGAGGCTAGAAATGTGAGAATGGCTTCAAATATTATTACTTATCTCGATCATGAAGATGTAAGTGGAACTCCAATTGTTATTTTAGGTTCTGCTCACAATGAAGGGATTGCAAAATTATTAGAGACTAATGATTTTAAAAAGTGTGAATTCTAATTAGATCTGTATTGCCTGCCGGCAAAATGATTAAATTAAGCCGGCAGGTGGTTATATTAAAACCTTCGCGAATCGATTGAAGTTAAACTTCGGGATGAGATTTTCGAAGGTGACGGAAATTGATGTTCCTGTCACTTCTCCTCTTAAATTTTCTCTTGGGACAAATCCCCAAAATCTTGAATCATAAGAGTTATCCCTATTATCACCCAGGACAAAGTATTGTTCGGGGGGAATCTTGAACCTGAGTGACTCTTGGGAGGGAGAAGGGTGGCGGACGATTTGATATTTTCGCCCGCCAAGTGATTCATTATATTTAAAAGGAATAGTTCTACTTTTTAGGGCCTCATAAAGGATGGCCTCATTGAGCGTTATAGTGGGACTGCCGTTAACTTTTAAAACTCCTTGGTTAATTTCAATAATATCTCCGGGGAGGCCCACTAGCCGTTTTACATATTTAGTATCAGGGTCCTTTGGAAAATCGAAGACGATTATATCTCCTCTTTTAGGTTCACCTGTTTTCTTTAAAACAAAATCTGTGAAAGGGAGTCGAAGATCATAAGCCATTTTATTGACTAAGACATGATCACCGATCTGGATTGTGGGGAGCATAGATCCAGTCGGTACCCGGTAGTGGTCGGCGAAACTCCACCGGATGCTAACAAACACAAAGAGGAATAGAAGGAAACCTTTATTTTTTCGATACAAATTAAATAACTTTTCCATCTTCAACTCCTTTCTACGAGATCCAATCTAGCAAGAGCTTTTGCAAAGTGTGTGGTTTAAATGTCAACTCTTTGTCAAAATGAAATTTACAAGGCAAACAAGGGTTGTTACTCTAAATTAAATAAATTTTAAGGATTGACTATGAACGTGTTAACTCAGGTATTGCTTCCACTCATTTTAGCTTTCATTATGTTTTCTATGGGACTCTCTCTAGTGATAGATGACTTTAAAAGAGTTGCTAAATATCCTAAGGCGTTTGTTGTTGGTCTCCTTCTTCAAGTGATAACACTTCCATTACTTGGGTTCCTCGTCGCGACAGTTTGGACGAACTATTTTGGACTCAATCCAGTTTATGCTGCCGGATTAATTATTATTGCTGCCTGTCCAGGTGGAGTAACTTCAAACTTAATGACTCACCTAGGGAAAGGGGATACAGCACTTTCAATTTCATTAACAGCAGTTATAAGCTTTTTAACAGTGATTACTCTTCCAATCATAGTTAATTTAGGACTTTCAAACTTTATGGGTTCTGAAAGTGATGTGAAGTTAAATGTAATTAAAACAGTTGTTGGAATTTTTGTGATTACATCAGTTCCAGTCATTATAGGAATGGTGATAAAGGCTAAAAATTCTAGCTTAGCAGATAAAATTGAACCCCTTTGTCGAAAGTTAGCAACGTTCTTCTTTATTGCAATAGTTCTTGTGGCGGTAGCTAAAGACTTTAAACTTCTCATGGAATCAATTTCAACGATTGGTCCATCAGCTTTAACGTTAAATATTTTAACCATGGTTTTAGCATATGGTGCTTCAAGACTATTAACATTATCTAAAGAACAATCTCGGGCCATTACGTTTGAGTGTGGGCTGCAAAATGGAACTCTTGCCATTTTTATTGCTGTAACTCTTCTTGGAGATGAGCGAATGATGTTGCCTGGAGTTGTCTATGGACTCCTGATGTTTGTAACCGGTGGTATCTACCTGTTTAAACTTCTTCATAAAGACAAGCGCACAATCCCTGCTCCCTCTCTTTAGGTCTAGGTTGGGCTATCTGACACCGAAAAAGACGCTGCGCGCGGTGCGGCCCGCAACCAAAAGTTCCAATAAGGCACTGAATTTATAGCCTAAAGTTGGCATCCCTTTCGCAATTATTAAGTTTAAGTGTTCTACGAAGGAGTCGTGGGAGGGACAATATGAGACACCTTATTCTTTTTACTTTTTTAATTTTAATGGCCAAAAATGTTACAGCTTTTGAAGTTCAAACAGAAATAGATCCATGTCTGAAGAAATCAACTGAAAGTAGGAGGTCCTGCGAAAAAACTTGTCAGGATAAATCTGCGATCTCGGTTAAGAGTACCTGTATACAATCCTGCGATGTTTACTGGTATTCGGAACTGAAAATGTGTCATCAGAAAATTGGATTCAATTAGAAATCAATCTTGTAGACGGTCTGAATAGACCGTCTATTAATAAAAGTATTTATACTTAGTGAAGATTGATTTACCGTAGAGTCCAAACTCTGACTTAGGTAAAAGTAGAAAATTACTCTTATTACCAACTCCTAGAAATATTCCAGTAGTTAATGTTGACTCGTCTGAAAGACTCCAATCCCATGAAGGAGAGAAAAGGAAAGAGTCATCATTTAAATTGTAGAAATTTGTAAGTCCAATTGAATGAAGAGGACTAGCTTGCCAAGAAAAAAGAAAGTTTACGTAATGCCTAGCAAATAAAAAAGAACCACCTTTGGAAATAGCAAAACTGGTGCCGGACGAATCATAAAGAGAAGGTTGTGTTTGACCAGCACCATTGAAATGATATTCCATGACGGAATAAAACTCATCAGTCCACTGATACTCGTAACCTGTTGTTCCTCGAAGATATGAAGAGCCTTTTTGAGGGTGAGTGGATAGAGCTTCAAGGTAAAAGTTTGCACCAAGGATTGGATAAAGTATATCTACTCCGAATCCCCATGCATCTTTATAATTGGTAAATAAAGGTTTTACCTCAGCCTTGCTGATTGGAAGAACCATTCTAAAATAAACTGCGTTATCTTCACTTCTTCCACTTTGTCCAATTACCATCCCCACATCAAATTCGGAATTGGCCCCAAGAGACTTCCTTAAACGAATGGCATCGACTCCATTCCTTTCTTCTTTATTAATTTCGACCAAGTTAAATGGGGAGAATAAGTCAGTAGGGTTTACAAGTTTTGCGGAACCGAATGAGATTTGTTGTCGCCCAATAATTAAGTCATAAGCATTAATTGATTGTGACCAACTTAAGCGATCAAGCTGTTTCAGGCCATACCATGATTTATTCCCGGAATCGGACTTTATAAACTTTTTATTAAGGTCATCTACTCGATAAGCTGAACTTGTATTATCAAATTTCCTAGATTGTAGAGGGTCATCAATTTTTTGAAAGACTTGATTAATTTCGAGACCAAGTTCAATTGTCGTATTTGTTGAAGCATCAAACATAATATTAAAACGATTAATATTTTCAACTGCAATGAAACCGAGTTCATGAGTATTACTTTTCAAAATAGGCGAGTTGACTTTACCCTGACCAATAGAATAACCATTAAAGTTGTATGATGCATTGGCTGACAATGCTGTCAGTAAAATACATATTTCAAGAACGAACTTCTTCATTTTGAATTCTTCCATCTTCTAAAGTTACTAGTCTTTTCGCCTTATCCATAATTTTCTGGTCATGAGTTGAAAAAATGAACGTTTTGCCTAAGTCATCATTTAGGTTTTGCATCATCTCTATTAAAGCTGCACCAGTTTTGGAGTCTAGGTTTGCAGTAGGTTCATCGGCCAAGATGATGTCTGGGTCAGCTGCGATTGCTCTGGCCACAGCTACCCTTTGTTGTTGTCCACCGGAAAGTTGTGAAGGAAGTCTATTCTCTTTCCCTTCTATTCCAACAGATTTGAGAACTTCAGAAACTCGTTCCGCTCTCTCCTGTTCACTCTTTCCCTGTAAAACCATAATGTATTCAATATTTTCTTTAACACTAAGAACCGGAATCAAATTATAAGATTGGAAAATAAATCCAATATGGTCTCTTCTAAAGTGAGAAAGCTCCTTTCCTGTCATACTATTAATGTGTTTTCCGTTTAGTATAACTTCTCCACTTGTCGGTACATCGAGACCACTCATTATATTTAAGAGAGTCGACTTTCCTGAACCGGAAGGTCCCACAAGAGCGCTAAATTCACCTCTCTTTATTGATAAATTAATATCCGCTAGTGCATGAACTAATGTTTCTGGATCATCACCAAAAGTTCTATTTATTCCTTCAATTTGAAATATAGTTTCACTCATTATAAATTCCTCAAAGTGACTTCTTTAAAGCATGGGCAATATTTAATCTCGTTGTAAAAATTGCGGGATAGAGCCCAACAAAACAAGTAAATACGATAGTTAGTATTGGAAAAACCACCCATTGATGCCATCTGAAAATAAAGTAAATAGGTTCTCTAAATGTAATATTGTTAAATTCAACTCCGCCATAATCAATTCCTTGAATGGCCATCCAGCCACCAAAAATTAAGGCGACTATCATTCCAACGATGCTAGATAAAAAGCCAAGAGCGGCAGATTCTGATGCAACCATTGTTATTAGGTGTCGATTGTCAGTTCCTAGGGCACGAACGACTCCAAATTCAAAGAGTCTTTCAAAGATGGCCATAAAAAGCGTATTGGTAGTCAAGAGCGCCATTAGGATTGCCATGATTGAACCAATGATCATGACTGAAAAAGAACTCATCTTGATGGCAGAAGAAAGAGCAGGGGAGAGTGTCGACCATCTTCTCGCTAGGTTTCCATCTATTTCGAGATTGCTCCAGAATTTGTCTATTTGTACAGGACTTTGAAAAGGTCCACCTAAGTTTAGTACGATCTCGTGGTATTGATCCTTGATTCCAAGCATTGTTTGAAGCTTTGAAATTTTGACGAAGGCCAGTGATGAATCACCTCGATCAGAGCCAAAAGAAATGACTCCGCCAACTCTAAAAACATCCTGAGTTAATTCCCCGGTTTTAACTTCTGAAGTTGTAAGAACTACTTTATCACCAAGATCAACACCTAACTTTTTCATGAGTTTGGTTCCAATCACGATATGGTTATCTTCTTTTAGAAAGACTCCATCTTTTAAGTACTTTATAAAACCTGTGGTCTTTGTTTCCGTAAGGGTATCAATTCCATAAATCGAAATATTTCTTGAGTTTCTAGGACTCGCGATCATACCTAAACTTTGAGCTCTCTTTGTCCATGAAATGACTTTTGAATCTGCATTGAGCAAGGATTCAATTTTTTTATGTCCTTGAATAACAAATTCCGACTCAGGGCTTTTTACATAACGACTATGATGGATTTGACCATGACCAAGTAGACCACTGGTTGCAGTCTTGATCATATTTTGAATCATTCCTTCCATGAATCCATCTGTGATAATCATGGCGGCCAGCCCTACTCCAATTGCAAGTGCTGTGAGAAACGACCTTCTTTTATTTCGAGCAATATTTCTGATCCCAAGCTTAACAAATATCATTAGACTTCCCTCATCGCATCTAGAGGGGAGATCCTAGCGGCTCTTATCGCAGGAAAAATACTAACAAAAAGAGTTGAAACTAAAACGATAACAGCTGGTCTTAAATAACTATTAAGGGTGATACGAGCGTACATGGCCGAAATCGTCATTCCTCCATAAGTCATCGGTTCAGAAAAAGAAATTCCATGCTTTGAGAAATATGAATTCAACAGAGTCGCAATAATTGAACCGATAATAAGACTCATCATTGCTAAGATTTGGGATTCTAAAATTATCATTAAAGAAAGTGAGCCTGGCGTAGTTCCTATTGCTTTAAGGACTCCAAGTTCTTTTGTACGCTCCAGAATAGACATTAAAACAGTGTTGAGAACTCCAAGAGCAACAACAAACATGATTATGGAATAACTTATTGTGTTTCCTTTCTTATCAATTTCCATCGCCTTGAAGAAGTCTTTTTCAACTTCTTGCCAAGGGCGAATGATTAGACCTTCTTCTACTTTGAAATGAGTAGAGAATTTCTTCGCATTGTAGATACTCGCAAGTTTTATGGCGACTTCATGAATATGAGAGGTGCTATAAAACATTTGGGCCGAAGCAAGGTCTGTGTAAACTCTGTAGTCATCAACACCTTGTTCTTCTTTTTCGAAAATTCCTTTAACGAAGAAGATATCGTTGGCAATCGATCCATCAGCACCTTGTGAGATAAGAACAATTTCATCTCCAACCTTTAGTCCGAGTACTTCTGAAATTTTACTACCTATAAGAACTTGATTTTCTCCATTGGTACTCGGCCAACTTCCTAAGGCGAGTCTTTGCTTTATCGTGGTCACTTTTGGTTCTGACGCCCAATCGATACCCCACATCTCAACAGCAAATGTTTTTTTGTGACTAAAGGCCAGGGCACCATTCTTTAGCCTTGGAGAAAAAGAGACGACCTCGCTATTATTTTTGAGGTCTTCTTTTATCTTGTCCCATGACTTAATAGAATCGTGAATTGATTCTGAGTTTATAAATTTATCATTGTGAATTTGAGCATGACCAGTCGTTTGAGAAGTAAAAAGAGAGATCATATCTCCATACGAGCCATCAACAAATGCAAGTGAAAATGAAAGAAGAACATAACCGCCAATCATCATAAGAGCTGTTAAGGCCGTTCGCCTCTTATGTCTGAAAATATTTCGAAATGCCATTTTTAGTATCATTATCGTCTCTTTTGAAGATTCCTTCTGGTGAAAAGCGAATCACTAATTTTGGCATTAAAATCTAATTTTATGTATCTAATGATAGTTTTGTGCCCATCTTTTTCTTTAGTGTGTGGGGTTAAGATCATCGTCATTGGAATGAGTCTATTTCCAGACTTTTTAATATCAGTAAAAGAAATCGTTCTAATCATGATTCCTTTTTCATCGTAAAAAATTTGTCTTACCGGATAGAGGTCTTTCTTATTTATTTCGAGTTCGATCCTCCCCCAAACTGAAATGGCATTCTTTTTAGGAGTTAGGATAGCATGATAAAGGGTGTCACCTTTTTTAACTGGAGTTAGGACTCCATTGTAATCATCTCTTAAAGTGTTTTCTTTTACTAAATCGTCATTTGTGAAATCACTTCCCATCCAAGAACTCATCATCATTGAAGGCGGAATCTTCATGATTTTGTTTATTTTTGGAAAGAAATTCCACATTTCACTTTTTCTTTTTAGTGTAGATATCCCTTTGTCTTTTCGTGGTTTTTTGATCACGACAAATGTGTAATCAAGTCCCTTAGTCCAAATATCCATGGAAAGTGTTCTTTTCCAATTGGGGGTCGTGATTTCCATTTGGACATCAGAGTAACTTTTATCAGAACGGTAAAGTTTATCTACTTTGTCTAAGAGCTCATTCAATGTAACGGCATATAAATTTGGAGATAATAGAAATAAAGTAAATAGGAGTAGCTTCATCTTTTGGATGATACTCCTCTCAATTGATCTTCGCAATGAATCACACTTGGTGCGTCGCGAGATGTCCTAGGCGCTGGCAGGGAAGGTTTTCGACCCCTTAAGCTGGTCTTGATTTTGCTTGATAGAATCTTCATGGAGGCGAATGGACATCTGCCCGTCTTTATCAATCCACTCAAATAGATTTGCGATTCTGTCGTTACTCGAATCAATCCATACAAAATGTTGTTTCCCTATAGGAATTTCACATTCTAGATCTTCAAACAAAGGAGTCCAAGAACCACAATTTAGATATTCAATTGAATCCAGTATCTGGTGACTTTCAATATGTGTATGTCCCACCACAACTCTTGTGACATTGGCAGTTCTTGCAGAAACGGGAGATCTCTTTAGAGATTTTTGGGCGTTCTTTTTCACATCCGATTGAACCTTGTGAGCATAATATCCAAAGAAGGGAAGTGAGAGCAAAACTGGAACGAGAAACCACCAAAGAGAAACGTTTGCGAATAGATAAGAAGTTGTAAAAAACTGCCAACTTGCCCAGATAATAAAGGTCATCAAGAAAGCTCTATCGAGCCAAAGTTCTCTAATCACTTTTAGGGGATTAAAAACTGCGGGGTGAGCATGATTTTGTTTAAGGGCCAACACTGTATGTGGATTTGCATTTGATTTAAGAGCAATTTTTTTAACCCTATCTTCAAAAGTGAGTGGATCTTTAAGCGCAGGCATTTGTCCTTCAGTTACTGAAACCCATAATGTTTTCATGGCACCAAAAAACCATGTTAGAAGAAGAAATGGTTGAATACGAAATTCATACTTAAAAAAGAATCTCGCAAATTCAAAACCTGTTTTGACGTAGGCATCGTCGCTGTGTGGGTTTTTTAATCCCATTTTGTTGACCATGAATCGATTCGCTAGATTTCCAAAGGGAAGTCTTACTCTGTATTCACCTTTTTTCTCAATGAGAGGGTGGATCGGATCCGTGCAAAGGCAATAAGGATCGTACTGATGACCGTGTTCAACAAGAGTGTCTTGTCCGCTGATATAGAACCAGTCGCAAAATCGAACATTGTGAATAAGGCTGTCTTCAAGATTGAGAGAGTCGACAATGGCTTTTTGAACGGCCGGCCAGACAAGTTCAATGTCATGGTTACCAATGACAAAAACCACATGGTGACCGGATCTGATAAATTCTCCAAGAGTATCGAAAAAGAGTGAGTGATCTGAAATGATCTTTTTCATCTTCGATGTACTTTTATTTTCTAAAGGTTTGAGTCCTACTTTCTTTTCACTATTTGAAACATTAAATTCTGCTTCGTTAGGATATGAAGTGACAGAGTCGAAATCAAAAACATCTCCATTTAGTATGAGTTCAATTTGTTCACCATTTGTTTTCTTTTCCATGAACCCTAGAAAGTTTTTAAATGTCTGGTCGATGAAATAACGAGGGTGTTTAAATTTTTTCCATAGGGGATGGTGGTGGTTGTCCTCATCTTCTGTTGAGAGATGAAGATCGCTAAGAATAATTGTATGTGGAAGTTTGTGATAGTCTGTTTCCATAGTTAGGCTATTTTACCAGTTGGCGTTGTTTGAAAGTAGAGTGGGAATGTAAAACAACTGTCACAGGGATAGATTAACTCTGATACCAACTTGTAATTTCAGTGATTTATAGGCAAAAAAAAAGCCCTGTAAAACAGGGCTTTCTTATACACAGATTTCAAAATGGCGGGAGCGAAGGGACTCGAACCCTCGACCTTCGCCGTGACAGGGCGACATTGTAACCAACTCAACTACGCCCCCGCACTTTGAAATTGTTTTAGAAATATAGTGGAGAGGTGGATTATCGTCAATAGTTTTAAAGCAGAGTTTTCAAAAAGATACGAGCAGAGACGATAATTAGTAATGATGCAAAGAGTCTTTTGGCCACTTCAGGGCTCACTTTCTGACTCCATTTTACGCCAAGCTTGGAGCTGAGAGTCGCCCCTCCAAAGATACAAAGAGCAATCCCAAAGTTCACGTGTCCGAACTGCATAGAAGCAATCCACCCTTCAGTAAATGGCTCAATAGGAGACTTGGTAAACATATAGCTAATCATTCCAATACAGGTCCCAACCCCCATAGCTACATTTGAATAAACCGGAACCCATCCATAGGGCATATGCAAGACAGTTATGAATAGGGGAACGAGTACTGCTCCTCCTCCTAGGCCTGTAAGCCCACTGATGATTCCACCAAAAGCTGAAGCGAAGATAGTCTTTAAAATGTCTTTTGTCGTTCCAATCCCACCCCATTCTTCTTGACCAGCTTTGGCCTTTAAGAGCAATGTTCTAAGCGCAATAGGAACGAGAGTCGCCGCAAAGATAAGCTTTATACTCTTATCACTTAGACCTATGGCCAACCTAGAACTTAGAAGAACACCTGCCACCATTGAAGCCGATAAGAGCAGGCAAACTTTTAATTGGGGCTTTTTTCCGGCCTTAATAAAATTAAAAACATTGATGAAGCTGTTTACAAAAATGACGGCCAAACTCGTCCCAATGACAGACTGCGCCGGAATTTTACTAAACAAAGTATAGAGAGTGGGAACAATGAGAATTCCGCCCCCAACACCGAAAAAGCTCGAGAGGACACCTACAAATAGGCCAGTTATAACGAGAATCAAAGCCATTATTAGTCCTTTCGCTTGAAGGTTTGTTCTTACATGGGATAATAATTCGATTCTAGCCTCAGTTTCGGAGCTTGAAAACACTTATAGAAATGAATCTTTATGGAATTTTTAAATGCCCTTTGGAAATTTTTAACACTATCCGCACCGTATTTATTATTCGGTTTATTAATTGCTTCTGTCCTAAATCACTTTGTGACAGTTGAAAAAATCAAATCTCTTTTTGGAGGATCGAAGCTCGCTGGAGTTCTCAAGGCCTCTCTTTTGGGAGTTCCACTTCCTCTTTGTTCTTGTTCAGTTATTCCTGTGGCCGTTACTTTAAAAAAGAATGGAGCCTCGAATGGCGCTA
Source organism: Bacteriovoracaceae bacterium (assembly GCA_023954635.1). Taxonomy (GTDB): domain Bacteria; phylum Bdellovibrionota; class Bacteriovoracia; order Bacteriovoracales; family Bacteriovoracaceae; genus M0603. The sequence continues at coordinate 41,409 of JAGSHI010000001.1, forward strand.
CTTCAAGTTTTCTGATTTCGACTCCTGAAAGTGGAGTAGACTCAATAATGGTTACCTATGGGATGATGGATCCTGTAATGACAATAGTTCGTCCTATTTCAGCTTTTCTTTCGGCCTTTATTGCAGGAGTCCTGCAGATCGTTCTCAAAACAGATATAGCACTTCCAGTTGAAGAAGAAGTTAAGAAATCTTGTTGTGCTGGTGAGAAAAAGAAGCAAGATTCAGTAGTTAAAAAAATCGTCAAGTACGCTTATTCTGATTTATTAGAAGACTTTGCATTGTGGCTTACTTTTGGAATTCTTCTTGGGGCTATGGTTGATATTTTTGTACCTGCCGATATGTTTTCAAGGTTTGACGGTTTCAGTGCTAGGATTGTCTTTATTTTAATTGGTGTTCCCGTTTATATTTGCGCCTCGGCCTCTACTCCGATAGCCGCTTCATTGATTTTAAAAGGACTTTCTCCTGGAACAGCATTGATTTTACTCCTGGTCGGTCCAGCAACAAATTTATCCAACTTATTAGTTCTTCAAAAATATATGGGGAAAAAAGCGGTTATTGTAAATGTAATAGCGATTTCACTAGCTGCACTGGCTTTATCTTTTGGCGTTGATTTTATTTACTCTTATTATAATCTCCCTCTAGACTTTAAAATTTCCCATGAACACGAGCATTCAAATTGGTTTGTAAATGCGACAACTGTTTTATTCGTCGGTCTACTTCTTCATGCTCTTTGGAAAAAAGAAATTCTTCCTAGAGTAAAAGGAAAAAAAAATGGCTGCAGCTAAAAGTGTTTTTATAACAGGAGGGACTACAGGAATTGGTTTTGACCTAGCGAAAATGTATCTTGATGAAGGTGCAAGAGTTGCTGTTACCGGAAGAAATCTTTCTAAACTTCCTGAGAAAATTCAAGAGAAGTACCCAAAGCTTATAACATTTGAATTAGACGTTTTGGATAAAGAGGGTATGGAGAAGGCAATTATTGACTTCTCAAATGAGGGGCTTGATATCGTCATTGCGAATGCTGGTCGAAGTGTTGGCGACAAATCTGATATACCTGATTTTTCTGGAGGCTCTGATGTCATTCAGACGAATATTCAGGGTGTACTAAATACTTTTGGACCAAGTCTTGAAATCATGATTCCTAAAAAGAGTGGCCAAATTGTTGGTCTTGCTTCTCTTGCTGCATTTATCGGACTTCCTGGAGCTTCTTTTTATTGTGCTTCAAAAGCAGCAGTTCTTAAAATGATGGAGACTTGGTCAATTGATTTGAAGCAGTTTAATATTACGAGTACTTGTATTTGTCCTGGTTTTATCGATACACCCCTTACTCAAAAAAATAAACATTCAATGCCTTTTTTAATGCCTGCTGAAAAAGGGGCCAGATTAATAAAAAATGCAATCGATGGGAAAAAAGCGTTGTATATTTTTCCATGGCAAATGAAAATATTGATTACAATCTTAAATAAAATGCCGAGATGGCTTTATCGATTAATATTAAGTTCAAAACTAGCTAATTATAGAGGGTAAAATGAAGTTTCTAGCTGTTTCTCTACTTTTATTTCTTGTTTCCTGTAATAAAGAGACAGAAAGTCCTGCACCCGTTTCTCTTCAGAAAACAAAGAAAACAACCACCACAACAAATACCGGAACTGCAATCAATCCAAATGATGATTTCTCAGACCTAAAGAAAAAAGACGATGAACATTGTGATAGTGAGGAAGAGTTACTAAAGAAACAAATTGAAAAAGCAAAGAAGGCCAAAGAACAACCCATAAAATTGCAAGGGGGAGACGAGGGATGTGAGATTAATTAGTCTCGCCCTTCTAAATCATCTTTAGCACGAAGAAGCATTGCGGCCACTCCATTTATGAGCCTTGAAAACTCTTTGCTCATTTTATGACCACCAAGGATAGCTTGAAAATTGAGAATGTCTAACTCTACGACTTTTTCAGGGTCTTTCCAGTCTTCTAAAAACTCAGTTTCAAATCTCTTAATTTCAGAAGTCGTAAATAATTGAACACCAAACTCTCTAAAACTTCCTTGAAGAGTATCCGGGTTTAGATTACTTGAACCTGTTAGCAAGGCCTTTCCGTCTATTGATGTGATTTTCCTATGATTCTCCTGGAAGTAGGTTTTTGATGAACCATCTGGAAAAGTGTTATCGACTGAAATGGTATTTCTAGCTCTTATTTTAATTCCATAAGATTTTAATTCTCTAAGGAAGATACTATTTGGGAGTCCACCCATCTTGAAGTTACCGTTGTGATCAACAAGAATTCTAATATCTAGAGCTGTTTGTTGGATTTTTCTTTTGATTAATGCATCAACAATATAAGGATCATAGAGAAAAAGCTGTTCCATATAGATGTGATGTTTAGCTTTTTGGATCATGTCGATTAACATATTTCGAGTATTCTTAATCGTTCCATTAACATCAGCTTCTGTTAATCGAACGGTGTCACTACCTTTGTAGGAATACTTTTTCCTTGTCACTTTAAATGACTTTAAAATTTGTTTTTTCTTAGAGTGGTATTTTTTATTATCTAGTCCTTCTTCTTGGTAATAAAACCATTTTGTCTCATTCTCATCTGTCGTTAAGGCAGCTTCAATATCACTATAATACGAATGTTGAACTAGGGCAGCCGCAGGTCCTTCTATATGAACGGCATTGTCAAAATAATAACCACCACTATGATCGGTCCAGTTTTTAGAACCTACCCAAGCTTCTGGGTTATCTGTGTTCGCATCAATAACCATAACTTTGCTGTGATCAATTTTAGACTCGTAGTAAGAGCTTCTTTCTTTTAAAACATCAAAGGTATTCGCATTGCGAGGAATGAGGTTTGAAATGGCAAAAGGAATACCTGGAGGATGTCTCTGGATATTTGATTGTAATAAGAAAAATGACTTTTCAAGTTTCGGGTTTTCTTTTCTTCTTTTCTCAAGGTATTTAAAAATAGGAAGCATTTCATCTTTAAGCCCATAATGAGTTGCATAGTCATGAAGTATGACTAACTTAAAGTTTGGGTTCTTTTTAAGTTTTTCAAGAGTTTGATCCAACATATACTCAGCAAGAGTCGCACCAATTGTTCCACCGAAAAGAAAAATATCAACAAAGATGGAATCTTTAGACTTCTTAACCATCTCTTTGAGGGCCTTAAAGATAGGCTCATTAAAAGAGGGGTGACCTCCATTATTGTCAGGCATACCAATTAAAGAAGATTTGAAGTCGAGGACACCACCATTTGTAATAGCATGATGATTGAAGAAATCAATTTTACTTGTTGTTGTATCATTATAGTTGAGGAGTTTAACCTTGTTACCTTTAATAAATCCGTAGTGATCTAAACAATAGGTTTGTCTAAGTCCTAGAGATTCTTGAAGGTCGAGAGTGAATAGGTCAGTTTCCTTAATCGCTTGAATGAGAATCTTATTCTCACTAATTCCAGATAAGATTTGCCCCTTTTCCATGAAGATAGGTAAGAGGGTTTGAATAATTTTATCTGTTTCAAGAGCTGGGATTCTAGTAATAGATCTAAGTGTATTTAGGGCTTCAATATTTTTATCATATGAAGGATCGTCGGCATAATCTCTAAGGATAAGAACTTTATCAAGTAAAAGGTATGAAATTATCTTGGCAACATTTCTTTGAGATTTTTCAATTTCTCTCCAATAAACAAAAGGAATTAAAATTTTCTCAGGAATGAGTCCATCAAGTTCCTTGATAAGGGATTTAATTTTATTTCTTTTCCTCTTGCTTAAATTATTCACAACTTTCTTAAAAGCATCTCTATTTCTAAATTCTTTTTTTCCAAAGAGAATCGGCCAAGAATCTTTTTGAAACTCTCGTGAGGCCTTTCTATCATGTAAGTTAAAACTTGCTCCCTGAGCACTTAAAGAAATGAATAGACAGAGTAGAATATAAAGAGAGGTCATTTTTTTCATTGGTTTCTGACCTCTTTGTGAAATCTTTCAAGTTGAAAGCTATTAATGATGTAATGACCATATTTTGTTAATAAGTGGTCTTTTATTTTTGTTTTGAGTTCACCGGCATTGTCGACGGCCTTGGAGAGTTTAACTTTCAGGTCAGACTTGTTTTCAAATTTGCCTTCAGAGAAATCCCAGTTAAGCTTTGTCAGTTCTGCGACATACCCAACTTTATTCATCTCACCGTTGAACTTCATTACACCTGTATTGATACTTTTCTCATTTTTTTGAATGAGGTTGGGAATAAAGCCTTTTCTGTAAAAGTTAGATGGAATGAGGTCTCCAAATCCAATATTCAAATTTGTCAGTTGAGGACTTATATTTTCTAAATTGAATTCTTTTTCAATATCAACAGTCATAAATGGTTGTAGAAAGCCTCTTTGACGTTTGAAGTGTACATAATCCATTTTGAAAGTTTCTTTATCTAGACTAAAGTCTATGTCGGGAAGTCTATTCAATCTGAAATACCTTCGATAACGGACAAATCCCTTAATGGCATTTTTTGATACATCGGGGATTGGATTTGCGAAATCATAGTTCATATCAAGAACCTTTATCCAAATACTGACGACTCCTCCCATATACTGATAAGTGTCTCCATCTGATGGAATATTGTTCTCAGAAATTATTTCGACAAGTGTCTTCTCTTTTTCTTCGAGGAAGTCTGAGAGATTTCCTTTCTGGTGATGATTGATTAAATTATTGGAGTTGAGAAGTTTATTAAAATTAAAATTTCTGTTTTCCTTTGGAATAAACTGTAAATCAATCTGGAAGGCACCATTCGCAATCTTAACAATTTTTAAAGTCTTGATGAACTTCTTTATAAAACCTTCAACTAGGTTATTTTTTAAGTTGTGATGGAAAGGATTCTCTCCATTTTTAGAGTCAATTATACTTTTAGCAAGTGATGATTGGATAACTTCGTTAAGTTTTTCTTTTACAAATTGTCCGTCTTTGTTTGTTCTTACTCTTGGTACAATTTTATAGTCGAGCATTCTTCCAAATGTATTTGGCATGAAGAAATCTCTGTAGAGGTTTATGTCACGACTTTTCTTTTCTTCATGGGCAGGCATTCTTTTGAGTGATTGGTTATCACTCCAAAAATTTGTATAAGATTCTTGTTGATGAATATTCCATAGGGCAGCTGATCCCATCAATCCCAATGATAAGACAGCTCCGTATAAATATCTTTTCCTGACACGCATAAATTCCTCAGATTCCTTGCTAACTTATCGGAAAACGAAGAAGTATTATTAGAAGTTGAACTTTTTGATCATGTTTTTTGAGGTGAAGTTAGGACACTACTTTCAATGATTTGAGTCGCTATAAATATTATAGTAAATATTTTTTTAATTAAAGTGAATCACTCCACTAATCTTCAGTGTGAAATTCTTGAAATTCCTCATTATATGAGAGTTTGGTAATGTCTTTTATTCTGTCGACATAGAGCTGACCGAATAAATGATCTAACTCGTGTTGAAACACAGTCGCTAGAAAATCTTCGACTTCAATTTTTTGTTGATTGGCCTGATGGTCATAATATTCAATGAGAACTTTTCTTGGCCTTTCTACAAAACCTCTAAGTCCAGGAACAGATAAACATCCCTCCCAAAAACCTTGGAGCTCTTCATCAATCACACTTATTTTTGGATTAAAGACAACAATAACAGGAGAGGAGTCTGGGTCTTCTTTTCCCTCCTCACTTGGAATTGTAATAATGGCAACTTGTTTGGAAACACCAATTTGTGGGGCAGCAATCCCAATTCCTTGTTCAGCATTCATAGTCTCGAACATATCTTGGACAAGTTCTTTCATTGCATCTGATGTAATTTCATCAACTGGAACAACTTCAGCCACTTTTCTAAGTATAGGATTTCCCATTCTGATGACATCTCTAATGGCCATTTCTCACCTTCAAATAATAGTGTTGATAGAATAAAATAGAAGTACTATCAATTTTTGAATTTGTCATTTCTATGAGGACTCCATGCACAAGATACTCTTCGTTTGTTTAGGAAATATATGTCGATCCCCTGCTGCTGAAGGAGTTTTCACACATCTTGTAAGAGAGAGTGGATTAGACCAAAATTTTCAAATTGACTCATGTGGAATCACTGGGTTTCACGCTGGGGAGATGGCAGACATTAGAATGAGGGATCACGCCGATAGACGGGGAGTGGAATTAGCATCAATCTCGAGAAAATTTGCTCTAGAAGATTTTAAAAAGTTTGATCTAATAATTGCAATGGACAATAGAAACTTTAAGGATCTCTATGAACTTGATCATTCCAAAGAGTATCGAGAAAAAATCGTAATGTTTTGTGACTACTGTGAAACTCGACCCGAAAAAGAAGTTCCAGATCCTTATTATGGTGGTGCTGATGGATTTGAAGAAGTTCTAGATATTGTCGAAGATGCTTCAAAAGGTTTGTTAAAATCATTGTCAGTATGAACAATCCAAAAAACTATATAACACCATTAGGATTTAAGAAGTTACAAGATGAGCATAACCATCTAACCAAAAATGAGAGACCCAAAACCGTTAAGGTTGTGACTTGGGCAGCTTCCTTGGGGGATCGTTCTGAAAATGCAGATTATCAGTATGGAAAGAAAAGACTTCGAGAGATAGATAGAAGACTAAGGTTTCTCTCTAAGAGAATAGATATAGCTCTTATTGTTGACCCGGAAATTTCAAGAAGTGAGAAAATACAGTTCGGTGCTACTGTTCTACTCGAATCAGAAGATAACATTAAAAAAACTTATTCCATTGTTGGTGCTGATGAAATTGATACTCCTAAAGGACTTATTAGTTGGCTTTCTCCTATCGGAAAAGCTCTAATTGGAAAAGAAGAAGGGGATGAAGTGACGGTCCACTCCCCAAAGGGCACAATGGAGTATATGATTTTAGAAGTTAAATATATTAAAATTGAGTTAGAGGAGTTTTCGCCATGAATGTAACCGTAGAAGTTCCCTTAGGTGAGTTAGTTGATAAGCTCTCAATTCTTAGAATCAAACAAAAGTTCATTACGGACGAAGAAAAACTAATCCATGTGAACAAAGAAGAGTCTGTACTCACGAAGACTCTCGCGGACCTCAAATTAGAAGGAATAGAGACCTTCTTAAATGATCTGATTGAAGTAAATACAAAGCTTTGGAAAATTGAAGATGATATTCGAGATAAGGAGCGGAGCAAAAAATTTGACCAGGAATTTATTGATCTGGCCCGGGCAGTCTACGTCACAAATGACCTCAGATTTGAGGCCAAAGGTCGCGTGAACGACCACTTTGGCTCTGGATTACAAGAGGTTAAATCCTACCAGAAATATTAAGATTTCATTAATTGTGATGACACATCTTTCCACCGGATATATGCTGTTGATCTAAAAATTGAGAATGTGGAGTTAAGAGATGACCAAGAAAAAAATGGCCAGCGCCCTTACGGTTGAAGAGAAACATAGACTATATGAAGACTCTGTCCAGTGTCATGAAGCTGATATTGAATTTATCAATAAAGAATATAAAAGGTTATTCAAAAGAGACCCACTTTCTCTTAGAGAAGACTTTGGTGGAACTGCTGCCATGGCCTGTGACTGGGTTAAGCAAGATGCCACAAGAACTGCTTGGGGAATTGATCTCGATCCTGAGCCAATTGAGTATGGTAAAAAGCACCACTACACAAGACTAAATGAAGAAGAACAGACAAGAATGAAATACATCGAAGGAAATGTTCTCGATGAATTTGATTTTAAATCTGATGTTATCGTGGCCTTTAATTTTTCTTATTTTTGTTTCAAGAAAAGAAAGCAACTTCTTGAATACTTTAAAAAAGTTCACCAAGGCCTTAAAGACGAAGGAACATTCTTTATTGACCTTTTTGGTGGAACTGAATGCTTTCAACCAATGGAAGAAAAGACTAAACATGGAACCCATAACTATTATTGGGACTGTGATCGATATAACCCATTAACGGGTGAAGTTCTCTATTATATTCATTTTAAAATTGACGGTGTTAAGCATAAGAAAGTTTTTACTTACGACTGGAGAATGTGGTCACCTGCAGAGCTTAGAGAGATCCTAGAAGAGGCCGGCTTTTCAAAATCAATAATCTATTGGGAAGGTGACGAAGAAGACGGAACTGGAGACGGTGAGTTTTATCCAAGTGAGGATGAAGAAAACTGCGACTCTTGGGTTACTTATATCTGCGCTATAAAATAGAATTTTATTGAGTCAGTTTTAGTTAACTGACTCAAACTCCAGACCTGGAAATGATTTCGACAATTCTTTTGAAATACGAGCATTTGTATTATTAATGACAAGAAACTTCTTTCTTGGCTCATCTTCTTTAAGTGAAATCTTTAGAAGGTTTTTACTTTCTTCTAAGATCTTTTGAAGGTTTTCTTCGAGGTGGATAAGGAAAAAAGGTCTATCGAAACTTTTTCCAATGAATAGATTTTTCTTACTGTTAACAAAAGACTCGTTACTTAGAAACTTCGTCAGAACTCCATCCATTAGGTAGTCCATAGTCTCAAAAAAATCAGGTTTATTCTCAAGGGAGCTTTTAGTTACCCAAATAATCCCAAGAAAGTCTTGAGAGAATTTTTCAAGTATTTCTGAGTCTTTACTTACTTCCATAACTGTCTAGAACGCCATTGACGAATGAATAGCTGTCTTTGTTTCCATACTTTTTAGAAAGATTTATGGCTTCATTGATAACGACTTTCTTAGGAGTTGAGCTATCGTTAAGCTCAGAGAGACCTAGAAGTAATACTATGAGGTCTGTTTTATCAATACGATCAAGAGTCCAGCCACGAAGGAAAGGTTTAAGTTCTTCTTTAAGAGTTTCGTATCGACCTAAAATATTATTGATGTGTTTGAATCCAAAAAAACGAGCTTCTTCTGGAAGACTATTGTTTGGATGTTCATTGTCTTCTTCAAAAAAGGAAACATCAAAAGCAAGTCTTTCTGTTTCAAGTTCACCCATCGGATTCTCAGATGACTTTAGCTTCTCAACAAGGTCAGAATTGTTCTCAAGTTGAAGATGGTAAACAAATTTAAATGCATATTCTCTAGCAAGAGAATTACTACTGGAGTTGCTCACTTTGGTTGCCTTTTTCAATGATAGGAGAAGATTTAGATTTCAAACTGCTGACAAAGTCTTCAACATCATCAAAGTTCCAATAAAAGGAACCATATCTAATATATGACACTGGATCGAGCTTGTTTAGACTTTGCATAATGTGTTCACCAATAAAACTCGAAGGAACTTCTTTTCCTTCAAACTCTAAGAGGCTTTTTTCGAGATCATCTAATAATTCGTCAATTTGCTCCATTGATATGGGGCGCTTTTGGCAGGCCTTTTTCAGACCCTTAAGTATTTTGTCTCGATTGTAGGATTCTCTTCTTCCGTCACTACTTTTGACAACGACAGGCATTTGAACTTGGAATTTTTCATAGGTAGTGAACCTATGCTCACAGGAGAGACATTTTCTTCGTCTTCTCACAGTTTTGCCTTCCATGAGTAGTCTGGAATCGATAACTTTTGTATCTTCAGCGACGCATACGGGGCAGTGCATAAATTCTCCTATAACTCTCAACATACCTAATGGGAGAATCCATTGGCAAGACCAAGATAATTTTTGCAGAGGAATTTGTAAGATGATGTTTGTTGTAGCCAAAAGGGCAGGCTGTTAGGCTTTTAGTACACACAAAGACACACACAAATTACGCTTAAAGAGAGACTCAAAATGTACGTTCGCATATTATCTCAGTTCATTCTGGTTATATTTTTGGTTGTTGTTGCCGGGCAGGCTTTTTCTTAAGAATTTAAGAATTTGCCCATCTCACACCTGCAAGATGGGGCCTAGTGATATTTAGTTTTTATAGACTGGAAAATCTCTACAAAGCGAGAGAACTTCTTTTCTAATATCAGCAATAATTTTCTCATCGCCAGAGTTACGAAGAGATTTGTTAATCCATCCTGCTATCATTTGCATATGTGATGAATCTAGCCCTCTTGTGGTTATGGCCGGAGTCCCAAGCCTTACACCAGAGGTTACAAATGGAGATCTTGTATCGTTTGGAATCATATTTTTATTACAAGTAATTCCCGCTAGCTCTAAAGTCTTTTCGGCCTCTTTTCCTGTGAGCCCAACAGAATCTGTTTTAACTAATAAGAGATGGTTGTCAGATCCACCTGAAACAATCTCAACCCCTTCTTTCTTAAGAGAGTTGGCGAGAACTTCAGCGTTAGCAATCACTCTTTGTTGGTAGTCTTTAAACTGAGGGTCTAGGGCCTCTTTAAATGCCACAGCTTTCGCTGCGATCACATGCTCTAATGGTCCACCTTGAATTCCTGGGAATACATGAAAATCAATTTTCTTAGCGATTTCTTCATCGTTAGATAAAATGATTCCACCTCTTGGGCCTCTCAAAGTTTTGTGAGTTGTTGAAGTCACAACATGGGCATGAGGAAATGGAGAAGGATGAACTCCCGCGGCTACAAGTCCTGCGATGTGGGCCATATCTACCATGAGGTAGGCCCCGACTGAATCTGCAATTTCTCTAAACTTTTTAAAGTCAATTGTTCGAGGATAAGCACTGGCCCCGGCCACAATCATTTTTGGTTTATGCTCAGTGGCCAGCTTGGCCAAAGCATCATAATCAATTTGTTCTGTATCGTCTGAAAGTCCGTAAGGAACAACATTATAAGTTCGTCCAGAAAAGTTAACTGGAGAGCCATGTGTAAGGTGTCCACCTTGAGCTAGATCCATTCCAAGGATTGTGTCACCTGGTTGAATGAGAGCAAAATAAGCTGCCATATTTGCTTGGGATCCTGAGTGGGGTTGAACATTGGCGAACTTACAATCGAAAAGCTCGCAGGCCCTTTGTTTTGCAATAAGTTCTACTTCATCAACAAACTCACATCCACCATAATATCTTTTCTTAGGTTGCCCTTCAGCATACTTGTTAGTCAGAACTGATCCCTGAGCTTCCATTACTGCCAAAGAAGCATAATTTTCTGAAGCGATTAGTTCTAATCCTTCTTCTTGCCTCGTTTTCTCTTTTTCAATGAGTGCCTGAACTTCAGGGTCCATCGTTTTTAGTGTTTGTGCATCCTTGTGAAACATGGCTTCTCCTTAAGCGTCGTATCGTTTGAGTACCAATGATGAATTGGTCCCACCAAAACCAAAAGAATTATTAAGAACATAATCAACTTGTTTTTTTATGGCCTTATTTGGAATGTAGTTAAGATCACATTGTGGATCTTGATCATTCAAATTAATTGTTGGAGGTAAAACTCCAGTGTGAAGGGCCATTGTACAAAAGACAGATTCAATTCCACCAGCGGCACCAAGTAGGTGGCCAGTCATACTCTTAGTTGAACTTACATACATATTGTAAGCATGATCTTCAAAAGTTCTCTTTACTGCATTGGTTTCACCAACATCTCCAAGAGGTGTTGAAGTTCCATGAGCATTTACGTAGCCAATATCGCTTGGCTTAATACCTGCAAACTCAATTGCTTGAGTCATACATCTATAAGCACCTTCTCCATCTGGGTGTGGAGCAGTGATATGGTGAGCATCAGAAGTTGCTCCATGTCCTACTACTTCAGCATAAATGGTTGCACCTCTTTCTACTGCCTTGTCATAGTTTTCTAAAACTAAAATTCCAGAACCTTCACCCATAACAAAACCGTCTCGACCAGTATCAAAAGGTCTTGAAGCTGTCGCCGGATCATCATTTCTTTTTGAAAGTGCTTTCATTGAGATGAAACCTTGCATAGGCAAATCAGTGATCACTGACTCGGCTCCGCCGGTTACCATAACGTCTTGTCTTCCAAGCATAATTTCATATGCTGCTGATGAAATAGCATGAGCAGCTGATGCACAAGCAGAAGCAACTGTATAATTTAACCCTTTCATTCCAAGTTGAATTGAAAGAAGTCCTGTAACCATATTAGGAATTACTGATGGAATGAAAAAAGGAGAAACTCTTCTTGGCCCTCTATCCATCATTGTTTTATGAGATCTCAAAATCTCTGGGAAACCACCCATTCCAACACCCATGATTGAACCAATTCGAGTTGGATCGTAAGGGTTGTTTTGATCGAGACCAGATTTTTTCCAGGCCTCATGACTAGCAGCTAATCCAAAGTGGATAAACCGGTCATACCTAGGCTGTTCTCTTTCTGAAAGTACATCATCAGAAAGTTTAAAATTTTTAACCTCTCCTGCAATTTGTACTGCGAGGTGAGACATGTCCATTTGTTCTATTTTTGAAATTCCGGGATTTCCGGCCGTGATGCTTTCCCATGTCTCTTCAAGATTGTGTCCATTGCTACAAACTATTCCAAGACCTGTGATCGCTACTCGATTTGTCTTCATGTTTTCCTTCCTGATTTTGATTCTTAAAAGATCAAATACTAATCAAGTCGTTACCAAGAAAAAAGGCTCCGAAAGGAGCCTTGAAACTTTCGAATTGTTACTTCTTTTCGAGATATCCGACTACGTCTTTTACAGACTTAAGTCCTTCAGCGTCCTCTTCAGGTATTTCAACACCAAACTCGTCTTCCATCTTCATCATAAGTTCTACGATGTCGAGTGAATCAAGATTGAGGTCATCAACGAATGAAGTCTCTCCACTGATTTTTGTTTTGTCGATTTTTGTCGCTTCAGAGATAAGGTTGATTACTTTCTCTTCCATAGTTGTCTCCTTCAATTATTATTCGGCTTTAATTAAATATATAAACCGCCATCTATTTTTATTATTTCACCAGTTAAATAAGCAGATGCCTTGGATAGCAAAAAGCTCACAAGATTGGCCACCTCTGAAGTGGTCCCAAATCTATTTAAAGGTATCGAAGAAAGATACGTTTCTTTTACCTTTTCATCAAGACTATCTGTCATATCTGTAGCAATAAATCCCGGGCATATTGCGTTGCATCTTACATTTTTACTCGCTAACTCTTTGGCATAGGATTTTGTGAACCCTAACATTCCTGCTTTTGACGCAGCGTATGCTATTTGGCCAGGGTTGCCCATCAGGCCCACAATAGAGCTGATATTCACAATAGAGACGTCTTCTGCTCTCAGGAATGATCTAGAGAGGATCTGAGTCAGCATAATAGCTCCTCTAAGGTTGGTATCTAGAACTTGTTGAAGTTCTTCTTCTTTAAGTCTTAGAACCAACGTATCTCTAGATATTCCTGCATTGTTAACCACTCCAGTTATGGCGCCGTTCTCTTTAACAAAAGTTTCAAGCGACTCTTTCATTGTTGCAGTGTCCGTAATATCAAACTTTAGGGGAGTGGCATCGCTTGCTCCAAGTTCTTTTAACTTAACTTGAAGTTCTTCAGCTTGGGCCTCTTTTCCTTCTCTAAAGTTGAAAATGACATGAGCCCCTTGAGCGGCCAAAGATTCAGCCAACGCTCTTCCGATTCCTCTTGTGGCCCCTGTAACGAGAATTTTTTTATCTTTTAAATCATTATATGTCGCAATCATCTTTACTCCTTACAGTTCTTTGACATCGTCAAAAGCACCATCTTTATCTAGAGAAATGACTTTTATCCCTCTATTAATTTTTCGAACGAGTCCCATTAGTACTCTTCCTGGTCCAACTTCTAGACAAACAGTGTCCTCCGGAAGTGATTGAATACTTTGAGTCCAAAGAACACTCCCATCAACTTGTTTGAAAAGATTTTCTTTTATGACCTCAGGATCTGTTCCTGCCCCATATTCTTTAGCATCAATATTTGCCACATATGGAATTTCATTTTTATTAAAAGTGAAACTTCCAAAAGCTTCATTCAATTTTTTAGCAGCAGGCTCCATGAGAGAAGAATGAAATGGAGCAGAGACTTGTAGTTCAACTGCTCTATAAGGGTCACTATGATTCTCTTCAATCCACTTTATAGCTTTGTCACATGCTTCTGCTTCTCCACTAATAACGATTTGATTAGGTTCATTAAAGTTTGCTGGCATAACTTTCGCATTTTCAGTTGAAGCAGCATCACAAGCTTTTCTAATCGTATCTTCTGGAACTTTCATTACAGCGTACATTTTGCCTTTCCCTTCAGGGACAGCTTCTTGCATAAATTTCCCTCGAAGATTCACGGCCTTTAGGGCGTCTTCAAAAGAGATAACTCCTGCTGAAACGAGAGCAGCATATTCTCCTACAGAGTGACCTAAAACACGGTCAATCTTTATTCCCTTCTCATCAAGAATATTTTTCACTTTTTGAAAAAGAGCAACTGAATGAGCGAGAATGGCAGGTTGAGTATTTTCTGTGAGTTTTAGATCTTCTTCTGGACCTTCAAACATTAAAGTTGAAAGTGAAAAACCTAGGGCCTCATTGGCCTTTTCAAAAAGTTCATAAGAAGGGGAACCTTCAAGGGCTTTTCCCATTCCAACATATTGAGTCCCTTGACCAGGGAATAAAAGTGTAACTGATTTTGTCATTAAAGACTCCTGGGTTAGTAGCGCAACAGAGTCGCTCCATGAGTTAAACCTGCTCCAAAGGCATCAAAGAGAACGATATCTCCACGTTTGATTCGTCCATCTTTAATAGCTTCGTGAAAGGCCATAGGTACAGTTGCGGCTGAAGTATTAGCATACTTATCGATATTAACAATCACCTTTTCCATAGGTGCACCCAACATTTTTGCTGTTGTCTCGATGATTCTTATATTTGCTTGATGAGGAACAATCCAATCCACATCATCTAGAGTCATTTCTGCCATGGCTAAAACTTTCTTTGCATTTTTTGCAAGAGTTCTTGTGGCGACCTTAAACATTTCTGTTCCCTTCATTTGCATGAAGTGTTCTCTATTTATAATGATATCTGGAGTTAAGGGTTGAACGGCTCCTCCAACGGTCTGTTGAAAAAATTCTTTTCCTGACCCGTCAGCTCCTAGGCAAGACGCTAGAATTTCTGGACCATCACTACTCTCGTCTTCAGATCTTCCCACTACGGCGACACCGCAACCATCTCCAAAAAGGATACATATTCTTCTGTCTTTCCAATCAACTTCTTGAGAAAGCATTTCAGAACCAACAACTAAAACATTTTTCATTAGTCCTGTTTTAATCATGGTGTCTGCCATATTAACTCCGTAAACAAATCCGGAGCAGGCAGCCGCTATATCTAAACATGCACATTGATTTTTAATTCCAAGTTTTGTTTGAAGAATTGAAGCAGAGTTTGGAAGCTTCATATCTGGAGTTACTGAAGCAAAGAGGATCATATCCAAATCTTCAGGCTCTAGGTTAGCATCTTTTAAGGCATCGAGAGTTGCATTGTAGGCCATGTCACTCGGGAACTCCCCACCTTCATTACTACAAATATGCCTTTGCCGAATACCCGTTCTTTCATATATCCATTCGTCATTTGTCTCAACGACCTCAGCAAGATCATTGTTAGTCATAACTTTTTTAGGAACAAACATTCCTGTTCCAAGAATTTTCGTTTTGTGCATATTATCCTCTGCCATTAAAAAAAAGGGCCCTACTTGAGGGCCCCGGCATATTTTTTTTTAATTTCTATCTTTTGACAAGTCTTTTTGTCGACAGGTTTTTACGCCTCGTCTTCAACCTCTTCTCTGTCAGCTTTCGTTTCGAAAACTTTTGTTCCTTTGTAAGTTCCAGATGGAGTTACACAATGTCTTAATGTAAGTTCTCCAGTTGTAGGATCTACTAGGATATTTCCTTTTTGGCTTAGTTTATGGTGTTGTCCACCTCTTCTCTTGCCTTTTCTTGATACACTTGTTTTCTTCTTAGGTACTGCCATTTCCAACTCCAGAAAATATCTTCAACTTCAAATTAGTTTATTGAACATGAATCTTTACGCCACTAGGGGTGCTTATGCAAGTCTTTTTGCGTATCAGCATGAAATTTCATGGAGATAGATTCATTTATTCACCCTTATCTGAGTAAATTCTTCGAGCTTGGCTTCCTTTGGAGTTACAGGATAGAATGGGGCGTTAGAAGATCAGAGCCTAAGATTGGGCCTTGGAGATCAGAATGATTTATTTACTTTGCGGATTCATGGGAAGTGGTAAAAGCACACTTCTAAAAAAATTTTCCAAGAATACAAATACTTATCAATGTTTTGATCTAGATGAAGAAATATTCAAAAAAGCCGGGCAAGGTTTTAAAAGTTTGGCCGAATTTATCGAGTCCAAAGGGTGGGACCATTTTAGACGCAGGGAGTCTGAAACTTTGGAAGAGTTTTTAAAATCGAGTCACGATACTGTCTTGGCCCTTGGAGGTGGAGCAGTAAGTGGAGTTAATGTCGCGAAAATAAAAGGGTTTAAAGAAGCCAGAATGGTTTACCTCAACTGCCCATTTGAAGTTTGCTTCGAACGAATAGCGGATGATAAATCGAGGCCGCTTGTGAAACTTGGAAAAGAGAAACTCCTAGATCTCTATAATGAAAGAGTCCCACTGTATGAATTGGCCCAAATACACCTGAGCTCTGAGCAATTGGCTAAAATTGAATCTCCTGAACAGCTTTTGCAGTCCTAAATTAGACGAATTGCAGAAGATTGGGCATAATGGCAAAAAAGGTGATCTTATGAACTGGAAGACCGAAAGAGAAAATGAAAGAGAAGAACTTGAGAACTTTGACAATCTCTCAGTAGCACTTCTTTTACCCGAAATTGAAGATGTGAAAGAAATTTCAGATATCTTTAGATCAATGGGTGTAATTCCTCACTTTTATCAAGACTTAAAATCTTTTTGGCAGGGCGTTCTTGCTAAAATTCCTTCACTCGCTATTGTTGACGTAAGAAACATGAGTGAGGGTGAAAGACTTCTAAGAAATCATCCTTTTGTGAAATCAAATCAACTGCCACTTTGTTTTTATTATAATGAAGCTACAGTTCCTCTCGTCTTTTCAACTTTTGAAATTCCAAACTACGGACTTATTAAGAAAGAGACTAATCTTCGAGGACAGTTGAAATCAGTTCTTGTTCGATACAATAGAGACATGGCCGCTATTAAAAGAGATGAAAACTTCAAGCTGACTCAAGGAAAGCTTGAACGACAAGTAACATCGCTTTTGGGGGCAACTGAAAAATTTAAAGAAGAAAATTATTATCACGATTACTTAAAATCTATAATTGATCGTTTTGAGGCCCATAGAGATGTTTACGACTTTTATAAAGTCTTAGAAAAATCATTTGATTCTATTAAAGAAGTGAGAGAGTGGGCCCTATTAGAACTATCTCAAAATGGACAGAGACTAGTTTCTCCAGAGTTAGAAAATGATAAATACAAAAAAATTCCTTCTCTATGGTTAGGTCAAGCTTGCCAATCTGGAATCCAGCAATTCGCCCAAAATATGGCGAACCAAATAGGATTAGATATGTTGGGCGGAGAAATTATGTCACTCATGATTAGAGGTCGACATGATTTACCGGATAAAGTTCTTCTTGTTAGGGCATGTGACGAAGAGTTTTTAAATAACTTTGACTGGGAGTCTTTAGAACTTCACATCTCAGGGATCTACTGCAGACTTTTACTCCGAGAACAAAGAAGTGTCAAAGAGAGAGAGTCTCAACTCGTTCAACCATGGGAGCTTTTCTCTCTTATGGATAATGTAAATTACGATAGCAAAAATGTTCTTGCAGCTGATGAATATACATTGATTGATTTAAATTTTTCAGGCCTCGTTGACTTTGTCAGAGACAAGCCTTCTGTTAGATTTTACTGGCAGCAGTTTATAACAGAATTTTTTAACGGGTTTGATAATCAATATAAACTTTCTTATCGAACAAACTGCATGGGCGTAAACAATATTGGACTCGTGGCTACTGCTGAAAATGCAGAAAGAGTTTTTAGAAGTATGAAGGCATACGTCAGCCGATATCCATTTTGGAAATATTTTGAAGATGTGGATATAGTTCTCGCTAGAGATCTTGCACCAAAAATTCAGGTTGTTCCTTTCTCAAGTGATGCTTGGATGAATCATGTCGAAGGAAAAGTTCTTCATGGTGTAAGAGTGAAATCTCCTGAGCCAATAAACGTTGAAGAAAAAGTCATGCCACCTTTGAAAGAAGGATTCTTCATGGGATTTGATAAAAGCCCGGACCTCTAGACATGCGTTTTAGAAGTCGGCTTTTTGTAGATCTTTCAAAGTTCGAATCTAATTTCTCTTTATTAAAAGAAATTTGTCCCTCCAATGAAGTTCTTTTCATGGTTAAAGCGGATGCCTATGGACACGGAGCTGTCCCAATCGTTAGATTTTCATATAGTGAACTTGGAATAAAGGAATTTGGAACTGCTACCTTAGGAGAAGCTCTTCAGCTTCGCCAAGAAATTCCAGATGGAGAGTTCGAAATATATGTATTCTCAGATATACAAATTTACTTAAAAGAATGTGCTGAACAATATTTAAATAGAAGAATTATCCCTGTTATTTCAAATAAAGAAGATCTTGATTACTTTTTGAAAAATAGTGAGTTTAAACACTTTCCCCTTACTCTAAAATTTAATACCGGTATGAATCGTCTTGGCCTCGATATAGACCAAACCGAAGAAATTATTTTAGATATTAAAAAAAGCGGAAGAAAATCAATTTATCATTTAATGTCTCATTTCTCTTCGGCCTCATTAAGCATGAGCAAAAGTAAAAGAAATGTTCAACAATTAGAAAAGTTCGATAGTCTTAAAAATGATTTTCAAAGTGCTGGTATTGATGTTGAAAGAACATCTCTTTCAAACTCGGGGGCCATTGAGCAAAAGGGTGGTCTTAGTGAAACTCATGTTAGGCCAGGTCTAATGATGTACGGACCTTCAAGCCTTATAAAACCAGAAAGACCTAATAGTTTTTGGAAAGGGGAGATAATCTCAAGACTTGAGACTTATATTATTAGAGTTTTTGAGGTCGATCGGGGGATGCCATTGGGTTACGGAGCAACTCCTTGTCCCGATGACGGTTTTGTCGCGATTATTGCTCTTGGTTATGGAGACGGATTTCTTACTCGTTTTCAGGGAGCGACCATTCCATATAAAGGTCATCTTGGAAAAATTGTGGGGCGAGTCAATATGGATATGGCCCAAGTGTTCTTTGATAAAAGTGCAGGGGAAGCTCTCAAAGCAGGTGAGGTCTTCACTGTTTGGGATCATAACCCTGAGCGATTCCTAGATTTTGCCGAACAAACAGGAACAATTCCTTATGAGTTATTTTGTCTGCTGACTTCTCGTGTCCCAAGGACCTATAATTTAGATTAAGTTCTATTCAAGGAGAGAAGATTGAACTTGGCAAGCCTTGGGCGAACCTATACCGAAAAGTTAGGAGCAGCGATTATCGAATCCATAGATGGGTTGGGATCTGTTTCTCGTTTTGGTTCAAAATTTTTCTATTGGTTTTTAAAACCACCTTTTCGAATAAATATATTAATGCAGCAATTATATTTTATTGGAAATAAAAGTCTCTTTATCATCTGTCTCGCAGGGGGCTTCACTGGAATGGTGATGGCCTATCAAGTTTACTTCGGTTTTAAATTGATTTCAGTGGACTCCTTAGTTGGTCCTGTTGTTTCTATTACACTCGCGAGAGAGCTTGGTCCTGTTCTAACTGGACTCATTGTTGCTGGCCGTGCAGGAGCAGCAATGGCTGCACAGATTGGAACGATGAAAGTGACCGAGCAAGTTGATGCCTTAGAAGTAATGGGTATTGATTCATTTCAGTATTTAGCCGTACCACGAATTATTGCAGGAACCATTTGTTTGCCAATGCTTTCAACAATCTTCTGTCTGGTTGGAAATGTTGGTTCATGGTTAGTCGGAACAAAAGCATTAATGATTGATGAAGCAGTTTATTTGAATAAACTTGGAGAATTCATGTTTATGGAAGACATGATCCAAGGAATTATCAAGGCCTTCGTTTTTGGTTTTATTGTCGCTGTTATCGGTACTTACTTTGGCTTTACCGTAACCAAAGGTGCTGAGGGAGTCGGGCGTGGAACAAACTTGGCCGTGGTTTGGGGAATGATATCGGTATTAATACTAGACTACTTTTTGACCAGCTTTTTGGTTCACATACTTTAATATGATTGATCACATCGAAGATGCCATTCAAATTAACAATCTAACCAAAACGTTTGGTCCCCATACAATATTAAATGAATTAGATTTCAATATTGCTAAGGGAAAAATAACGACTATCTTGGGTTTCTCAGGAGCGGGGAAGTCGACTCTTTTGAAGCATATTCTTGGATTACTTCATCCTACTAGTGGTCAAATTGTGGTTCTGGGAAAAGATCTCGCCACATTAACCCCAATGCAACTAAGAGAGTTTAGAAGAAATTTTGGAATGCTTTTTCAATACGCAGCTCTTTTTGACTCTCGAACGGCCCACGGGAATGTTTCTTTTCCTCTTCACGAGTTTACAAATCTAGATGAAAAACAAATTGATGAGAGAGTCTCAGAATTATTGTTGAGCGTTGGAATTAATGAAGAGGCCTTTCATAGACTCCCTTCTGAACTGTCTGGCGGAATGCGTAAGAGGGTTGGCCTCGCAAGAGCATTGGCACTTTCTCCACAGATTATGCTTTATGATGAGCCGACAACTGGGCTTGATCCGATTACGACAAAAATGGTGAACGATCTTATTGTTGAAACACATGAGAAAAACCGAGGAATGACCTCTATTATTATTAGTCACGATATAAAAGCAACTTTAGAGATTTCCGACTTTATTGCTTTTTTGGATCGTGGTAGCATTGTTGAGTACTTACCAGTTTCAGAATTTAAAAAATCGACGAACCCAATAGTTCAAGAGTTTTTAAATCTGTAATCATGGATGAATAAATATTTGGGCAAGGAAGTCTGAACTAAATGACTGAGTTTAAAGTTGGCTTGATGGCATTAGCTACCATGGCCGCCATCGTTTTTATGTCTTTCAAAATAACATCTAACCAATCTGGTTTTGGTGATTATGTTGAATACAAAACCATCGTTAAAGATGCCTCTGGGATCTTTCCTAAAACTCCAATTAAAGTTGCTGGTATTAATGCTGGTCGAATTAAGAAAATTGAACTGATCGGAAACAACGCTTTAATTACCTTTGAAGTATTAGAGAAAGTAAAAATTTCTACTGACTCAAAACTTCGAATCAAGACAGTAGGGTTTTTAGGAGACAAATTCTTAGAAATTCAAATAGGTAAGAGTGATAAAAGGCTAGAGTCAGGTGGAAGTATCGTGGCCCTCGAGGGAGCTGGTCTCGAAACAATTATGAAAGATGCATCTGAAGTTGTTAAAGATGTTAAAGAAATGATCTCTTCTCTTAAAAATACTTTAGCTCCTGTTGATTCAACACCTCCAATAAAGAAAATTTTAAACAACGTTGAAAAACTAACGGCCGATGCAAAAGACTTTATTGGAAAAATGAAAACAGTTGTTGTTGATAATGATAAAAGAATCAATGACATGATTGTGAACTTTGAAAAAGTTTCAAAAAATCTTGCTAAACATACTGATGATCAAAACAAAGAGTCTGCCATCTCAGACTTAAAAAATATTTTATCAAATGCTAAAAAAGCTTCTGATGACTTAAGGCAAATTATTGCAGACATTAAGGCGGGAAAAGGAACAGTAGGTCAATTCTTAGCTGATGACGGAATTGCTGATGAAGTTAAAGAAACTCTTTCTGGAGTTCAGAAACTAGTTAATAAAGTTGACTCAATTAGAACAGAACTTGCGGTCTTCACTGGGGCCAATACAGAATACGGTGCAGAGTCTTCAGCCCATTTAAAAATATTCCCATCACCTGAAAGGTTTTACCTACTTGGTCTAACGACTAGTGAGTTTGGTCCAGAGTCTGAGAATATAACTACGACATCCGTAAACGGTGGTGCCGAAACCATTACTATTAACAAAGAAAAGAAAAAGGACCAATGGAGATTTGATGTTCAGTTAGGAAGAAAAATCCATAATTGGTCATTTAGGGGAGGCTTGATAGAGTCTTCTGGTGGGCTAGGACTTGATTATCATTTAGAGTCTTGGACTCAGCGCTTCAGTTTCGATATTTTTGATTATAGTGACGCTAGAGAATACGGAGTGAATTTTAGAATTAGTACACAAATTCAAATGTGGAACGTATTATATGGAAAATTAGCAGGTGAAGACTTGTTGGAAGATAACCGAAGTGCCACCATTAGTGCCGGGCTTCGATTTAATGATGAAGACCTTAAAGGCCTGATAGGCTTTTTCTTTTAAAGATTATGAGCGAAGAAAACGAAAAAATTTGGCTAATAAGAACTAGGAATAAACAAATTCTAGGTCCAGTTAGTAAAAAGAAAATTCTAGAGTTCGTAGAGAGAAACTCTCTTCAGCCAAACGATGAGATTAGTCGTGGTAATGGTTATTGGTTTCTTATAAAAGAACAGGATCTTCTAGATAAATATGTTTTTGGAGATGTTCCTCAAGAATTTAATCCAATTACAGAGGCTCCTTCAGTTGTCGTAACTCAAGACAAGCCTGGAAATACTTCTTCTTTTAATCCTTCAAAACCAAATCTTGGAAGAAGAAAGGCCGATACAAATGAAAAAATTCCAGAGTCTGGAGAATTAGATTATCCAAAAGTGGATGATGGTTCAACTCAGTTACCTGAAGACGAGCCGGCGGATAATACTCAAATGATTCAAATTCCAGTCAAAGAAAAGTCTCAAAAGGTTCAACCAGTGGCCTTTGATGATTCTCCTAGCAATAATTCCGATGGAAAAGTTCCAGAGGGAGATGATCTTGATTATCCTGATATCGGGGGAGATACATCTGAGGGAAAGGATGATGCCGATTTAGAGTCGGCTGAAAAAAAAAAACTAGCTCCTAATGTTTCAATTGTTGAAGAGAGTGTAGTTCCTCCTTCTGAGAGAACAGCAAACGCAAATATAAATCGAATAGAAATTCCACAGGCAAAGAAATTAGATAATGTTGTTGATGACTATGATGAGGATTCTGATGTGAATCCAATTCATAGATCTAGAAATGACCGTTATTTGTATATTTTGTTGGTTTTAGTCTTAACGATACTCTTTGCAGTTATCTACTATTACAAAAAAATTCTTCATAAACCTCTTCCACTAATTGGCTCGATCGTATCATCAGCACAGGCCCAAACTTTACGGCCAGCTGATCAGAAAAAAAAAAGTACATCGGGATTTGAGGTTTTAGAAATAGATGGACTGCTATTTGATCCCATTATAGATGTTCATGGATTTAGATTGAAGGCGACTTCTTCCTCTGCTCCAGAAAGCTGTAATGATCTAGACAAATTTGGTGTAAAGCTCCATTTAATAATTCAACATCAAAACTTAAGTAAAGACTGGAAGAACTTTAAGGATAAGTGTTCATTTAGAATTTCTGGTGAGCTTGGAGCACTAATTGAATATAATGATCTTAAAAAAAAGAATCTAGAAATCAAAGATTATTTGAAGCCATATAAAATCAAGAAGAAAAAAGTAAATAAAATTAAAAGAATGGAAAAACTTAGCTCTCATGAATTTAGTGAGAAAAGCTTTTCTGGAATTTTTATAAAGATAATGAATGAAGACTTTAAACTAAAAGCTCATGAAAGGTTAGACCTCCTAAATAGTTATTTGGAGAAGGTAAAAAAGAGTGAAAATGTTTATGCTGTTTTAACAAGATTAATGATTGCTCTTGAATGGGGAAATATTTCTTGGGCAAAAAGAGAAATTAAGAATTTAATTCATCTTGATCCCATCAGGTATATTTATTCAATTCAAAGGATTAGAGTTCCTAAAAGTGCTCCAGAAAAAAGTGAGGAGATTCAACCTCTCATTGATTCCCTAAAGAAGATTGTAAATAAAGCCTACGCTGAAAAATTACTTCAAAAAGAAGTTCGAATTATGGTCGCGAACTTCTCCTTATTTATTGATGGAAAAGAGATAAGGACCCTTGTCGATAAGACAGAAGCTAATTGGTCTTTATTAGAATTGCGAAGTTTATCTGTCGAGGGAAGGAGAGGAAGAGAGTATTTTGAATTTTGGTACTCCGCGCTCAGAGGAAGAACGACCTCAAATGAGATAAGAAATTATTTTAAGAGAAGTTTGAATACAAATGTGATTAGAGAAATGTCAGATCATGCATTGTGGGTCTTTTCAGAATATTTGCCAAATGATTTAGAAGAACGAAAGGAAATTATTAAAAGAGCTGTTGAACTCGGAAATCGAAGCGACCCATATGAAAATTTAACAGCATTAAGGCTCATAACTTATGAACCTTTAAAAAAAGAAATTGTTAAAAAGGTTGGGTGGATGAAAGGGGCCCGTTTTAATGTAAAGAGGAAACTTTTTCGGAAGTCATTAGAAACAGGTAGGGCAATCTCTTTCAATATTTACAATTTACTTCTCCTAGGTGATAAAGACGAAGAACTTCTTTGGTGGTTAGTACTTCAGTCATGAAAATTGAAACAAAAATGTATATTTATCCTACAGATACCGTATGGGGAATTGGCACAAGTATTTTTGATGAATGGGGCCCTTCTCTCGTTGCGAAAGCTAAAAATACTTCAAATGATAAACCTCTTTCAATTTTATTTTCAGACCTGAACTCTTTAAAGGAGTTCTTTGATATTCCTTCAACATTAAGTGACACATGGCTCACACGGTTATTCAATTTAGAATCTACCCTTGGACTTCCATCAGAGTGGTCAAAAGGAAAAATTCCAAATCAGGTTTTTCAAAATAAGCCCCATATATGTGTAAGATTATTAGATCATCCTGAAATTGCTTCATTACTAATAAAAGTTGAGGCTCCGATCCTTTCGACAAGTGTAAACCGAACTGGAGAACCGCCTGCTTTGACATATGAAGAAGCAAATAATTTCAAAGAAAAACATTGTCCTAAAGCGACTATCATTTCTCAAGGAACTATTAAAACTTCTGGAAATAGCTCGACAATGATTTTAATTAATAAAGACCTTTCATTTAATCTCCTAAGAGAAGGTAATAAAATAAATGAAATCAAAGATCTCCTTCAGTTACTCTCAGCCTGACGAGTATCATTTTTCTGAAGATTCAATATTCTTAGTTAACCAAGTCATTTCTGACTCAAGCGAAGACGAATTCAACTCTGTTGTTGATATAGGTGCTGGATGTGGAATTGTTGGTCTTGAATTTATAAATAAATTTGAAGGTACTGTGAAAAACCTTACCTTACTTGAACCTCAGTCCGTTTATATCTCTCATTTAAATAAAAATATTCAGAATCATTTGTCTGATACAAAAGTCAAAATCCGAAATGAGAAAATCCAAGATATCAAACTCAATGTTGACCTCATCCTCTGTAATCCTCCTTATTATGATTCTGGAAAGGGAAGAATTCCTGAAAACTTAGTCGTGAAAAAATCTAAGTTTTCTGAAGAGTTAAGTCCGAGAGACCTTATCAAAGGGGTTGAAAAGATCTTAAGTCCTGGAGGTAGGGCCTATATTCTTTTGGGTAAAAATAAAGAGCAGACACATTTAGAGTCAGAATATGAATCTAAAAGTCTCGAAAAGAAAATTATTTCAAGTGAGCCTTATTTAGTTCTTAGGTTTATTAAGTTGCACGAACAAGGAAGTTAGACTTTTTTTCATATCATCATCATCGACTTCATTGAACATTTGCTCGGCTTCTTTTAAGAGCTTTTGGTCTACAGGAGAGAATTTATGTGTCATCTCTTCAACTGTTTCTGTTTTTCGTTTGAGTGGCTCTTTTACAGACATTTGTTCTCTAAAGTGCCTCGGGTTTGTTTGGAACATAATTTTTTTAATCTTTCCATTCAAACTTGGGAATCGAGAGATTATCTTCTGAATAAGAACTTGTTCCAAAAAGCTTAACTGTTGGCTGAAAGCAGAGTGGTCGCTTAATACTGTTAAAACTTTCTTTGAGTTTCTAAGAGGAACAGTATGAGCAGATAATCTAGGCCCTACAATTTCTTCCCATTCTCTAATCAAAGTTAAAAAATCGAAAGTATCAGAAGTGTACTTAGATTTTTTTTTGTTTGGTGAATATGTTGATTCAGCTTTAACATCTGAAAACTGATTATCTTTTAGCAGTGAAGAAAGCGTCTTAAATTTACTCATAACTCCTTTATGCCTAACAATCTTGGAACTGAAAAGTAGCCTATTTTATGCTGAGTGCGTCTAGTACCTGTTTTTAGGTCTATCGGCTTTTGTTTATATGGTCTTATTGAGGTATAAAAAAGTATGTCTAAAATAATTCAAATATTCGTACTTTGCCTTTTTCTAAGCTCTTGTAGTGGTTATCAGGTTAAAAATAGCGAAAATCCACTTTCTATATATGGAATTAACTCACTTGCTATCCCTGTTTTTATTAACCATACACCGATCTCTAAAGTTTCAGGTCCTTTAACTGATGAGATCAAATCTCTTATGATGAGTTATATGGACCTTGGTGTTCAGTCTGAATACACTCATAAGAGTGATGCTGTACTGTTAGGGATAATCGAAAGCCCAAGACACCTCAAGGACACTTCTAAGGTTACAGCGACAAAGTTCACCACTGGTGATATCGCAAACTCAATTGGGACTCGAAATGAATTTTTTATACCTTCGAGGAATCAGATCGATCTAAGACTTAGGTTGATTCTCATTAAATCACCCAATAAGTTAGATCTAGAAGTCGCAAAAGGTAAGTTTGGAAAATATCTTCATGGTCACCCTCGAGTTATTTTTCAGGAAAGCCTAGATGTATCTGCAGCGTTTACGAGAGAGATCTCAGGGAATTTAGGTCCAGATAGTGGAGGAGTTGTTAACTTCACAAAGAATAAAAGGTCTCAACAAGAGGCCATTAAGGCAGCATCTAAAACGGTTGCGACAACGTTTAAGCAAGAGGTATTAGATGCATTCTAAGTGGTTCCCTTGGGAGTTTTTTAGAAATAATCCTAGTGTCATCGATTTTTCTCTCAAAGGTGTTCATGCTGTTTCAGTGTTTGATCCTTTCATCGAGAGTTTAGTAAATCACAAATTAAAAAAAGCTGGAGAGTTTAAGATAGCCTTAGGTTCAGAGGTCGATAGCTCCTGGATAGAATCTAAGCTCTCTACAATGGATCTCTTTTCCATGGGGGATAATGACTCTTGGCTTATCCTTAGACCTGAAGATATGTCCAAACCGCTTTTGGAACGTTTTATTAAAGGTGAAATTACAATTGATGACCGAATTTTTGTTATGGTTTTTTCTAGTGATAATAAAATCTTTGATGAGATGGCAAAATCAAATCATATAAATACGTTGAAAATGGAAGTGCCAAGGTTTTGGGAACAAGGGAAATTGTTAACCTTTTTAGGTAATGAGATGGGAGTTCAGCTGAACTCTGAAATCCAAAATTACCTACTCTCTGCTATCCCTAATACGACACAAGATTTTGTACATGCAATTCGAACTCTTAGGCTTGAAACTCAAGGCTCCTCTCTAACTTTAGAAAAAGTTAAATATCTAATTTCTGAGTCGAGGCTTGATCAGTTCGCACTCGCCTCTGAGTTTGGTAAGAGAAATAGGAAACAATTTTTTAAAACTTTAACTCGGCTAGAGATGGATTTTGACTCACTCAGAAGTTTATTTGGATTCATGCAAGGCCATCTCGCAAAAATCTTAGACCCTGGATATATACAGAAAAAATCTAGAGCAAGTAAATATGACAAAGAAATAGAAATGCATTCTAAACTCTGGAAACAAGATGAGCTTGTTTCAGATATTCATCAATTCTCAGAGTTGGAATTATTAGCGAAGCAAAAGAATCCGCTCCTCAAAAATAAAATTAGAGAAATCTATTTGGGCCAATACTAAAAAGCCCCTCTAGAAAGAGGGGCTTAGATAGTTATCATTTAAATAAAATTTAAAGTTTTGTAATTTGTGAAGTAAGTCTTGAAGTTGTTCTTGCTGCGGTATTATTTTTGATAATTCCTTTCTTAGCAAGTCTTGCAAGGTAACTTTGAACAAGTGGAAGTGTTTTTAGAGCATCTTCTTTTTTACTTTCTAATATAGAAGTTCTAATTGCTTTTAAAACAGTCTTAGTTCTCGTTTTAAGAGACCTATTTAACTCTGTTCTTCTTTCTGTTTGTCTTACTCTTTTTTTAGCTGATTTATGATGTGGCACGGCCAACTCCTCTAAACATTTAACTTTTTAGCAACTGATGCAATACAGCTTGTCTATTTTTGAATCAACTTTTTAATTCAAATCGGGGGGGTTGGCAAGGTTTTATTTGATAAGGCTTGGCGCTCTAGGTATATTCCTCAGTGATTAATAAGGTGAATTTAAAGGAAAAAGGTCTAATATGTACGAAATTCGAACTATTGGAATTGTTGGCGCAGGGCAAATGGGAAGAGGGATTGCACAGGTTGCTGCTCAAAGTGGCTTTGAAACTCTTATATTTGATGCAAGTACTGAAAATCTCGAGCATGGAATAGAGTTTATTAAATCTCAACTGGAAAGAGGCCTTGGTAAAGGGAAATGGGATCAGTCCCATGTAGATGACGCACTTGCTAAGTTAAAGAAAGCTCATCACCTTCAAGATTTTAAAAACTGTGATCTGATCATTGAAGCCGCCACAGAAAATAAAAAGATTAAATTTGAAATTTTTAAGCAACTTGATGAGGTAGCAGGCCCAAAGACAATTCTTGCTACTAATACATCTTCTATATCAATCACCGAAATTGCTGCTGCAACAGCTAGACCTGAGAAAGTTGCTGGAATGCACTTTATGAACCCCGTTCCTGTAATGAAGCTAGTTGAAGGAATTCGTGGACTTGAAACCGAAGAGGCCGTTTTTGATGCCGTAGAAGCTGTAGCTGTAAAAATGGGGAAAACATTCATTAAGGCTAACGATGTGGCCGGCTTTGCTGTGAATAGAATCCTCATGCCAATGATAAATGAAGCTGTTTATACTTTGTATGAAGGTGTGGCCTCTGTCTCAGATATCGATACAGCTATGAAGTTAGGATGTAATCAGCCCATGGGTCCACTCGAATTAGCAGACTTTATAGGACTTGATACATGCCTTGCGATTATGAATGTTCTTCACGAAGGACTTGGCGATACTAAATACAGAGCTTGCCCTCTCCTCAAAAAATACGTTCTTGCTGGAAGGTATGGAAGGAAGTCTGGTAAGGGATTTTACGATTACTCAAAAAAATAAGTTAATAGGACAAATAATATGATTTTGGAAAATGATTATCTCGAATTGAAAGACATGGTGGCTAAATTTTCTGATCAGGAGGTCGCTCCTCTTGCAGAATCAATTGACCATAATGGAAAAATTCCAGATGAGTTGGTGGCTAAACTTGCTGAAAATGGATTCCTAGGGATTTTCGTTCCTGAAGAGTACGGTGGAGCTGGTATGGATTACTTATCCTACTCGATCCTAGTGGAAGAACTCTCTCGAGGTTGTGCTTCAACTGGAGTTCTTGTTTCTGCTCACTCTTCTTTGGCGACTTGGCCAATTTTAAACTTTGGTTCAGAAGAAACAAAAAAGAAGTATCTCCCAATGTTGGCCAGCGGGGAAAAAATTGGTTGTTTTTGCTTGAGTGAGCCAAATGCTGGTTCAGATGCGGCAAGTCTCACAACCATGGCCATAGAAAAAGATGATCACTATGAAGTTACCGGAACTAAGAACTGGATAACCAATGGTAAGGAAGCAGGTCTAGCGATTGTTTTTGCTAAAACTAGAAAAACAGAAGATCACAAAGGTATGTCAGCACTTGTTGTTGAGACAGATTCTCCTGGATTCGAAGTGATGAAATGTGAAGACAAGCTGGGAATTAAAGGATCTTCTACGACTCAAATTAATTTAGATAAAGTTAAAGTCCCCAAAGAAAACCTTCTTTTTAAAGAAGAGAAGGGATTCAGTATTGGATTGGCCACTCTTGACGGTGGGCGAATAGGGATTGCTGCTCAAGCATTAGGTATTGCCGAAGCAGCATTTAGATACGCTACGAGATATTCGAAAGAAAGAGTTCAATTCGGTGCTCCAATATCTAATCTTCAGGCCATTCAGTTTATAATTGCTGATATGAGTACTAAGATAGCTGCTTCAAGACTGCTGATTTACCACGCAAGTCAGCTGAAAGATAAGAAGCTGCCTTATGGTAAGGAAGCTGCCCAGGCCAAACTTTTTGCCTCTGAGGCGGCAATGTGGATTGCTACAAAGGCCATCCAGGTATGTGGTGGGAATGGTTACACAAGAGAATATCCCGTAGAGCGTCATTTTAGAGATGCAAAAATTACTGAGATCTATGAAGGGACCAGTGAAATACAGAGATTAGTGATTGCAGCAAACGAGCTTAAAGCGATAAACTAGGGGCGACTAGATTGCCATAGGGGCATTGTAAGTGATACGAATTATTATCATTTTTCCCTTTGGCGAGGAGCAAGCGTCTTGTTAAAGAAAATTTTGGAGAGCATGAATATGGCCAAGAAAAAAACAGCTAAGAAAAAAGTAGCTAAGAAAAAAGTTGCAAAAAAAGCAGCTAAGAAAAAAGTTGCTAAAAAAACAGCTAAGAAAAAAGTCGCTAAAAAAACAGCTAAGAAAAAAGTCGCTAAAAAAACAGCTAAGAAAAAAGTTGCTAAAAAAGTAGCTAAGAAAGTAGCTAAGAAAAAGGTTGCTAAAAAAGTAGCTAAGAAAAAAGTGGCAAAAAAGAAAGTAGCTAAGAAAGTAGCTAAGAAAAAAGTTGCGAAGAAGGCTGAAAAGAAAGTCGCTAAAAAAGTTGCGAAGAAAGCTGAAAAGAAAGTCGCTAAAAAAGTTGCGAAGAAAGCTGAGAAAAAAGTAGCTAAAAAAGCTGCACCAGCTGAAGCTCCGGCCAAAACGAAAAAGACTTCAAAAAAAGATAGTGGTCCAACGGCAAAAGAGACAAAAGGTCTTGTTAAAGAGATTAAAGAAAACCTAGCTGAAGAAGTGGTTGGTTTAAGTGAAGAGCATTCTCTTAAAGACATTTTTGAGTCTTTAAAAACTATGGACTTCTTCACTTCTGAAAATGATGATTGTCAGGTGAAAAATTGTGACAATCCGACAACAACTCTTGGGTTTTGTCGATTTCATTATATTAAAAATTGGAAAGAAATTAAGAGGAAGCAATCGATCCTAGCAGAGGGGAAGTTGCAACTTTATATCGAAGACCTTGTTAATAAATATCCACTTAAGTACCTCGAAGGGATCTTAGGTGATCTTTCAGATGAGAAAACTTTCTTTAGTGTTCTAAAAGAAATGAATATTGAATCTGACTCTGATGATATCTTTGACTCAGAGACTGAAGATCTAGATGATGATCAAGATATGGCCTACGAAACAAAAGTTACTGTGAAGCCATCTTTTGATGAAGATAATTAATTTAGAAATTCTTAATAAAATTTAAATTTGAATTAAACCGGCCGATTGGCCGGTTTTTTTATTAATGAACTTTATTATCGCTGTCGAGAATCTGATCTGCCAAAATGGTTAGGCCAATATTTTCACGAGTAATCTTATAGAAAAGTTTACTTCCTTTAAAAGTGGTTTCTTCCCATTTAGAGAAGAAGTCATTCCACTCAGGGTCATCAAAGTAATTATCAAAAAAGATACCGATAGAATCTACGAGTTGTGCAATAGTTTTGTCGGCCTTTGTCTTTTCATCTAGGTCAGCTGAGACATGATAAGTAACAGGTGCTGCACTCTCATCTTTAGTATTTACCAAAGAAACTGTGAGTAACATTTCTGAAGGATAGGTCATCCCAAAGATATGAAATTCAAAATTCGATTGATCGAACTTATCCCCATATATAGATATTAATAATTCTGTGACTTTTTTCTTCCACTCATCAGGTAAGTGATTTGGCTTTTCCTGATGCTCTTTTCTGGAGAGCATTTATTACCCCTTTGATCAATATTTTGCCTTTATATACACTTAGGTTAATGAAGCATCAAGTCGCAAGGAGTGCGCCATGGGTCAACAAAATCTATCAAAGAAGTTAAAAATTTCACTTAAAACGAAATCAAAGGGCCTGTGGGAGGGATTTGAGTTCAAAGCAGGTAAGCTTTACTTTAGAAACCTTATAAAGAATCAAGAAAAGTTTTCTGCGGATCATCTGGATATATTCCTTTTAAGGAAAGGAAAGTGGAAGAAGTTTTCATTCTCTCTAGAAGACGGAGAGTCACTTTGTGCCACTGAGTCATATATTAATCTAAATAACTTATGTCATTTCGATTCAAACTTTAAGACAGAACTCCACTCTACATTGGGCTATTAGCCTCGACCCTTTTTGCCATTTGTGCTTTAATCTTGGTGCCTTAAACGGGCTCAATGTGAATTCTTAATTGTCAGTTTAATTAAAAAGGATGGTCTCTAATGAGCGTATATATTTTAAGTGGAAGTCGTACACCTTCGGGGACTTTTTTTGGATCTCTTTCTACAGTACCTGCACCAAAACTTGGAGCAAGTGCAATACAAGGGGCCATTGAAAAGGCCGGCGTGGCCACAGCAGATGTAGATGAAGTTTTTATGGGTAATGTTGTTCAAGCAGGTGTAGGACAAGCGCCAGCAAGACAAGCTGCACTCTTCGCAAAACTGCCAGATTCTGTTCCTTGCACGACAGTTAATAAAGTATGTGGATCTGGAATGAAAACAATCATTATGGGCGCACAGTCTATTATGTGTGGAGACAATGAAACTGTAGTGGCCGGAGGAATGGAAAATATGTCTTTGGCCCCTCATCTTTTACCAGGAAGCCGGACAGGATTTAAGTTTGGTGCCACAGAGATGAAAGATTCTATGCAATGGGATGGCCTTTGGGATGTGTACTCTGATCAGCCAATGGGAAATTGTGCTGAAGAATGTGCAAAGAAATATAATTTTACTAGAGAAGAGCAAGATGAATTTGCAATAAATTCATTTAAAAAAGCTCAGCAAGCTTCAACCGATGGACACTTTAAATCTGAAATTACTCCAGTCGTTATCTCTTCTCGAAAAGGTGATGTAACAGTTGATTCAGATGAAGGTCCTTTTAAAGCTAACTTTGAAAAGATTCCAAAACTTCGTCCTGCCTTTGATAAAAATGGTTCTATTACTGCAGCGAATGCTTCAACTATCAATGATGGGGCGGCGGCAATTGTTCTTGGTGGAGAAAAGTATAAAGATCAAGCAAAGTTTAAAATAGTCTCTTGGGCCTCACATGCACAGGATCCAACTTGGTTTACAACTGCTCCAGTAGAGGCCATGAAAAAATGTTTAAACAAATCTGGATTGAATTTATCTGATATAGAACTCTTTGAAATTAATGAAGCTTTTGCCGTTGTTACCATGGCGGCCATTAAAGAGTTAGAATTAGATAAGTCCAAAGTAAATATATTTGGAGGCGGAGTTTCTCTAGGTCACCCAATTGGGTGTTCTGGTACAAGAATTGTAGTGACGTTAATGAATGCTATGGAACACAAAAGTTCCAAGTATGGAATGGCGTCAATTTGTATCGGCGGGGGAGAGGCCCTAAGTTTGATTTTAGAGAGGATTTAATGGCAACAGCTGCAGCTGGTAAGAAATCAGGGATTCGAACATTCAAACAAGGTGAAATCATTTTTAATGAAAATGATCCGGCCGAATCTTTGTTTATTATTCAGACAGGTCAAATTCGACTTTACCGTCCAAAGGGAAGAGGATTTGTTGATCTCGCTATTTTAAGATCAGGTGAAGTGATCGGAGAGATGGCCTACTTTGATGAGAAAGCATCAAGAAGATCATGTTCAGCCGCCGCGATTATGACTACTGAGGTAATCGAAATTTCATTCAAAGCTTTTGCTAAAACAATGAGTGGATTGAACCCTTGGTTTAAAACAATTATTAACACTCTCGCTGATCGTCTTAGAAAAACAAATGAAAAAGTAAAATCTTTAGAGTCGAACTCTGTAGGGTTTGGACAAGGTGGAAAAGTTGGAGATTATGTATTTTTCCATAGCTCCGATATTGTGAAGTTACTTTCTACAATGTATCTCGTTTTTAAATGCCATGCAGATAAGAAAGAATCATTTATGGAGATTCACGAGAACAAGCTGAAGTTTTATTTACTAGATGTATACAATGTTAATGAAGTTAAGTGGGAAGAATTTAAGCAACTTCTCCGGGCTGAAGAGATGATGGAAATTGGTCTAGACGAAGACAAACTTCCGAAACAAATGAAAGTCAAAAATATTGATTCATTTAGAGCGATGCTCGTTTTCTTCAATACACAAAGAGTAACCGAAGATGCCAAGAAACTTCAGATCTCAGATAAGTGTCAAACTCTACTCAAGAGTATAATGGATCAGTTTGTTGCAAAAGCTGTTGTCGATGAAAAGGCCGAAGCAAATATAACGACTATTCTTGATGGCTTTAAAGAAAAAAATATTCCCATTTCTGATGAAGATCTTATGGATGCTATTTCAGCAGGGATCTGTGATGACATACTTGTTGGATCTGGAAATGTACTTTCTACTACAGTAAATTATGCAAAGTTAAAGAAACTCTATCCCTGCATAAAAATGATGAATGCCGTAAAGAAAATCAACGAATCAAAATCTCAAACTTAAAAATCTAAGTACCTGATGGTAAGAAGTTTACTTCTATGTTTGCTCCGTTAGAGAACACAGCATTACCATTTAGCTTTAAGAAATAACCAGATTTATTTACTGCCGGATATGCCGGAGAGTAATTCCCTGGACCTTGAATTTTGATATTAAAACTTTGATAGTATCTCGGTTGCCCATTTAACTTTATTAGCTCCCAACCATTAGTTGAGTTTTGAGAAACAATCTGACCATTAATTTTCAGTATAATTGAACTTTCAACAGGCTTATTTTGAATGTTTACATAACCAAACCACTCTTTAGGAGTTTGAGTTGTCACAGTCATACACTCTGGATAAGTCACTTGTGCATTTCCGTAAAGCTTAATTAAATAACCTGTAAAAGATTCTCCCGGAGTAGGAAGAAATCTTGTGTTTTGTGTTTGAACTGCATTTGTAAATGAAAATCCATTTGAGCCCGGTGGTACTGGCTCTTGGAGAAGAGGGTAGGTATCTCCTGTATTTTTCCGGACTGTAATTTCGGCAGGGTCAATAGACGCTGCACCCGATGTGGCCACTGGCCAGTAATTATACTTATGGGCAATCACTTGATCTTGAATAGAATTATTTACACCATCAAAGACTCGAGTGAAATCTGAAATATCGCAAATATTATAAGAGTCAACGGAAGAGCGTCCGGCTTGGTCAGTTGGACTTGATACTCCACCTGTATAATAGGCACCATATAATAACTCAGACATCTTTTTATATACGAAGTTTTGATCAAAAGATGTATTTGTTCCGTTACAGTCTTCTTGATGAGCAACAATTGAGATAAATCTCATTTGCTGACTATTGATACTCGGTCCTGCGCAAGGAGATGTGTGATGACCTCTAAGGCATAAAATTTGATCTAATTTTTGGTTGATATAATTGTTTCTATCGTAGGCGGAAGGAGCAACTCCATCGACCCAAGAGTTATCATCTTGGTTAGACATTACGACAACAATTGTATAAGCACCTTGTCTGAAAACTCCGTTACTTATATTTAAAGATAATAATTCTCTAACACGTTCAACACCATTTTCACTATTGTGATTCACAAGAGGGAAGCTTGAAAGAGTTTGAGCCGCTAGTGAGCGGTCAATTTTCATATTAAGTGCTGAGCTTGATAAACCGTCTGGCGTTTCTGTAATTAATTTGGCGTTAGTATTACCTGAGGCAATTAGTGGGGCTATGAGCATGTGGTAATCAAATCGACTACTAACGAGGTCGATCGTGTTATTAAGTGCAGCTTTTGTTTGATCGTTTAAAAATACACTACTGGTTGAATTGTCCCAAAGAAATAGGAAATCCACTTCAGGCTTAATATGTGTGAAGTTTGAACAAGACTGTGAGGTGTTCTTTACAATGGGCGAAGTTTTGTCAAACTGTGCCGTTTTACTTGCTGAAAACATCTCTTTTCCACAACTACTTACTATAAGTAGTAGCGAAAGAAATAGTAGGTTCAATAAATTTTTATTCCAACTCATGATGTAGCTCCCATCACAATTCAATAGTTCTCGGTAACTTATCGGAGTAAGTAGAATTTTCTTTAATTGACTATCTTTATAGGGAATAGGCAATACAGCTAGGAAAAAATGTCCCTGAGTTTTCGTTTAATTTCAACAGTTTAAAATATAAGGAAGGAATAAAATCGATCATTAAAAGAGGGATTCATTATGGCCGAAAGTTGGTATTACGTTGATGGAAGTGAGAGGGTAGGACCCGTTGCAAAATCAGAAATTGAGGGTCTCTTTGATGTTGGAAAACTAAATATTGAATCTTATATTTGGACAAAGGGTTACGATAACTGGAAAAAAATTCAAGAAGTGGATGATTTTTCATCTCTGCTTAATGCTTCTCCTTCTGAACCTGAAGAAGTTTCTGTTGAGCCAGCAATAGAAGAAGAGCTTGATGAAGAAGTTACTGCTCCCGTTGAAATGAAAGTTGAAAGAGCTGAAGTTGATACAAATCCTGCTTCAATAGATTTATCTACTGTTGATAATGACGAAAAAAGAATGACAATTAAAATTGGATTAGACAGGGGTGGAGATGAAGCTGAGTACGGTCCATTTTCTTTAAATCAACTTAAGCAAGCTTTTATTGAAAAAAGAATCAATGCGAAAACTTTGGTTTATACCAGTGGAATGAACGACTGGACCTTCTTAGCTGACTTGCCAATTTATCAAGATTTATTTGAAGAAATGCCTCCTGTCATTGGAGAAAGTGAGAGACGTTCTAATGCAAGGAAGCCTTTTGTTGCAAGAATGTTTTTTCATGACGAAAGTGATGTGTTTGAAGGAGTTTGTCGTGATATCTCTATCGGTGGTCTTCAAATTCTAATATCTGGTTTTCCTGGAAAAGTTGGTGATGAGGTTAGTTTAAATGTTCACCCAGATAACTCTGAGTATTGCTTTGTTGCCAGTGGTAAAATTGTTCGTCTTCTTGATGGAGGACAGGGATTTTCTTTAAGGTTTACAGA
This sequence comes from Bacteriovoracaceae bacterium, assembly GCA_023954635.1. Taxonomy (GTDB): domain Bacteria; phylum Bdellovibrionota; class Bacteriovoracia; order Bacteriovoracales; family Bacteriovoracaceae; genus M0603. The sequence goes on from JAGSHI010000001.1 coordinate 78,445, forward strand.
AATGAGTGAAGAGGCTAAAAATTCTATTTCGGAGTACATCGTTAACGACTAGGAAAATAGTGGAACCAGAAATCTTCGATCATTCAGAAGAGAAATACCTCGGAATAAAAAATAATAGAAAAATCTATACCGGTTTTTTTCCTGCAAGTCGTGGGAATGAAAAAATATATTATAAAAGATCTTTTCCCGAGTCTGAATTGCCAAAACATTTTGTTCATCTCATTATCATTCACGATGCTGGTGATTATCATGGAAGATATCAATTTTTAGCCGATTATATGTTTCGAAAAATGAATGATGAAATTGTCGTTACCTGGCTAGATCTTAAAGGACACGGTCTTTCTAGTGGAACTCGTGGTCACCTTGATGACTTTGATGAGTACTGTGAAGATCTTGGAACACTAATGGACAAAATTCCACATCCAGACTCAAAAATATCCAATATTTTAGTTGGAAATGGGATGGGGGCTTTACTCGCTCTTAGGTATTTTCAAGAGTATGCCCATAAGATTAAGACAGAATTGTCGGGACTGATTATCTCTAATCCTCTTATTAAACTTCAAATTGATATCCCTAAATGGGGAGGATTTTTGATGAAGGGATGGCAGAAAACTTTCACTCATGTGCGTTTTCCTTATCGATTTAATGGATATGATTTATGCAAAGATTCTGTAATGGCCAAAGCCTACAATAGTGACCCAATGATAAATCACCAAGTCTCAATGGGGATAATTCGGGAAATTTTTAATGTTTCCAGAGAGATTAGGACTGCGAGTTACTTTCTTAATATTCCAACGCTCTTTCAAGTAGGTGAACAGAACCATTTAATTGATCAAAATACCGTAAAACTCTTCTATAAGGGGGCTCCGAGGTCTTTAAGTTGCTTTCACTCTTATGAAAGGTCGGGGCATGATCTCTATAATGATTTAGATCGAGACAAGGCGTTTCTAGATATATATAATTGGTTAAGGGAACACTTTTATAAAAATGAAAAATAAACTTATCTTTATCACTCTATTCATGCTCCTAGCTTCTTGCTCAAATTTGAGTAAGAACTTTATTAAACAAGGAAAGCAAAACGTTAGAGGTGGATATAGTAAAAATGTTAAATGGGATTCAACTCTTTCATTTAATAGATATTCTTGGTTTCATGAACTTACTATGATGTTTGATCTAATGATCGTCGATCTCGATGAGAACTCACCCTTTTATAATTGGCTATCAGATGATGAAAAAGCAGATGTGGCCAACTGTAACCGCTTTCAAGTGGCCCTTCTTTATAGCTTGGATGATAGAAGAATATCTAAAAAAGATTTATTAAATCAGTTTGAAGAACAGGGACATGAGCAATTATTGTTGTCACATTTCACTTCTAACTTTAAGCTCCATCCAGATTTAGAAAGCATGTCTCTCCAACTCTATGATATTTATGGCTTTTGTAAAAAGGGCATTGATAGCAAAAAAGCACCTTCTGTCCTATTCCCGGGCTTTCCCAACCTTATGTTAAAATAACACAGCTTAAGAGTCAGGTAATTGATTGAATTTATAATATGATTTTATATATTCAGATACTTATCTATTTGTTCAAGGAAATTAATTTTATTCAGCTCTTTAGTTTTTAAAATAACCTCCGATAAGTTTCGTTAGGAGTACGCATAAATATGGCGGATGAAAATAAAAGAGAAAGATTTGGACGATACCTCATTCTCGATCACTTAGTTGATGGAGGGATGGCGAAGATCTGTCGTGCAAGGTTTATTGGTGAGCAGGCCGATAAAGTTGTGGCCATTAAAATGGTCCAGCCGCAGTACTCAAAAGATGAGTCTTTTAAAACTATGTTTATGGATGAAATTGGAATTACTTTCGATCTCATTCATCCAAATATTGTTCAAACTTATGATTACGGTGTTCACATGGATCAACTTTATGTTGCTATGGAATACTGTGATGGTAGAAACCTAAAAGAATATCTTGATAAGCTGAAAGAAAGAAAGTTTGTCTTTCCTGTTGAAATTTCAGTTTATATTGTGACGCAAATTTGTCAGGGTCTTCATTATGCCCACACATATACGAATAAGTTGACTGGTAAATCTGCAAATATTATTCACAGAGATATTTCACCACATAATATTATGTTAACTTTTGATGGCTCTATTAAGGTCATTGATTTTGGTATTGCTAAAGCTGATACAAACAGTGAAGCGACACAGGCCGGGACAATCAAAGGTAAACTTTCATATCTTGCACCTGAATACCTTGAAGGTGAAGAGCTAGATCCTCGTTATGATGAATTTGCTGTGGGGATTACTCTTTGGGAAATGCTTTGTTCAAGAAAGCTCTTTAAAGCTTCAAATGACTTGGCTGTTCTGAAAAAGATTCAAGAGTGTAAAGTACCACCTCCATCTTCGATTAATCCGAATGTTCCAAAAGAACTAGATGAAATTGTGATGAAGGCTCTACATAAAGATAGAAATAAAAGATATGAAGATCTAGATAAGTTTAATAGAGCTTTGATGAAGTTTCTTTATACAAACTACTCAGACTTTAATGCAACTGACCTTTCTTACTTTGCGAAAGAACTCTTTAAAGAAGATATCAAGGCAGATAGAGAAAAACTTTTCGAGTTTGGAAAAATTGATATTGCTCCTTATATTCAAGATTGGAAAAATGAGCAATCTGGTGGTGGTCCTAGTCCTGAGGCTGCTGAAGGTGGAGCCACTGAGTCCGATGCTGATTCAGGTGGAAAAAAAGAAAGTCGAGTTCTCGATTTTGGTTTTGAAGAAGAGAAAGATAAAACTCTTCCTAGAGCTAATAAAACATCAGCGAAGAAAGAAGAAGTTGATATTGATGATAAATTTGCTCACTTAGATGAAGATAAGGAAATGTCTCTCGAGACTGGTCTCGATAAGATGAAAAAGAAGAAGGCCGATGCAAAAGAGCAAGAAGCAGCAGAAAAGCCTGAAAAGAAATCAGTAACAAGAGCGAAGCCAGCAGTAAGAAAAGCTGGTTCGACGAGAAAAATATCAAAGCCAGCTTCAACGACTACAGTTAAAACGAAAAAGTCGTCGACCACAAAAACAGGTACTCGAACAGTAAGAGTTCCAAAGAAAGAAGCACCTGATGTTAAGAAGTTCGCAGGTATTGCGGTTGCTGCATTAGTTTTAGTTTATTTTGGGTGGTCTAAATTTACAGGTGATGATCCGACTATAGCAGATAATCCGGTGGCTAAAGATAGAAAGCCAGCTGATGATAATCCAGATTCTGAAAGAACGCCAGTTCCTACAAGTAAAGTATATGGAAAAATCCAATTACTCGGTTTCGATAAGTATAAGCAAAAAGCTTATGTAAATGGAAAAACTGCCAATATGGGAATTTTGAGTGATATTAAAGTTGAAGCAGAAGCTGATCTCGTTCTAAGAATTCAAAAATCTGGTCGAATTCACTTTATTAAAAAGATTAGAGTTCCTCAAGGTGATACAACTTCAATACGAGTTCCAGAGATGCCACCAGCATCGTATGGGTATCTTGTAACTTCAAGAGATTGTTTGAAAGGTAAGTTATATTTTTCTCTGTTTGGAGAAGACCGAGTTGAGAATCTTCCTATTCCAAGAAAGGGGGGAATTGCTTTCCCTGCTGAAATTGATAGTACAGGTCATCTTAAGCCTAAAACCTATGAAGTCTTTTATCAAAAAGATGGAGAAGGGATTCAAAGGCGTGCTAAGTTTACAGTTACTAATGAAAATGACTCAATTGATTTCTGTGAGTCTATTTAAGTTAGACACTGAAGATACAAACTAGCCACTCAATCATTATCACAATTTGAATTAGAAAAAAGGTAAACCTTAGGTATACAGCTATAACTGATGTTGAACTAAGGTGAATGATCGATTGTAGGATTCTTGCTCCAAGAAAGTAGAGAGCAAAAGTATCTGTGATTTGATAGTACTGCTTGAAAATACAAAAAAGAGCGAGTGTTGCAAAGATCGGAAGGTTTTCATAGCAGTTGGCGTGGGCGCGAACTAACCTTTGGTCAAAGCTTGTGACGTCGTCTCCACTAGGTGAAAATGAGTTGGCCGCTTTTTTGGCAAACAAAATTAAGAAGCTTCTTCTTAGAACGATGATAGTTAAAAGAAGGAGTGTCCAAGAAACGTAACCTATAAGTGCAATCTCTATATTTTTCATGGTACGTCACACCTTTTACGGGGTATGTGTCAAAAAAGGTACGTGGTACTTTCTAGTACTTTCTATGACACGGGTTACGTGTACGCAAATGTAGTCTGCGTTAAGTTCCTGTATATGTTATGATTTTAATATATGGAGCTACTTATATGAAACCTTTTTTTGGAGTAAGGGATTACAATCCTAATTCGCAATAAACTCAAACCAAATCAAAGCAGCATTCACAAAAAACATAAGACCAACAATTCCATAACAGAAAAAGTTATAAGACGGCGAATTGGTATATTCACCCATCACATCAGGGTCATTACATAACTTGATAATAAAGAGAAGAATTAGAGGAATAAGAATCCCATTAATGACTTGAGACCAAATTAAAATCCCAAAGAGATCAATACCTGGAATTAAGATGGCAAGAGCACCAAGAACTATGAGAGCTGTGAAAATAGTAAAGAAGTTTGGGGCCTCTTTAAAACTTTTGTCGACACCAGATTCCCAACCGAGCCCTTCACACACATAATAACTTGTCGCCAGAGGCAGTAGGGCAGCCGCGAAAATGGAAGCATTAAAAAGCCCAATACCAAAAAGAATAGATGAATACTTTCCGGCCAAAGGCTCGAGCGCTAATGCCGCATCTTTAGCATCAGTTATGGAAACTCCCGAGGGGTAAATGATAGTTGCACAACAAACAATAATAAAAAGAGTAACCATAAACATAAAGAGACAACCAACAATAACATCTATTTTCGATTCCCAAAGATGTTTGACACTAATGCCTTTTTCGACAACTGCAGATTGAATATAGAATTGCATCCAAGGAGTGATCGTTGTCCCCATAAGGCCTACGATAATTGGCATATCGGTATATTGAATTTCTTTTATATTGGGAACAAAAACTGAAGTTGCAACCATCTGCCAATCCGGACCGGCCAAAAAACCAGAAACAATATAAGCTAGAAAAACCGTACAACCCGCAAGAAAAACTCTCTCTACAATTTTGTAATCACCTTTTATAACAAGAAGCCACACAAAAATAGAGCAAACGGGAACAGAGATATATTTAGAGACACCAAAGATTTCACCAGAGGCCGCAATACCTGCAAACTCGGCCATCGTATTACCGAGATCTGCAATGATAAGAAAAATAACAGTATAGAATGTAATCTTAAGCCCAAAACGTTCTCTAATGAGATCGGCAAGCCCTTTACCTGAAACAATCCCCATTCTGGCAGACATTTCTTGAACCATAATCAGAGCAACGGTAATAGGGAAGAGAACCCAAAGTAATCGATAGCCTGTTTGAGCACCCGCCAGAGAATAGGTCGCTATACCACCAGCGTCGTTATCTATATTCGCTGTGATCAAACCAGGTCCAACTATCCCCATGAGGATAATAAACTTGCTCCACAGAGTAACTTTCTTTTTCTTTTTTTCCGGCGCCATCTTATTCATCCAATAAGCGGTGTAAAACATCATCGACAGAAATTATGCCCAGTAGTTCATTCTCTCCATCAACGACAGGAATATTGATCAAGTTATATTTATCCATTATTTCTGCAACATCTTTCCAGTGGCTGTCTGGAGAGATTTTTTGGATATGTTTTGTCTCCATTATTTCTTCAAGTCGAATATCATCAGCTTGAATAAGAAGATCTCGAAGTTCTAGCGTTCCAAGTAGTTTGAAATCGTCATCAATCACATAGAGATCATAAATAGTTTCAAGCTCTTCGTGCTTTTCTCGAATTAATTCGAGAACATCTTTTCTCGTGAGATTTTTAGAGACTTCAAAAACTTCGGTAGACATCAAACCACCTGCAGAATCTTCTTCGTGTTCAAGAAGCTCACCAATTTCCTCTTGGATTTCTTCGTCTTGAATATTGGAAATAATCTGGCCAGCTTTTTCCTCATCCATGTCATCTAAGATGTCGGCAGCATCATCAGTATCCATATTCTCAATGATTTTTGCCATTTCTTCAGGGTCTTTATCCTTAATCATGGACGATTGAACATCTTCTTCAACTTCGGCCAAAGTCTCAGCAGCAAGTTTTGGATGAAGGTCACTGAAGAGAGCGTCTCTCGCGTGAGTATCAAGTTCTTCTAGGATGTCGGCGATATCAGCAGGGTGAAGCTCTTCGATTTGTTCAGTGTTTAAACTCACCTTAACATTTGATTGAACTGACTTATCTGGAATAGCGAGAACGTATTTCCAATTGATAAGAGATTCCCGCGACAGGTAAATGGCCTTTGGTTTAACGACTTTGAAAACACCATCAATGATTGGCTCAAAACCAAGACGTCTCATCATAGAACGAATACCAATTGCAGCGTGAGTTACTCTTAGGTTTTTTCCGGTTTTAATAAATTGAATATCATTTACACGAACAACTTTTTTTCCACTCGTATCAACGATTTGTCTGTCTAAAATAACTTTCCCAAGAGCAGGGTACTCGACAGTACTTCCATGAAATTGATTAGCAAGTAATGAGGCCATTACTTTTGTTTTCTTTGCTTTTGGATATGTTCTTGATCGACCGATGTCTGATTCTGATTTAATAATAATTTTTTTATAACTGAACGTTTTTACATCATCCCATTTAATATAAAAAAGTTGTTTATTTTTGGTGTATTGAATAGCAAGTACAACGGGATAGATTTCTTCATAATCGACAAAAAAATCAGTTAGGGTTCCTAACTTGTTTCCGTCTTCTGTAATAATTGGAGTTCCAAGACTTCTTGAAAAATGCAGGGATATATCGGAAAAGTATTCAAATACCGACATCCTACTCCTTGTTTTGCTTAAAGATATTATTCTTTCTCATATTTAGAAGCTTCATAATTTCGGCAGCAGTTTCTTCTATCGCTTTCCCCGTAATGTTAAAAACAGGCCAGCGCTTATTCTGTTCAAACAAATCTTCAGCATACTCTATTTCTTGAACGACTTTCGATTGATTTGCATAATCTCCAGTATGTTGACCGGCTCCTAGCTGTGAAAGTCTTCGTCTTCGAATTTCACTTAAGGCCTCTGGATTAATTGTTAAAGCAAATATTTTTCTTTGGTCAATTTTGTAGAGATGTTCAGGTAAAGATTGATCAAGAATGATTGGAATATTAACAACTTTGTATCCTCTATGGGATAAGTAAACTGAAAGGGGAGTCTTACTCGTTCGGCTAATACCAACAAGAATGACATCGGCAAGATGTAGTGAATCTACATTTCTCCCGTCATCATGATTCATTGTAAACTCCATCGCAGCGACTCGATTAAAATAATCGTCATTCACTTGATGAAGTAGTCCCGGTTCGTTACTTGGTTCTTGTTCAAAATAATTAGCAAAGGTTGTGAGAGCAGGACCGAGTAGATCTAGAGTTCTTACGTGTTTTGTTCTTGAAAGTTCTGCAATATGTTCACGAAGTTCAGCTTGAACAACCGTAAATATAATTAAGTCGTGATGTATCGCGGCCTCCGTGAAGACTGCATCGATCTGTTCTTTGCTTCTAACGTTCTTGTAACGAGTGAAATAAACATCTCTATCTTTGAATTGTGCCATGGTTGCACGACAAATTGCTGTAGCTGTTTCACCTGTACCATCAGAGATAATGATGATTTTGAGTCTATTATTCATTAGGGCCTCACGATAATTTTTCTTTGCTCAGGTATAGATTGATTTTATCAAAATTACTATACCTTAAATACCGGGAAATATTAGGATTGTATGTGTTTTAGAGTAAAAGGATCAGTTAATTTCTCTCTAGAAATTCATCAATATCCTGGAAGATTTTCTGTTTCTCATTGAGAGGATGATATTCAGTTTTTGGTTGGATCTTATTAAAAAATGTTCTTTGTGACTTTGCGAGTTGTCTTGTGTGTATGAAAATCTCTTCTGATAAGTCCTCTTCAGTTTTATCTCCTGCTTTAAGAAATTCGACTACTTCTTTGTAACCAATTGATCCGAGGGCCTTCTCTGATCCGTCGTGGCCTAGATTAAACAAATTTCGTACTTCATCTATTAGGCCAGATTCAACCATGCCTTTTGCACGGTCTTTGATGAGTGGATAATGTTCATCTTTTGGAATATTGAGATAGATATGATGGATGTCCCAGTTGTGCTTGGCGTCTTCAGCTAAGTTATAAGGATCCAGTTCGTCCATTTTATTTTTTTGTTCAGAGTACGGGGTTCCTGTACTTAGGCAATGCTCTAATGCACGGGTAATTCTGTAATGATCATTGGCATGTAAATTTTCATATGAGGTAAGATCTTCTTTTTTCAAAAGCTCTCTTACAGCTTCAAAGCCAGAGTCATTCTTTAGTTTTTCAATCTTTTGTTTAATATGGTCTGGAGTCGTAGGGGACTCGTACATTCCTTTTACAAGTGCTCTTAAATAAAATGCACTTCCTCCAACCAGGATTGGAATGATATTTTTTTTATGAAGTGATTCAATCTTGTCTTCGGCAAGGTTGATAAAATGAGAAGCATTGAAGTCGTCTTTTATGCTTACAATATCTATTAGATCGTGAGGATGTTCAGCCTGTTCAGGTTTTGTGGGTTTTGCTGTACCAATTTCAAGTTCTTTATAAAAACAAAGACTATCAAAATTTAAGATAATACTCTCTTTGTTTTTATCTTTTAAATATTTTCCAATTTCTATACTTGTACTAGTCTTCCCTGTTCCAGTTGGACCACTAACAATGACAACTTTGTTCACTTGAAGAAATCCTCTAAAGTCTTTTCTGTCAGCTCTTTAATGGTGTTAGCTTCCTGTAATTCTTTTAGTGAAAACTTATTGAAAATCGTTTGATATGAACTTTCTGATAAGGGAATGATTTCTGTTTTACTAATGATCCTTGAAAAAAGCTCATTAGATAACTCTTCATTCGATTGTTGCAGCTCTGAGAGAACAGGGGACAAGATATCTTTTAAGGCCAGCCCACTTAATAACTCTGGAATTGATCTTAAGACAATGAGATGTGGTTCTAATTGTTCAAATTCAAAACCTTTATTAAGCAAAAAACGCACCCACTCACTAGATTTCGATTTCGGATCGATATTAAAAGGCTCTGAAATAAGTAATGGGACGACTTCTGAAGACTTAACTTCTGGTGAACAAAAAAGTTTAGTTAGATAACTTTTTTGCAATCTTTCTAGGTCACCAAGAAAAGATTGACCCTCTTTTTTATAAAGAAAGAAGTTGTCTGAGACTCTTATGAACAATGAAGATCTATCTGCACTTCTGTCTAGAAAACCTTGTGGAGATGGAGTGAATCCCCATTCCGAATTACTCTTCATTGGTGTAGAGAAATCAAAAGATTGTGCATCATTAAAAGACATATTTGGAGTTTGCAGTTCTGGTTGCTCATGAACAGGTAATTCATCTTTTCTTATCGAAAGAGAATTGTTTATTCCAGATTGAATGAGTGAGTAGATGACACCACTTTTAAAAAATTTAATATGAGTTTTATTTGGGTGAACATTAACATCAATAGCAGATGGAGGGGCATCAATAAATAAAACGTAATGACCTCTTTCTCCAAATGGCCACATCTTTTCAGCAGATCTCATGATGGACTGATGGAGAGATTTATCGTGAAAAATTCTTTTGTTTGCGAATAGGAACTGATGTTTACCAGCATTCCCTTTCCCGCTCGTAAGGCTAAGATAACCGTAAACTCTATGACCTTCATATGAAGCATCGAATGAAATAAGCGAGTCATCTATTTTTTTGTTATTAAAAAATACTTTCTTTATTCTTTGGGCAAAATTATCTTCAGTGACTGCAGGATAAAAGATTTTTTCTTTGTCATCCCACCTAACAGAAAAAGCAACACTAGGGTTGGCAAGAATAAATGAATTCACCATTCTTTTAAGAGCGATTTTTTCAGAGTTTTTAGACTTAATAAACTTCAGTCTTGCAGGTGTATTAAAAAAAAGATCTTTAATAAAAAAGCTAGTTCCAGATGATCCTTTGTCTGCAATAGCATGTGACTTTTGTTCACCACCATGGATTACTATTCTTCCACCTGACTCCGATTCATTTTCAGTCTGAGAGTGGCAAGTTACTCGAGCTGTACTTGCAATTGAGGCAAGCGCTTCTCCTCTAAATCCAAAACTATGCAGTTTATAAAGGTCTTCAAATCTTTCAATTTTTGAAGTGGCATGTCTACAAAAGGCCATGGGAAGGTCTTCAAATCTCATACCTTTACCATTGTCTTCTATCGATATTAGTTCCATCCCGTTATCAACGATATGAATATCAATCTTGGTTGATCCTGCATCGATGCTGTTTTCAATTAATTCTTTAATAAGACTTGCAGGTCTTTCGACAACTTCGCCTGCTTTGATTTGGTCAATCAAATGTTCTGGAAGAAGTTTTATATTGGAGTCTAGAAAATTGGGGGTGTTTGTTGTTTGTACCACTTATTAAGCTCTGTAGAATTGGACCTGGTTTCTTCCTCCCTGCTTGGCTTTATAAACCGCTTGGTCAGCTCTTTTGAATAGCTCGGTACCAGACGTCACTCCTTGACGATAGTCAGCAACACCAATTGATGCTGTTACAGGCAATCTTTTTTCGTCATACATGAAGTGATGCTCTTCAAGTAATTTACGAAGTCTTTCGGCGATATCATATGCTTGTTTAAGATTAGTTTTTGGGAGGAGAATAACAAATTCTTCTCCACCATATCTAGCGAATACATCTAGGTCACGAACGCCATTTTTTCTAATGAGTCCGGCCATTTCTTTAAGAACGTAGTCTCCAGCATCGTGACCAAAGTTATCATTAAGATTCTTAAAATGGTCGAGATCAAAAATGATAAGTGAAAGTGGTTCACCTGTTACTTTTGATTTTTTAACTTCTAAATCGATTCTATTATTAAAATAAGTTTTGTTATAACAACCCGTGTGTCCATCGGTGTTTGCTTCCCAGTTTAACTTGTCGTAAGCAAGTCTATCCGGATCACCTTTTGGAAGGTACTTCAAAGAAACTGTACCAATTTTTATAACGTCACCCTTTTTGAGTTGGGTAGGTTGTTCAATTTTATTATTGTTAACGTAGGTACCATTTTTCGAACCAGCATCTTCAATATACCAATTGTCTTCTTCTTTATTTGTTAAAGTAAGGTGGTGCCTAGAGATACCTCCAAACTCCAAAGGAATTGTAGTGTCTGCAGAACGTCCTGCAGTTACAACTTCTACTTCGAGATCAAAAAGAGTTCCGTTTAATTCACCACCAACTACGAGAAGTGCAGCGGGCTTTTTTTCGGCCTCTTTTTCTGCCGATGCAAGAGCGGCTTTTATGTCTGTTAGAACAATTGTTGAATCGTCTGACATTGGTTCTTTTCCTTAAGCATTAATATCTTTAGAACTACTCAAAATATTATATCCACTGTGGCCCTATTACAATAGGTTACATATGCCTTTTTAAGCTTTATTCGCCCCGTCAAGCCATTCATACGCAAATTGCTTTCCGGCCTCAACACCCGGTTGATCAAAAGGGTTTATATTAAAATAATGACCCATCAAAGCAGTCAGACTTTCAAAATACATAATGAGCCCACCAATATTGATCTCATTACATTTCGAAATTTTTATATTGAGATAAGCTCGGTTGTTTTGTTCAAGGGCCTTAAGCGTTCCTTGGTGCTCTGCTTTCATCAATTGGCCTAGGCTAAAAGGGGCCAGTCTTTTTAATGACTTTTGCTCAAATGAATTATTGAGGCTGAAATCATGAGCGAATTGGTCAACTTCGATGATGAGCGCAAGTTTATCAAATGGTCCTTCCATGAAGAGTTGAACTTGAGAATGTTGATCAGTTGCACCATAGGCCGGAATTGGAGTGAGGCCTGTATTAACAACTTCTCCGTTGAGATTATTTCTCTTTCCAAGTGATTCTGCCCAAAGTTGAACAAACCAAAATGAAAGGTCTCGAAGCATGCTGCTGTAAGGCATAAAAACTGTTTGATGAATATTGTGTTCTTTATAAAGTCCATAAATAAAAGAAGCGGATTGAAGAAGTAAGTTTTTATCGAGATCAGAATTTAGAAGATCTTCTTTTATGACTTCTGCACCTCTGACTAGAAGTTTAATATCTATTCCATCAAATATTGCTGGAAGAAAACCTACAGGTGTTAAGACACTAAATCGACCCCCAACATTTGAAGGTATTTCAAGGCATTTGATATTGAGTTCATTACCAAGGTCAAGAAGTTGAGAATTCTTTGGATCAGTGGCAAAAACCATATATTTATTCCATTCCGATTTTGGAATATTTTTTTCTTCTAATAGGTGAGCAACGATAGCAAGACCTGACATGGTCTCGGCAGTTCCACCAGATTTTGAAACAAAGTAAAAAAGAGTTGAATCTAGATCGATATTCTTTAGCTGATTCCAAGTTCTATCGGGATCAATATTATTTAAAAAAATGAAATTTCTTTCACCATTCCCAAGAGAGGAATGAAGCATCTCCGGACCTAGACTTGAGCCACCAATTCCAACTTGGACAAAAGTTTTCTTATCTGAAAATTGATCAAAGATTTTTTCACAAGAGGAAATGAGGCTTTCATTTTTGGTGATATGAAAGAAACCATATTGAGAATCATTAATGATATTATTAAATGCCTCTAGCTTGGATGAAAGAAACTCTCTTTCGAACCATTTCGAGTCTAACTTATCTTTCCCGAAATATTTTGTTTCAAATGGCATGGTTTTCCTTTTAAGAATATTCTTTTTTTAAGCTTCTAGCGATAACAACTCTTTGAATTTGATTTGTACCTTCTAAGATTTGAAGCACTTTGGCGTCTCTCATGAGCCTTTCAACAGGATATTCTGATGTGTACCCAACTCCACCCAAAATTTGAACAGCGTCAGTCGAAACTTTCATCGCCGTGTCTGTAGATTTCATCTTTGCCATTGATGCTAACTTTTGATTTGGCTTACCTTCATCATAATATTTCGCCGCTTGCTCTACGAGTAGTCGGCTAGCTTCAGTTTCAGTGGCCATATCTGCCATCATGAATTGGAGCCCTTGAAAATCAAAGATTTCCTTTTTGAATTGTTTTCTTTCTAGAGAGTAACTAATTGATTCATCAATGGCCCTTTCACAAAGGCCGACGGCAATTGAACCTATTGTAATTCTGCCTCTGTCTAGAGCAGCCATGGCTATCTTGAAACCATAACCTTCTTCTTTTAAGAGGTTTTCCTCTGGAACAATACAATTTTCAAATATTAACTCTCGAGTAGGTGAAACTTTCCAACCCATCTTTGATTCTTTTTTACCGTAAGAAAACCCATCCATTCCATCGCGTACAATAAAGGCTGAAATCCCTTTGTGACCTTCCTCTCCAGTTCTCGCCATAACAATATAAGTTTTAGCAATGCCACCGCTCGTGATCCACATTTTTGAGCCATTGAGGGAGTAGCCACCATCAACTTTCTTAGCTGTCATTTTAAGACTTGCAGCATCTGAGCCACTTGAAGATTCTGAAAGGCAAAAGGCTCCAATCTCTTCTCCACTGGTTAAAGAAGGAAGATATTTTTTCTTTTGTTCATCATTTCCAAACTCATTTATGATTGCTTGAACCATTGTTGAAACACTTATAGTTGCAGCATAAGAAACAGAACTTTTTGCAATTTCTCCGAGGGCAACACAGAGGTCTTGGTAAGTGAGACCTGCCCCTCCATGATCTTCTGGAAGAGTCATTCCACAAAATCCGAGTTGTCCTAACTCTTGAAAGAGTTCCATTTTGAAATGTTCATTTTTATCATCATGCTCAACTGTAGGTTCAATTTTTTCTTTTCGAAATCGCTCAAGTTGACTCTTCAATTCTGTTTGAATTTCATTCATTTTAACCTCAGCCTTTTAGAGCTTCATCTAGTAAATTTTTAGCAATAATCATGATCATGACTTCGTTAGTTCCGGCCCCAATTTCGTTCAACTTATTGTCTCTCATAAGTCTTTCAACAGGGAACTCTCTGGAATAACCGTAACCACCATGAAGTTGAATGGCATCAAGAGCAATTCTTGTCACCATTTTTGGTATTTGAAGCTTAACCATCGCTGCTGGAACAGCTCCAATTTTTCCTTGGTCGTATTCGTATGCAACAGTGTAGAGAAACCTTCTTAGCATCTCTGTCTCTGTTGCCATTTCCGCAATCATTTTTTGAATCATTTGATAGTGCGCTAAGTTTTTCCCGAACTGCTTTCTTTCGCCGGCATACTTAATAGAGGCATCAACACAAGCTTGAGCAATACCTAGAGAAATTCCTGCAATAGTAATTCTCTCGAGCTCAAGGTTTTTCATCATGTGGTAAATCGAGTCGCCCTCTTCTCCAATTCTGTTTTCAAGAGGGACTTTAGCATTATCAAAAATAAGTTCGCCAGTTGGAGAGGACCTCATTCCCATTTTATGAATTGGATTTCCTGTACTGTAACCAGGCATTCCTTTTTCTATGATAAAAGTAGAGAGATTTTTTCTTTCGTCACCTGTACGAGTATAGACATATGCAATATCTGAATACTGTGCATTTGTGATCCACATTTTTGTACCATTCACAATATAATGGTCACCTTTATTCACTGCACGCGTTTGTATCCCAACAGCATCTGAACCGTATTCAGGTTCGCTCATTCCCATACAACCAATATGTTCACCAGTTACTAACTTTGGGAGGTATTTTTGTTTTTGTTCTTTGCTCGCATTATTTTGAATATTGTTAACACAAAGAATTGAGTGAGCGAGATAACTTAAAGTAAGACCTGGACAGGCCTTTCCAAATTCTTCCATGGCAATGGTAGCGGCAAGACAACCCATATCTGCTCCACCATATTCAGGGTCAGCAGTAACACCAAGAATTCCAAGTTCACCCATTTTTTTAAAGGCATCGATATTGAAAGTTTCATCTGTGTCATGCTTTTCAGCATGGGGAGCGATTTCATTTTTGGCAAACTCACGACAGACGTCTTGAAGTTGTTTTTGTTCCTCGCTTAAAAACCACATGGGCCAATCCTTTGCAAAAGCTTCAATCATTTGAATTTAAAGGGATTTTATAACAAATTCGGACCTATAGTGACAAGCAATCCATCTTTAATATTGTGTTGCCACCTGAGCATTCGAATTGTTAAAATTTAAGTTGGAAATTAAAGCCTAACTACTTAATAAAAGGATCGAATCTGTCACTGACGACTCCTGTACCCAGAGATGATGACGCAGTTTTCCCAGGAGAAAACTGGTTCCTCTATTGGAAAACCTCATCTTCACTATGGGAAAGCAAGCTTAAAAAAATTCATGGGACTTCACGGATCATTGTTCCGATCAATTGGTCGTTCCATTCGGATACGGGTGAGAGCTTTGATTTCGCAGAGCAGAAACCTGAAACAAACCTAGCAAAGCTGGTTCATTTGGCCAGAGACCTAGGAAAAGAGATTGTCTTTTTTCTCCCTGTGACTCCCGCCCCCTTTTTACCAAACGGTGGTTTGCCGCACTTATTATCGAGAACGAACTCTTTAGATAAAAATGGACTGGTTTATAATATTCTCACTCCTGATGGAAATATCAATCGTCTCTACACATTCTTTGATCCACGAGTTTATCAAGCCTTCTCTCGTTTCATTCATGCCTTGAACAATTATTTTGCTGAAGAAAACATAGCCAATGATTTATGGGGCATCGAATGTGGATATATGGAAGATGGAAACTTTCTTTCATTTTTAGAGGATCGCTCTAAGGTTTACGATCAGGCCTTTGGAAGATTCATCCAAGCAAAAGGAAGTGGGAACGATGAGTTCGATCACGATTCCCTTGTCAAAAATCCTGATGATGAAGCCTGTCTATCAGAAGAATTCAGTGAAACTATTAAAGATCTCTATTCAAATACTCTAAGTGAAGGGTTATCAGAAAATTTCGAAGGAATTCAACAAATTTGTTTCCTTGGTTCAGCACCTTCAGATACTTTTGAAAGAATATATGATTTAGAAAACTTAAAAAAATATGGAAGAGAAGTCTTCCATAATGTAACTCAAAAAATAATTCCTAGCTCATCTCTCATTCCATTTAAATATAAAACTGGAGTCTTTGGTAAAGAGATTGAAGATATGGTGACTTCAGGTTTTCTTGATATGAAACTAGAGCCTGAGAGTATGTTAGATGGAAGCTCTATTACATTTACGCCATTAAGCTTTTTCGAACTTTACCAATCTCGCCATGTCGTAAGAGACAAAGGTTTCAGCTGGAACGAATTAGGCCTAGTAAATTATTTACAGAATAAATATGGGTTTACCTATTTTTTAAATAACATTGATCAGTTCGAGTGGGATGAAGACTTGATTGGCAAAAGTCGAATTCACATATTCCATGGGCGAGACATGGATAAAGGACTTTATAACTCAATGCTTAAAATTTTCATGAGTGGTGGAAGAGTCATCCTAGATAGAAGTGACATGAAAGATGAATTTTTGAAAAAGATGGAGTCTTTTTTCCTCGAAAACTCATTAAAAGTTGAAAAGATAAATTATCTCATTCACGTTCATAATATTTTACTAGGTGAGGGGCGACTACTCGTGATTGATGGGAAGTCGTTAATGGAGCATGATGATAAGAAAAAAGTCGATTTCTGGGGAGTGATGATTTCAACCTTTGATATAACTCACCTAAGTTTCTTCCTTCCTGAGGGAATAGAATCAGTTTGGAAAACACGAAACTCTTCCACAAATGAGTTAAACTTTGAAGAAGTTAGAAGAGTTAGTTTTTACAATCCAACAAGTTATAAAAAGAAAGTTAGGCTTCCTATTGTTCGAAGTTTTGCTCTCTTAAAAGTGATGGATGAAAATAACGTAAAAGTTAAGAACTGGAGTCAGGAAGTAGAAATCGAAATGATGCCTGAAGGTTCAATTAGCCTCGACTTTGGAGTGTACTCATGAGTAAAGGTATCAAAATTTATGGAATCTATTCAGATGGTCCAGTCTTTGGAAAGACAGGAAATTTCTATCAAATTGTTCATCTCTTCTCTTCTCGTGGAAGAATTGAACACGAGACCTTGCTTAAGTTATATCAACATCATTTTTCAAAAGATTCATCAGAAATTCTTTTTGATACTAAAGATGATCTCAATAAATTTCTTTATTATTTGATTCAAGAAGAAGATGTCTCGGCCGTCTGTATATTATCTGTCGAAGAGTTTAACCAATGTTCTGAAGGGATTTTCACCAAACCTGAACTTTTGAAGTCGATTGAAGATTCTGCTTTTTGTATTGAGAATATGGATTTCAGGCCTAAAAGAGGGATATTTGATAAGATGTTCTCCTAAAAGTTTTCTGCGTTAACTATTTAAAATTATTCAGTTTTGACTGTGTTTTCCTATAAAAAGATTTCACATTTGGAATATTTTGATCCACATTTGGAACACTTTGATCCAAAATGCTGGAGCCCTTAATGGTGAGTGGCTATATTTAGAATTATTATGGTGAACGAAACAAACTACAGACATTATTTACAAGGAGAATTAGTTAGAAGAATTTCTGCTAATCCTCGCTACTCGCAAAGAGCATTCGCAAAATCCTTAGGACTATCTCCAGGTGAGCTTTCTGAAATCCTTAGTGGGAAGAGAAGATTGACTCTTAAAAAGGCGATGAAAATCTCTAAGAGTATGGGATTAAATTCTCATGAAACTCGTCATCTTCTTATGCTTGTTGAAAATGAAGTTATTGATGCTGAGACTCCTTCTTCATCTCAAGATGAAGTAGAAGGAAGAAAAAATCTTGAAATGGATATATTTAATATCATTAGTGAGTGGTACTGCTTCGCTATTTTAAATTTAAGTGAGTGTGAAGGTTTTATTTGGTCAACGACTTGGATTGGTCGAAAGCTTGGTATATCTCCACTCCAAGTAAAAGTAGCAATTGAGCGTATGATGAGAGTTGGCCTCATTGAAGAAACAAAAGATGGATTAAAATCGAGTGAAGACTTTATATTCTCACCAGATGGAATCCCTTCTCAGGCCATTCGAAACTATCACAGCGCGATTCTTAAAAAGGCAACTGAGTCTTTAGAAACTCAAAACCTAGATGAAAGAGAGATCACTGGTCTTGGATTTGCTGTTGATCCAAAACATATCCCAACGATTAAAAAAGAAATTCAAGAGTTTCGTGACATGATCGCACAGAAATATTCAAAAGGTGAAAAAACTGTAATCTATCAACTAGAGTTAGCGCTTTTCAAGTTGAGTGAAGGAGATACCCGTGAATAAGAAATGGAAAGGAATTCTAATTTTATTGACACTTTTTAGTCAGAGCGTCCTTGCTGGACCAACTGTCGTTGGCAATGGTGATGATGGAACTGATTTAGAGGGATTCGAAAAACTAGAAAGTGGAAATATTGTTGATGCGAGATCTGTAGCAGTGAAAAAACTTAATGAAATGAACGTGAAAGCTGTTCCTGGATTGGGTAATTTAACTGCAGAAGTTGAAAAAGCTGAACTCTATATAACGAGAAAAGACATACCAACAGCAAAACTAATGGAGCTAGGTGCATTTACAAACGATTCACAAGGTTTGGTTTATGCACGTACTTTTCCGAGGGCACATGCTCCAACAAGGTTCTTTCCTGCAGCTAAAAACTTAGACCAGAAACAACTTGTTTCACTTCATATCCACGAAGCTCTCCATAGAGCTCTTCCTACAAGTATTCGAGAAGATGAGGTTGCTGCTAGTGAGATTACATTAGCGATCACAAGTCCAAACTCGTCTTTTGATAGAATAAATGAAACAGTTCAAAAATTTATTAAAAAAGCTGAGGCCTCAAGACCAGTTGCTCTAAATAATGGAGGAGCTGTTGTTACTTCTAGGCCTGTTATCAAACCGGCAAAACACAGTCGATTAAATCACCCTTCAAAAGTAGGAATAACTTATAAAAACTTTAGTCATCCTAAATTTGATTCAACTGAAATGACTTCAATTCCCCTGACGAGTATGACTTCAATTTCAAGTCACCTTTATCCATTCGGAGGAAGTCTTGAGGCCTTAGGAGTTGGAATAGATGCCTCAATTATAAAGAAGGGAGTAAATATAAAAGAAGAAGAGGATGGAACTTTTATGGGTCCTCTTGGCCTGTCTGCAAGAATGCTTCTTTGGACGACAAAGGGGTTTGATATAGAAGCTTACGGACGTGTTGACTTAAATACAATGTCGAATGAAGAGCTTCAAGAGTCACTTCTAGGAAGGGACATTACAAAGATTGGAATGACTTTCGCAAAAAGATCTAGCTTTTTTTATGTAGAAAATGATTTGGAGTACACACTTCCTAGTGAGACCAGTCAAAAAATTGGAAATATCGATTACACTTATGAGTTTGGATCAATCACAACTGCAAGAGTTAAAATGGGAGGTTATTATAAGGCCTTCAATCTTGGTGGATTTATGGAAATGCATCTTGCTGACAACTTTAAAGCAAGAGGTGGTGCTTTTGAATATGAGACAGGACGAAACAGAGTTGTTTCAGCTGGACCAGAAATTGAATGGAGATCTGAACAATTTGGGGTAAGGCTTTTTGGAAAATTTCTTCTTGATTCTACTCAAAATACTGACTTTGATTTCCTTGGAGATCTTATGGGTCAAGGTGTTGGACAAGGTAATATCGGATTGCAGATTAACTTTTTTCTTTAAGAGATGAATATGAAAGATTTGATTAAAATAATGACATTCATTTTCTTTTCAAGCTTTGTGTTAACAAGCTGTGGAGAACTGTCTGAAGATGAGAGAGAGAACGATCCTATTTATAATGAACAGGTAAGGTCTTTAAACGGTGTTCTTTATATAAGAAATGGAAGTACATCTACTTATAATCAACTGGAATATAAACTTGGGACTCAAGAGAGAGTTCTTCTTCGACTTGAAAATCTCGGTGAGCTTAGTGGTTCCGTTGTTATAGATGATACTCATAGAATGATGTTTGAAGTGACAATGAAAAAACTAAGTGAAGCAGCACTCGCAAAAACAAGTTTTAAACTGTGCCCATTACTTAAAAACTGGATGATGTTAGCAACTTGGACTCATTCTCATCCTTTCCCCGGTGGGTCTGGACCGTGGATAACTCCAGGCGGAGATTTTCATGAATCAGAATGTATTGAAGTCTCAACTTCTACTATAGAGAGTGAACCAGATGTTTTAAAATTTGATGTTAGTGACTGGTTTGTTCATTATAATCAGTCTCGAGGTCAAAATTTTGGATGGGTACTAAAGTCTTCTTCAGATGGGCTTGATGTTTATGGAGATGCTCATATCTCAAAAGCTCCTAAACTTAAGTGGCAAGAATTTATCAAATAAAAAAAGCGGACATTCTGTCCGCTTAAATATATCTAAAAATGTTTATTAAAAATTATGGGTGAGTTGCAACCATAATTGGTTTTGAAACTCTTAGGTTGGCAGTCATAGGAGTATGATCTGAACCTGGGATTTGTTCCATACTAAAAGATCTTGAGTCGATAACTTCAAGTCCTTTTACATAGATATAATCAATAATTTCTCCAAAAACTTTCTTTCTGTTATCTATTTTGAAGGCCACTTCAGTAAGCCCTAGCTCCTCTTCAACAATCTTTTTCATTGTGGATACTTTACCTGGAGACCAAGTATTGAAATCTCCTGCAAAAATAACTGGTCCTTTATGCTTTGAAATTTCTTTTGCAGCATCTTTTAGTTGGGAGGCCATTTGTATCACAGTTACGAAGTTAACAGAGTGAATATTCGCCACTAGCAACTCTTGGTCTATTCCTTCTAGTTCATACTTCGTAATGAGAGTCATTTTAGGTGTTCCGATGACAGGCTCTAAAACTCTTGTTCTTTGATGAATGACAGAAGTAGGAGTTGCATAACTTGCAGTTGTTACTCCAGTTCTGGTTTGACTTGGGAGATACATAAATGAAGTCGCTGTATGGTAACCATAGAGCTCGTGCTCATTAAAAGTGTCTTTCATATTGTCATTTAGGTACATTTCTTGAGCAATCACTATATCTTTCTTCTTTATAAGCTTCTGATAATCAGCTTTCCAAGTTTCGTTGGAGCCTTTGTACATATTCCAAACGAGAATTGAGATATTTTCTGGGTTGAGAGAAGAGTCAGAATAAGACCCCATCATCATCATGATGTCTTTTTTGGCCGGAACCCAAGGGATTTCGAAGGCATTTGCCGGCGTGGATACATTAAATAGCGTAACTGTTAAAAGTGTTAATACAAACTTCATCATTTGAATCTTCCTGTTTCAATGGAGGGTAGCCCCACCCCATATGATGTTAATATTTATAATAGCTTAACCAAGGCTCCGGCCCCTAGTAAAGTTCTTGTAAATTCTCCAGTATTGAGTGCGAATCCTTGCTAAGTGCCCTGAAATTGGGTAAGAAGAGATGTAATTAGCATGTGCGTTAAATAGTTTTTATGGGAGATCTTTCTATTAATTCCTTACCGAGTCTCTATTCTTTGACACTTCCTGAGATGAAGGAGCTCCTCGTCGAGGCGGGCTTTAAAGGTTTTAATGCAACCCAGATCTTTAATTGGATTTATAAAAACCATGTTTATGAGCCAACCCTTTGGACCAATGTCTCTAAAAAAGTAAAAGAATATCTTCTCCAGAACTATGATTTCAACTTGCCTAAAGTTGTGTGGCACGGAAAAAGTAAAGACGGGACTCGAAAATTTTTAGTCGCTATGGGAGACCAGAAGACTGTTGAGTGTGTCGCTATCTTAGCTGAAAGTGGAAGGATGACTTTATGTGTTTCTTCCCAAGTTGGTTGTGCCATCGGTTGTACTTTTTGTCATACAGGAACAATGGGTCTAACAAGACATCTCTCCGCTGGTGAAATCATTGGTCAATTTTTGGCCACGACAAAGTGGGTAAGAGAAAACGATGACTCGGAATTTAAATACACCAACGTAGTCTTTATGGGACAGGGAGAACCTCTTCATAATTACGACAATGTTAAAAATGCGACATTAAACTTACTTGAAGATAACGGAATAGGGATGGGGCAGAGAAAAGTAACTCTCTCGACCTCTGGTCTTGTTCCACAAATAGAAAAATTATGGGACTTTCCCCCTGTGAATATCGCTATTTCACTACATGCTGCTCATAACAATGTGAGAACTGAGTTGATGCCTATAAACAAAGCGTACGACTTGGATAGATTATTTTCTGCTATCCAGAAAATTCCTCTAAAAGCACATAGAAGAATCACTTATGAATATATCTTAATTGATGATTTGAATGATAGACCTGAAGACATAGAGGGACTTGTAAAACTTCTTAATATTAAGGAATCAAAAATCAATTTAATTCCTTTCAATGAGTACCCTGAAAGTCGATTTAAAAGTCCTTCAAAAGCGAAGGTTAAATGGTTTAAAGATGAGTTGTTAAAGCGAGGATATGTAACAACTGTGAGAGTCACAAAAGGTGACGATATACTTGCGGCCTGTGGCCAGCTCAAGAGCCTAGAAGAAAAAATTAATCTTTGGGATTAACTTATTCTACTGGTGAATTTTCAATATCTTCAAAATCCCATTTTTCAACTTTAGGAATATCCATTTCTTCTGTAGACGAAGGATCTCTACCAGATTCATCTTCATCAGAAGCAATGTTTCGATCAGCAGCTGGATCTTCTTCAACCTTGTAGCTTAGACCGCTTTCCCATTCACCTTTTTTGACATCAACTTTGGCCTTAGGTGACTTATCGTTGAACTTAACACTAGGGGCCTTGTACTCTTCTGCTTTGACACCAAGTGTGAAGGCCAGGATCATAATAGTTAAAATCGTTTTCATTACATGTTTCCTTGCTCTTGAGTAAGTATCCTCGAATATTTATCGGGAATCTTTTAAACAAACTTGAGACGCGCGTTAATCTTGAGTGCGAGGGTCGGATAAGAATACTTCATGTTTACGAGCCCTTAATGATTTGGGAATATATAATGATATAAATATTCAGTAATATACTGGATGAAAACTCTCAGGAGATGTTGTGGCTGCAAATAAAAATCGCGCTGTTTATGGTGTGTTAATCATGGTCTTTCTTTTCTTTTTAATACTGATGATTTTCGCAAGTTACACCATAAAAGTTTTTAATAATGAATCTGATGCAATGAACTCAGTTGCAAAAGGTAAAGGTCAGATTGCTGTTGTTGAAGTTAAAGGTGTCATCATGGAGGCCAAACCAACAATTGATTTATTAAGTAGTGCTGAAGAAGATGATGGAGTTAAGGCCATCATTTTAAGAATCAATTCTCCAGGAGGAGCAGTTGGTCCAACTCAAGAAATCTTTGAAGAGATAAGAAGAATAGATGGATCTTATGATGAGTCAGGAGGAAAGGAAGGTAAGCCTATCTTTGGAAGTTTTGGTTCAATCGCGGCCAGTGGTGGTTATTATTTAGGAGCTGCAACACGAAGAATATATGCTTCACCTGGAACGCTAACAGGTTCGATTGGCGTCATCATGCAATTCATGGATGCTTCTAAACTAGTTGAGTTAGCTAAAGTAAATCCAAGAAATATTAAGGCAGGAAAGTATAAAGATATTGGATCTCCTACACGGGCCATGACCAATGAGGAAGAAGGATTACTCACTGGGATGATTGGAGGAGTTCACCAACAATTTATCGACGATATACTTTTATTAAGAAAGAAAAAAATAAAAGGAAATATTATTGATCATGCTCAGGGGCAAATTTTCTCTGGGGAAGAAGCATGGAAAGTTGGTTTGGTTGATGAGCTAGCAGGAATGTGGACAGCAGGTAGAAGAATACACAAAGAGCTAAAGCTTAAAGGTAAGTTCGGATTTAAATATATTACAAAGAAAAAGAAAATGTCGGTATTCGAAATATTAGAGAACCTTGAAGAGGCATCCTCTAATATTAACTTTTTTACATTGTTTGGTAATTCACCAGTATTTATGGCGAAGTAGGTCGTACAAGAATGGATTTTTATGTAGCCTGGTTTCAGGATCATTTACTTGCAGTTGTCGCCGTCGCTTTGACGCTGATACTTATCTATCATTATTTGATAGAGCGAGAATCAGGGGTAAAACTCTCTAAGAGATATAGGAATTCAATCTTCGAAGCTCAGTCGAAAGTTTTCTTAAATGCAACTCAATACCTCATCAGTGGAAATAAAGATTTAGCGATTAAAGAATTTTTGAACGCTGTAGATATAAATAGAGAAACCATTGAAACTTACTTTGCTCTGGGTGGACTTTTTAGATCTAATGGGGAAATTGAAAAGGCGATAAGTATTCATCGTTCTCTCATTGCTAGAGAAAATATTTCAGAATCAAATAGATTAAGAGCATTAAAAGAACTTGCAGTTGATTTCGATAAAGGTGGCTTTATTGATAAGGCGATTGAGACGTATAAAGATGTTCTTAAAATTAATCGTGATCAATATGAAGTTATCCATAGCCTTTGTCGAATTTATGAAGACATAGAGGATTGGGATGAAGCTTATAATTATAGAATAATGTTATCTAAAGTCGGTCACGAAAATCAGGCTGAAACGATTTCTCATATATTGGTTCAAAAAGCTAAAATTTTCTTTAAGTCTGGAAAGTATGCAAAATGTACTGAGGATTTAGAGGATGCTTTTAGGTTTGCACCCTCAGTTTCTGCAAAAATAATGAGACTTAAACTACATCTCCATGACGGGGCATTAGATCACAGTAAATCATTAATGTTAGAGTTATTAAAAGAGCATCCGATGTATGCCTCTTTTATTTTTGAGTCTCTTGAAGAACCTTTGAGCTCAGGAACTGATGAAGAGAAAAAAGAATATGATCAGAGATTCGAAATATTAAAAGAATTTTTCTTGGCCATAGATGATAGAGAGTTACTATCTAGCCCCTCTGTGATCCTTTCTAAAGTTAGAATGTTAAAAAGAAGTGGGCAGCCCAAAGATGCTTATCAATTACTTTCTGAGTGGATGAACGGAGAAGGTAGTGCGAATGAAGTTATGAAAGCGGAGTATATTAAGCTTTTAATTGAATTAGAGAAGAAAGATGAAGCTATGGAACAAGTTCGATTGCTTTTAGATAACCTTCATCAAACACTAACTAAACATTACTGTAAGTCATGTGGATACAATTCAGATGAAATATTTTGGCGTTGTCCTCAGTGCCATGAATGGGAAACAATACAATTTAGATGGAAAGTTTAATGAGTAGATGCTTAATTTTATTTTTACTTTTTTCTTCTTTTTCAGTTCAAGGGAAAATGGTCAAGAAAATTGAGAAAGTAATGTATTACAAATATATGTTTGGGCACCTTCATCAGAATCCTAGTAAGTACTCAACTTCCCTTACCACAATTGGGTGTGCACATCCTTTAAGGGTATACAGTGTAAAGACATCAGGTTCAAAACCTAGAATGGTTTTTAACAAAGAATGGTACTTTGTAAAGGCCGGTCCATATGAAGGTTATATTAGGTCCCAGCAGCTATCTCGAAGAAAGCCTAAATGTTTTCAGGATAAGTATCCTAAGTTTGTAGATCAATTTGATATGGAAATTTCGGATATGTACAATTGGGGAAGACTTTATGACCTCTACTTATTTAAGAGGACAAGAGTAAGATGAAAAAACTACTACTCGTCACTTTATTTTCATTTTCTTTTTTCAGTTTTGCCCAAAACTCTGGAAAGCCAACTTCTAAAACGATTGAAGAAAAAGAAGGAGAGTTAGTAGACTTCAAAAGCATTCAAGGTGTTTTAAAAGAAGATATGTTAACTCAAGAAGTTAAGAAGAAAGTTTCAAGAATTCAGAATATTAAAAAGAAAAGGAAGAAGCGAGATCTACAGAAATATCTTATTCCTGGTGAAGATGAAATTTGGTCATTTCTTTCAGAGTTATGGCTTGTTAAAAGTGCTCCAGTACTAAAGTGGGACTTTCAAAAACCAGAATATGGAATTGAAGAATCTTTCAAAGAATTACTAGAGGAAATGGGGCATTATGAAATTGATGTAAAAGTCATCCTTGTTAACACCCCCGTCGTAACTCATATGGCACTACCTAGTAGTAAGGGCGAGTATATTTTTGTTTTAAGTGTTCCGTTCATGAGAACTCTAGATCTCTCGAAAATGGAAATTTCAATCCTTCTATTTGAAGACTTTATGAGAGTTAGGAAAGGATACTTTGCAAATTTTGTTAAACCTGCCAGCTTTGGTTCTGTCGCAGGATCAAACTTTAAAGGTGAAAAATTCCCGAACGCTCTCTTTAAGACCATTCTTAAAAAATATGATGATATTATTTTTGATAGAGGATTTACGTTTCAACAGCAATTTGAAATTACAAAAGATCTTAATCGCTTATTTAAATCAAATATGAAGTATTGGAATATTTATTATACTTTATTGAAAAAAATAGACGAATTAACAAAAACAAATCTCCTCTACAATGGGTATGTTAAAATTTTTCCTTCTCCAGAGCTCCAATTAAACTGGCTCAGACCAAAGAAGGAAGTTCTTTAGATGAATCAAAGGATCTCTGTTTATATGAGATCTGCCCTCCGGCAGGTTCTTCTTGTTTCAGCTTTCAGTGTCATTCAATGGGTTTCCTACAATGTCATTATGTCAATTGTCGCCTTCTTTCACTTTAGACTAGATCATGGCTTAAATATCATTAATGAATGGGTTTTTGATAATGGTTGGGAAATTGTGATGATGACAAAAGTTATCTCAACATATCTTTTCTTAAAATTTATTCTCGTGGTTTCTATTCAAAGAAAGCCATTTAAGCATTTATTCTTCACTGGAATACTTTTTCCGGGACGAGAAGTTCTTATATCTTTAGCGGGATTTATTTTTTTCTTTATCTTTGCTGGGGGAGGAGAGTTAGAACCTGCTTCCAAAGGAAACTTCTTAAGAGCTGCGGTTATCTATGCTGGAGTGAGTGTTTATTATCTGACTGATATTTTTGTTCTTCTTGCAATTCAAAAAATGTATCCCATTCGTGAGAAATACCGACTTATGTTATCTCCTGTATTGGCCCTGATTATTGTCCTCATTTCTAGGAAGATCTTTCCTTTTGCCAAAGGGATGGACAGCCTCGTTTTTTCTAATTTAGTACTTAGCCAAGTGTTAATTGGTTGGAGAAGACATAATTGGACACTGCCTGGAATATTTGTCTTGGCTCTTCTTTCTCCTGCTGCTGTGTTGCTAGGGCTAGATCCTATTGCTGGAGAGGAGTTTAGCCTTTTTGTGTTAAGTGAGAAAATTGGGGGAGCAATTTACTTCGCTATTGTTTTACTCTCTGCTTCTTATTTATACTATAAGAGAAAAACTGATGAGAAAAGTCTGTTGATCTAACTCCCTTAAATTCATGGCATTCGAATGTTATAATAATTGAATTCACTTTTATGTGTACCCTGGAGGATTAATTGGAAGTAGCAAGTGATTTAAATATATTAAAAATACTTTGGGAATCAGGAGTTGTTGTTAAGCTCGTCCTTCTCATTTTGATAATAGCTTCAATCATGTCTTGGGCGATTGTCTTTAAGAAGAAAAATTTAATTAAAAAAATCCGAAAGAATAATAATGATTTTTTTAATATCTATTCTAGTTCTCAGAATTTGAAAGAAGTCATGGATAAGTCTCATCTTCTTCCTTTTAGTCCTTACAAAGCGATGTTTGTCGAAGGATATACTGAGTTATCAAAAATTAAAGATACATTTACGGGCAGTCCGAATCCATCTGGTGGAGTTCAGGATCACTTTCGTAATTTCGGACTGGGTGTCCTTGAAAGAGGACTTAAGAAAGGAGTTAACCAGTCTAATGAACAACTTGATGCTCTACTTTCTACTCTTGCTTCAATTGGATCAATCTCTCCTTTTATCGGACTCTTTGGGACAGTTTGGGGAATTATAGGCTCATTCACTGGACTTGCTGGAGGTGGCGGAACTATTGAAGCTGTTGCTCCAGGTATTGCGGAAGCCCTTGTCGCTACTGCTGTTGGGCTTGCTGCTGCAATCCCAGCGGTTTGGTTTTTTAACTACTTCAATAATCAAAATCAAGTTATTCACGGAGAAATGGAATCCTTTGGACAAGACTTTTTAAATACTATCGAAAGAACACTTGTTCATAAATAGGAGATTAGATGGCCTTCAATATAGGAAATAATAAAGGACCGGTTTCAGAAATTAATGTGACTCCTTTAGTTGATGTCATGTTAGTTCTTCTAGTCATCTTTATGATTACAGCTCCATTAATGTTGAATGGAATAAAACTAGACTTACCAAAAACAAAGGAAGTGAATTCGATAAACCTTAATACCAGCCAAGTTATTCTCAGTTATACGAGAACTGGAGAGTATTTTATCGGAAAACAGAAAATGATTATTGGAGAGTTGGTTCCCGAGATCAATAGCTTATTCAAAAAAAATAAAAGCCAAACATTGTTTCTCAGAGCTGATTACGGGTTGTCATACGGTAAAGTCGCTAAATTAATGTCATTTTTAAAAAGGGGAGGGATCACCAGTATTGCGTTGGTGACTGAACTCGAAAAATAATGGAAGATTCCCTGATAAATTCACCAATGCAGGAAAAGCCATTTTCTAGATGGTTTTTGAGATCTATCTTATTGCATGCCTCTATCATTATAGTAGTTGTATTATCTTCAACAGTTTTCAAAAAGATGATTGACCAGAGGAAGAAATCAAATATTCGCCTCGTTGAAAGCTCGGTGAGAGTTGATGTTGTAGCGATGCCTTCAATGACGATTAAAGAGTTAAAGGCAATTGGTGCTGTTCCATTAAGTAAAGGTGAACCGATTGAAGCTCCAAAAGCAGCTAAGACTCCAGATTTAAATAACTCAAAGACAGAATTTTTAAAACAGAAGAAACAGAGAAACTTCATGGACCTGTTAAAAAACATGGCCAAGAAGAAGATTCCAAAGTCAAAAACGAAAAGTGCCAAAGTTAAAAAAGGTTCTAAGAAGGGCAAAGCAAAAGGAATTGATAATAGGGATTTAAAGCAATTGATATTGGCCGGAAATAAATTAAGTGAAGGATCTGCCCTTTCTGGGAATTCTGGTGCGGCCGCAGATGACTTTACAAGATATATTAGTAGCCTTCCTGATTTTGTTCGTCCTAAATGGAAGCTGCCTAGCTACATGATGGATCAGGGATTAAAATGTAGAATACGTGTATTCTTGAATCCAACGGGGCGAATATTACGAGCTGAAATATATGAAAGTAGTGGAAACTCAGAATACGACTCAAGGGCGCTAGAAGCAGTAAAGGTTTCTTCTCCATTTCCTGAGCTTGCAGAAAGCTTTAAAAGTAGAGGCATAAATGGGGACATTGTCCTTGGTTTCCCTCTTTAAAAAATAAGGTTAACTTAATGAAAAAAATAATTATTTGTATCTTTATAGTGATATTCCCAATTCTTGCCCAGTCTCAAGAAGGTCTCACAGTTGTCGCTGTTGGTGAAGCAACAAGAGAACAAGATAAAATTTTGTTTGATGGTCCTTATATAAAGGGACCAATGAATAACGTACAAATAAAAATGGCTGAAGAGCTAATGGAACTTTTTCGTAATGACTTTGCCTTTTATAAGAAGTCATTCTCTATTGAAAAAGGAATTGCTCGAAAAGGAACGATGTCAGGGGTTAAATATCAAGCTCTAAGGTCCAAAGGCATATCGTTTCTTTTACGGTTTGAAATAGAAGCTAAAGGACAAGATAGTCTTCAGTACTGGTTTGAGTTTCATCGTGTAGCAAAAGAAGAAATGCTTTATTCAAACAATGGGAATATTAGTAAATCAAAATTAAGAGATATTGGTCATTCTCTCGCAGATAGTGCTTATAAAAAAGTGACTGGAAAGGAATCCATTTTTGGAAGTAAAATTTTATTTGTTTCAGATAAAGGAAGTAGCAGGAAAAATGTCGTAAAAGAACTTTATATGATGGACTTTGATGGACGACGTCGAAAAAAATTAACTCGTCATGGTGGGACTGTTATTTCTCCTGCCTTATCTTTTGATAGAACAAAAGTTGCTTATAGTCTTATTAGGGCGAAAAGAGGGCGAAAAAGAAATGTTAATTTGTATATGATGGATTTAAAAACTGGCAAAACCAGATTGTTAAGTTCAAGAAAGGGTTTAAATACAGGAGCTGTCTTCATGCCTGGAGATAAGAGTATTCTTCTCACTTTGAGTCACACTGGAAATGCTGAAATTTACGAAATGAATCTTCAAAATAAAAAAATAAGAAAAATTACTAAGCATTTCTCCCCTGATGTTGATCCTTCTATTAAAGGGGATGGAACAATGATGGCCTTTTTATCTGGAAGATCTGGAGCAGCGATGATTTATACTGCTAACCCTAATGGTGTTGAGAAAGAAGTGAAACGAATTAGCTACGTCGGAAAGTTTAATGCTACTCCAAGATTCAGTCCCGATGGTAAGGAAATCGCTTTTTCTTCCTGGTTAGACAACAGGTTCGATATTTTTAGAATAAATTCTGATGGTAGCGGACTTTCAAGACTGACTAAGGATTTTGGCTCTAATGAGGATCCAACTTATTCAAATGATGGACAGTTTATTGCTTTCTCAAGCCAGCGTGTGCTTTCGCGAACAAAGGCCACTCATAATATCTATATTTTAGACAGGGATGGGGAGATTGTAGGCCAAATCAGTAAGGATTTTGGTAACTGTATAACTCCTAGATGGTCTAAGTAGCCGAAATTACCTGAATCACTGCAAAAACTTTAAACAACCGAGTCTTTTTGTCTTGTAAAAATTTCAGACGCACTGTATTATGTTCACAGTTACCGCGTTGCGTTATTGTCGTGTTCATCTTGTAAATAGTTGTTGTAGGAGTTGTAAATGAGTGAAGCCACCGTATTGTCCCCAGAACTAGAAAGACTATCAAGTATCCTTTTTGCATCATTAGATGAGAAATTCTTTTTCTCAGAAGTTTGTAAGCACTTTCATAATAAAATTGTTAAATCAGATTTGACTCAGGTCTATTTGATTCATTCTGACATGACTGCTGAGTTAGTTTCTGTTGATGGGAAACGATCTAAGAAGTCATCAATTATTGAAAAAGGTTCGGGTCCAGTAGGACACGTTATTAGAACGAAAAAAGCATACTTTTCAAATAGTGTTGAAAGAGATCCACTCTTTCATATTGAAAAAGAGAATGGAGTTAAGTCAGCATTGATTGTTCCTGTTTCTCATGAAGGAATTGTTATTGCAGCCATTCAGTTCAATGGAATCGAAAGTGAATTAGAATACTCTAGGGATCATATTACTGAAGTTATCTCTATTCTAAATCAAATTAAAAAGCCTCTTGCTAATATGAAAATGTATTTAGCTGCTAAGTTTCTTAATGAAACATTAATTAAGCAAATTGAAAGTAAAGAAAAAGAATTAGAAGAAAGTAAAAAAGGTCTTCAGATCAGTGATACTTTCAAAATTGAAGATAAAGAAATTATTGGTAAATCAGATTCAATGAGATCTCTACTAGATCTAGTCGAAAAAGTATCAAAATCTTCAGCAAATGCTTTGATTGAAGGTGAGTCTGGAACAGGTAAAGAAATGGTAGCTCGAAAAATTCACTGCCATAGCTCTCATTCAGACCAGTCTTTTGCTTCTGTTGATTGTTCTTCAATGAGTGAGATTCAGTTAGAGTCAGAACTTTTTGGTGAAGAAACCCATGATTTCTCAAGAGGACCAGTAGTTAAGAATGGTCTAATTGAACTTGCTAATAATGGAACACTTTTCATTAACAATATTGAAAAGATGCCACTAAGTATTCAAACAAAACTTATCCAGTTTCTAAATGAAGGTCTTGCTTTCAGAATGAATGGACAAGTTCCTTATAGATCAACAGTAAGAATTATGGCCGCTACAACAAGAAGATTGTCAGAAGATGTTGAGTCTAATCTTTTTAGAGAAGATCTATACTACTCTTTAAATACAGTTACATTGAGAGTTCCAGGACTTTCTGAAAGAAAAGAAGATATCGAAGTACTAGCAAATCACTTCCTTAATAAAGATAAGGTTTCTTGTGACCATAAAACTTTATCTCCATGTGTAATCTCTAAACTTCTTGAGTACTCATGGCCAGGTAACGTTAGAGAGCTACAAAATGTAATGGAAAGAGCATATATACTTGCAGATGGAATGATCGTTCACAAAGATCACCTTGCAGATAGTATCTCTAACTGTGAAGAAAAAGTTGAAGAGGAAGAAGAAGTAAATGTTTCTTTTTCTGAGCTCACACTTGATGCACTAGAAAGACTGCATATTACTAGAACTCTAGATCATCTTGGTGGAAACAAAACAAAAACGGCCAAGACTCTCGGAATTACTGTGAAGACCCTTTATAACAAGCTTCATAGTTACGGGATGATCGCACCTAAAGAGGCCTAGGAACTGTTGGTACAGGGCGTAGAGAATGCGCCCTAGGTCATCAATAGACCCCTCGATTTGTTTTATTGAATTAGTAAAAGTAGAATTTAGCTTCAAAGCGTAGGAGAAATATATGTCAAAGCAAACAGCAGCAGTAGCAGAGGCCCCAGCAAAGGCACCGAAAAGTGGATTCCGTTCAAATGTAGATATCGAAAACTTCTACAGATTCGTACATGAAAATGGACTAAGAAATGAAGCTGTTCAACTTTTAGAATTTGTTCAATCAAAGTTGGTAAAGCCTAAGAAAAGAGGAAGAAGAAAAAAGATACAATAAGTTATATAACAGGAGCCTAGGATGGCTCCTGAGTTTATTAAAAAGACAATAGGGAAGTCATCTCAATTAAAAAATCAAAACCAAATGTCATATTCGATCCTTTATATGGGTTTATAAAACTCACTCCTACTGAATACGAAATTATTCATAGTCCATTCTATCAGCGTCTTAGATGGATTAAGCAACTAGGATTTTCTTCTTATGTATTCCCTGGAGCTGAACACTCCAGGTTTGGTCACTCTATCGGAGTGATGTATAACGCTCATAAAATTCTTCAAAGCTGTGGGCGTGCAGTTCCAGATGAGAAATTATTTGATCCGAGTTGTACTGATAAAAATACTCTTTATCATAAATCTGTCCGACTAGGTGCCTTGTTGCACGATATTGGGACATTTTGTTTTTCACATACAACTGAAGCCGCTTATATATCTTTTGGCGAGACTACAAATGTCAAAGGGGGAAAAGGCCTTAAAGATGACCACGAAAACCTTGGGTCATATATTATCAAAAATACAAATTATGAAGGTGGGCTTACCCACATATTAAGTAAACACAATATTGATCCTCAAACTGTTTCTGACTTAGTGAAGGGAACTCACTCTTCTTATCTCGCGAATCAGATCTTACACTCTGAAATCGATTGTGATCGAATGGATTATCTACTTAGAGATGCTCACTATACTGGTTTGAAGTATGGAGCCTACGATAGAGATTATCTTCTTTATCACTTTGAGGTGATGAAGGTTGCTAATCACGACATACTAACAATCAAGAACAATGCAATTCACTGTGTGGAAGACTTCTTGAATTCAAGATTTGCATGGTATTCCCAAGTGATTCGTTCCCCAAGGGGAGCTAAGTATGATGCTATTGCTGAAAGGATTTGTTTTCACTTTCTAGAAAAGGGATGGATTTATAAATACTCTGACCTTCTTGAGATGATTAATGACAACCCAATGAAGTTTTTAGGGTTTAATGATAATTATTTTATCAATACAGTTCATCATAGATACTCAAGTGGAGATCTCGATGCGCATCCAGCAATAAAAGAAATGGCACATACCTTATTATTAGAACGTGGTGCCAGGACTATTAGAGCTCCTGAACTAACTCAGACTTTAATGAATCAAGATGATGAAAAAACAAATGAAAAACTTTATAAAAAAGCAGAAGGTAAAATCGAAGAGATTGAAACTTTCTTAAAAAAGAATGGCTCTGATTCTGACTGGATTATTAGTGACCTTCCGAAGAAGCCAATTATATTTGTTCAATCTAAAGAACAAATTATAAAAAAGAAGACATGCGAAAATGTTTTACTTGAAAGAGATCCTGTTAAGATTAGTTACGACAATGGAGATATCAAACTTTTAGCTGAGGTTGAAAGCTCTGTTATTTCAAGATTACAAAATCTAAATAACTTTATCCCCAACGTATTCGTTTCTAAAACTGCTTATGACCGCCTTTTAAAGGCCGGTATTGTTGAAGACGCTCTCTAATAAACTCTTACAATATTATTTTGGACAATGATAATCTCGTCATTCTGTTTGCTTTTTCATATGCTTATCCAAACAAAAGTTTAAAAATTGCAGGGAGTAAGCATGAAAAATTTGTTGATAATATTCAGCATCCTATTTGTCACAACAGCATTTTCAAAAACAAGATTTGCTCACCCAAATCAAATTATTATTGGTCACGATGGAGATACCTCTTCTCTCATTAAATCTATTTTCAAAAATGGTCTTGATGAGATGATAGAAGTAAAGCAAATAGGAAATACACATTTTCATTTGTTAGAAGCAAATCCAACTCTAAAGCTAAGCGAATATATTACAGATTTTAAAATGCAATCGACTGTCGACTGGGTCGCTCCTAATTATGTTTACCTAGGTGACTACATGGAGTTCTCTCCAAATGATCCTGTTTATAAAAAACAGTATCATCACTCAATCATTAGAAGTGAAGAAGCTTGGGATATTTCCACAGGAGAGAAAGAGATAGTCGTCGCTGTTACTGATGATGGATTTAAACTTGATCATGAAGACCTTTCGAATATTTGGTACACAAATCCAAATGAAATTATTGGAAATGGAATTGATGACGATGGGAACGGATATATTGACGATACTGTCGGTTGGGACTTCAACGAAGGTGATAATAGTCCAATGAGTGACTCTCGAAATGGATCACATGGAACTCATGTCGCAGGAATCGTTGGCGCTGGCTTTAATAATGGAATTGGAGTCACTGGATTCGGTCCTAAGATTAAAGTTATGCCATTAAAGTTTTATGGTACAAAGGCTTGGACTTCAGCCATGGTTTTGGAAACGTATACATATGCCGCCAACAATGGAGCTAACATAATCACAACGAGTTATTACATTGATAACTTTGTAGGTGATACAGCTTATGAAAAGGCACTTAGTTATGCTTATTCTAAAGGGCTTATCCTTTTTAACAGTGCAGGGAATGGAAATAAGAAACAATCACCCCGTACAAAATTCACAAAGATGATTTTAGTCGCTTCAACAAAAAGTAAAAATTCGAGAAGAGCTAAAAAAGATCATAAGAGTAGCTTTTCAAACTACGGAAGAGGAGTGGATATCGCAGCCCCAGGTGATCCAATTCATTCAACAGGAAGAAGCTTAAGTTATGTTGATATGAGTGGAACAAGTATGGCCGCACCAAACGCTGCAGGTCTTGCTGCTCTTATCTGGTCTGTTCACCCAAGCTATACACGAGACCAGGTTGTGGCGAAATTAATGACTTCAACTGATAACATCGATGTACTAAATACTAGGTATAAAAACCTTCTAGGAAGTGGACGAATTAACGCCAAGGTTGCTGTCGAAGACAAAGTAGCTCCCGTGACGATAAGAGATTCTTGGTACGATAGTAAAACTAAAACCTACAATCTCCACTTAAGAGGAACTCTTGATCCTCAGACTTTCAATAGAAGAGGTGGAATTATTTTAAGAAGAAATAGTAGCGAAGAGGAAATCTTAGCTGAATTTGAAAATGAGTATTTTATTGCAACAAATGTCTTAAAGATAAAGGTTGAAAATACTGGCTCATATGAATTGATAGTTAAATCCTCGGCCTTCCTTGATCCATTCGGTCAGGAATTAGATGGTGATCTAAATGGAAATGCTGGAGGAGATTATCAATCTCAATTCGTAGTAAGATAAAATTATATAGGCTTTCAAGAACATTTCCTGAAAGCCTACTTTTCTTTAATAATTTCAAGCCTTTAAAAATCCTACCAAAAAGCTATAATAATTTCCCTAACTTTACTTGAGTTAGAGTTATCTGGTAAAATATTAATGCAGTTGGTGTTTCCAACTACTTCGAATCAGGATGATTTGAACCAATAGCTTAAGGATAGGCATCATGAACTTTCAGCAATCTCAAACCTTTACAGGCCAAAAGAATACCGGTGTTCAAGGAACGCTTGGCAATAATCTTTTTAAACTAGAGGATGTCTCAGTTACTTTTGGAGACATAAGGGCCTTAATTAATATCAAGTTAAGTATAGATAAGGGTGAGATTGTTTTTGTTACAGGTGCTTCTGGAGCAGGAAAGACATCATTATTAGGACTTCTTTCTGGAGATCTTAAACCAGACAGTGGTCGTGTTTCTGTTCCTTCACCACGAAGATGTTTTATCTCTAAGGTGTTTCAAGATTTACGCTTAGAGAATAGAAAAACATGTGAGCAAAACCTGTGGGCCGCCTATGACTCAACAATTTATGACAACAAAAAAGAATTTAAAAAAGATTTAGAGGATCTCGCTGGAGTACTTGGCTTTGATAATAGACTAGATCTAAAAATTAAAGATGCTAACGGTGGTTTGAAACAGAAGATCGCTATTGCAAGGGCACTTTTATCTAAACCAGATGTTTTTATTGCAGATGAGCCTACAGCAAGTTTAGATACTGGGAATGCTCGTCGGCTCTTCGAAGTGTTAAACATCTATAACGTTAAAAAAGGCATGACAGTTATTTGGGCATCTCACAATAAAGAGCTCGTGAAGAACTTCAGTGGAAGAATAATACATTTAGAAAATGGAAAACTGATCTATACGGGGCATGCATGTTTTATTTGATGAATTTTTTTAAGTCTCTTTTAAGCAATCCTATAAAAGGATTAACCTTTATCGTTCTAACATTTTTATTTGTAGGATCTTCTTTCTATGGAACAAAAATTGAGAAGAGCTTACTTAAGGGTGTTTCTAAGATGGAGAAGGGAGCGAGTTTCTTTGCTCTTGTCGATTCTAGAGAAAACAATCAAAGAATTGCACGAAAATTAAGAGATCTTCCAGGTGTCGAAAAAGTAAGTGTGCTTTCAAAGTCTGATGTTTCGTCATCATTAGATAACTTATTAAAGACGTTAGATGTCGGGATTTCGAAAGACTTATTAGATCTCAGTTTCTCTGGGCTTCAAATTGAATTTCAAAAAGGTCTTCCTTCGCGAAGTCAGAACTTAATTAGAAGTTACTTATCACGACTCGTTGGAACAGAAAAACTTACAATGGGAGCCGTTAATAAAGAGTCGATAGGACAGAAGAAAAAAAGAGGCTCAATCGTCAATTTTATTAGAATATATTTTGGTCCGATTTTAACTGGGATCATGGGATTCTCATGGTTGGTTTTCTTTCTCTTTTTTAGGAAATCAATATTAAGAGATGCTTACTTAGCAGAGCAGTTCCAACGTAGAAAAAGTGTCGGTATTAAAACTCTGAGCGTGGGGTTTGTAACATTATTTTCGATTTCTTCTGGGATTTTCATTACTTTATTTGGAAAGCCTGAAATTGTTCAAATTTTATTTGTGATGACTGTATTATTCATGGTGACTATTGTTCACATGAAAAAGACTGAGTGGGAGTAATTATTAAAATCTTACTAAGCTCCCTCTTATTAACCCTATGCTTTCAACAAAACTCTTTTGCTGCTAAAAAAGCCCCGTCAAAAAAGAAAGTTTCTCTTTCTAGAGTACACAATAAAATTAGGAAGCAAGGTCATGTTATTCGTAAACTTAAAAAGCAAATATCTAGACTTGAATCCAACTTAGGGGACAGTAACAAAAGGTACCTTTCTATTGTCACAAAAAAGAAAGAAATCGAAGTTCAATTCTATGAAATTAATAATAATCTAGAAAAAGAACAGAAAAGGCTGGAAGAAGAAGTCTTTAAATCACGTAAGTTATTATCTGGAGTTCTTGTCAATAGGTTCTCAGCAGATCAGAGCATGACAGGACTATTGGGTCAAAAAGTTCTTGTTAAAGAACTTGGCAATAGAATCGTTAATATGGAAAAGGCCCTAGGAAAAATTAAGAATCAAAGAAAGGATATATCTGACCTAGAGTCCAGATTGGTAGAATATCGAAATCTTGAAAATGAACTTGGACAACTCTTATCAGGCTTAGAGTTGCAAAAAAGAGAAAAGACAACAAAGTATCTAATTGAAGTTGATAGAAAAGATAAACTTCAAGCTTCTTATGACAGGTTGAGGTCTAAAAAGTTAAGAAAAATGTCAAAGAAGGATCTCGCAAATATCGGCTATAGCTTCAATTCTCCTTTAGGTGAATACGTTGGAATGGAGTTTGATAAAAAAGGTGTCACATATAAATACAAAGGTCGCAAACCAGTTCTGACCACTGCCGCTGGAAAAATTATGTATCAAGGGACATTATCAAACTTTGGTAATGTTATTATGATCGACCATGGAAAAGAGACGAGAAGCATCATTCTAGGAAAGTTTGTTCCAAAAGTGGCTAAAGGAACGCGAGTTAGAAAGGGTGACGTTCTGGGCTATACTCGAGATTCAAGAAACCAAGAAGAAAAATTATATTTTGAAGTGCGACAAAAAAACAAGGTTCAGAATACGATCCTATTACTCGATAGGAAATCCTTGGCCAAGAATGATGTAAAATCGGATAATACCTGAAATATATTAAAAGGTTTGTAAAATGAGAGAGAAAAAGTGGAAAGGGCCTAAGGTCTTTTTTGTAGTTTTGGCCATTAGCTTTACGGGAATACTGGGTGGGTTCTATGGAACAAAAACTGTATTTGCTGTAACTAAAAGTAGATTCGAAAAATTAGAGCTTTTCAACAAAGTTTTATATCTAATCGAAAATCAATATTACAGGTCTGTTGATACTGGAAAATTAATTGAAGGTGCAATCAACGGAATGATGGAAACTTTAGACCCTCACTCAGCGTATTTGTCACGTGATGTGTTTACAAAAATGCAAGAAGATACGAAAGGAGAATTTGGGGGACTTGGAATAGAAGTTACTCAAAAAGATGGTGTTCTTGTCGTTATTACTCCTATCGATGATACTCCTGCTTACAAAGCTGGAATTAAGTCAGGAGATAAGATTGTTGAAATAGACAGTGAATCAACAGTTGGTTTAACTTTAGAGAAAGCTGTAGAGAAAATGCGAGGAAAGACTGGAAGTAAAATTACCCTTGGGATAGTAAGAGAAGGTGTCGAAGGTATAAAGCAGATCGATGTAAATAGAGAAATCATTAAGATTCGTGCCGTTAAGTCTCATATTGTTAAAAAAGAATTTATATACGTTAGGCTTACTCAATTTCAAAAGAATGGTTCAAAGCAAATTGGTAGGCATATTAAAAAACTCAGAAAGAGAATTAAAAATGGTCCGAAAGGGCTTATTCTGGACCTTCGATCTAATCCTGGTGGACTTCTTGATGAAGCGGTTGATTTGTCATCAATTTTTCTAAAAGACGGAACTGTTGTTTCAACCGAGGGAAGAGATCCTAAAAACAAAGAAATTAGATATGTGAAAAAAACGGGTCATAAGGAACTTGAAATTCCAATGATCGTTTTAATAAACGGAGCCTCTGCTTCAGCATCTGAAATTGTTGCTGGTGCACTTCAAGATCACAATCGTGCCATTCTTATGGGAACGCAAAGTTTTGGAAAAGGATCTGTTCAGACTGTTGCTAAGATTGATGACACCCAGGGAATCAAACTAACTATTGCTCAGTATATGACTCCAAAGGGTCGTAAAATTCAGGCGGTCGGAATTAAGCCAGATGTTGAAATAGATGAAGCTGAAGGTGACTGGTTAAGCGACAATAAAAAACCACCTCGCTACATCAGAGAAGCTGACTTGAGAAATCACTTAACTGCGACTATCGAAACTCCCGAAGAGAAAAAGTTGAGAATAGCCAAAGAGAAAGAGGATCGTAAGCGTCGTATTGCTAAATTCAAGAGAATGAAGGAAAAAGCGGCTAAAAAATCTAAAAAAGAAGATGTTTATAAGAAATATAATCCGAGTGAAGATTATCAAGTCCTCCAGGCCATTAACTATTTGAAGAGTTTTAAAGTATTTAAAAAAATGGTCCACTAAATAAATCTCTAACCGACTGGTATTGCATTTAAATGATGCAGTGCCAGTACTCAAAGTATCCAGTCACCTTCTAGAATGGTTTATGGATAAAGTTCCTGGCGTCTCAGAAGTCGTACTAAACATAAAAAGATTGTTAGAAGGTGAGTTTCGCTCAGTTTCAGTTGAGGGTGAAGTTTCTAACCTTTCTCACTCATCATCTGGTCATTGGTATCTTACTCTTAGTGACCGAAATAGTAGTCTCTCAGCTGCCGTTTTTAAAATGGACGCCCTCAGAAATCCTCTTATTAAAAAATTAAAGAATGGAGATAAAATAGTTTGTTCTGGCTCCATTGGTGTCTATAACAAACGGGGAACTTTTCAATTAATTGTTAAGAGAATGTCACCTGCCGGAAAGGGAGACCTTAAAGAGCAATTTGAAAAACTAAAGAGAAATCTCGCGGCAGAAGGATTGTTTGATCCTGAAATAAAGAAGGAAATACCAAAACTTCCAAAGAGAGTTGCTGTCATAACTGCTCGAGGAGCAGCAGCTTTTCAGGATTTTTTAAATATTATGGATAGAAGAAGTGAGTGGTATGACATCTTGCTTTCTCCTGCCCTCGTTCAAGGTGATGCTGCTCCTAACTCCATTCGCAAGGCCCTGCATAATGTAATTAAATACTCATTGGAAGCATCTGAAGATAAAAAAATTGATGTCATCGTTTTAACTAGAGGTGGAGGCTCAATGGAAGATCTCTGGGCATTTAACGACGAGGCCCTCGCTTGGGATATTTATAATTGCCCTATTCCTGTAATTTCAGCAGTAGGACATCAAGTGGATACCACTATTTCGGATTATGTTTCTGATCTTCGATGTGAGACACCCTCTGCCGCTGCAGAAGTCCTCTCTCATGCTCAAACAGAACTGAAAGAAAGTTTAGAGTCTAGCGGGAGACAACTCGGAAGAAATATTGAATACCGAATTCGAACTGAATCAGAAAGACTTTATAAGGGACACCCTCGAAAAGTTTTAGATGTCATTTGGAGTCGAGTGAATAAATATAGAAAAACTCTTTCTACAATGGATTTAAAGAATCGATCACACGAGTACTTAGGTATTTATGATCAACATCAAAGACTCGATGATGGGATTGCACGCTTGAAAATCGGTTTAGAAAGAAAAATAAATCGATTGAATGAACGAGCAAATGGAGCAAATGATTTATTAAGGGTACTTGATCCTTCAAATGTTCTCGGTAGAGGCTATACCATTATCAAAAATAAAAAAGGTAAAGTTATTCCTTCAATGAAAGACTTTAAAAAACTACCCGCT
Source organism: Bacteriovoracaceae bacterium (assembly GCA_023954635.1). GTDB lineage: Bacteria > Bdellovibrionota > Bacteriovoracia > Bacteriovoracales > Bacteriovoracaceae > M0603. Next base: position 119,997 of record JAGSHI010000001.1, read on the forward strand.
AAAGATGAGTTTGATATTGTCTTTCATGACGGTCAGTCCCAAGGCGTAAAGGGTGGAGAATGATCTCTGAAATGGTCGTGGGTTTAGATAAAAGCCTCAAGGGAAATTTGAGAGATAAAACACAATCTATTTGTGAAAGATTTGGGTGTGTTGTTGAACAATCGCCGTCAAAAAGAAAAGTTGACCTTCTCATTTCTGGGGAGAAACCAAAGTCAACACCACTCGAGTGGGGAATGACTATACGTTTCTCATCAAATGAAATGTTAGAGTCTGAAAATTCCTTCGATTCAACTTTCTTGTTAGACGCAGAAGACATGTTCTCATTAGAAGATTTGCTAACTCCAATTTCAGAGAAAATCCATAAAGGAAAAGTTGAATTCTTAGTAGAGGGAAGTTCTCAAAAGCTAGAAGAAGTTTTTAAAAGAGCAAATTCTTATGTTGGAAGATTATATCGAAGAATGCTTCTCCTCGATGTTAATAGGGCAGAACTCGAAAGTGAATTAACTGAATATCTAACTTTACAGCATACAACCCTTCAATTGAGTTTAAATGCACAAACGATTGATGATGAAGATGACTTCTTCACGTTAATTATGAACTCAATTAAAGGACATAAATTAATAAAAGAAATGGCAGTCATTAAAGCAGAAGATATCTCTGGATTGACAAAAGATTGGGATAAGGTGATCGTTCTTCCTCATCTCGATATAGAAGATGAGTTTTTATTAGTTAAATTTTATCCAAAAGCCGACTCCGATCAGGCCAATTTTATCCTAGGCAAAATCTTACAAGAGTTAGATAACTTTACCTTCTCAAAAGAAAGATTTAAGGGACTCAAAACTATGGGGGAGCTGTGGGGACAAGCTTTTAACTCTCTTCCCGTACCCGCAGCGCTATTTAAGAAAAACGGAGAACTCCTCTTGCACAATTCTCCTTTTTCAAAGACAAGAGTACTTCCAAAAGACTGTTTACAATTCAAGGACAACGAAAAGGTTGACCTCGGAGGAGGAGTTTTTAAAGTCACAAGGAAAGATGTCTATTTTAATGAAGATGTTTATTACTTATTTGTCTTTGACTCCACAGATGAAAGTGTAAACAAACAAAATAATTCTAGTGAAGAACTTGGTATTATCTCTAGTTCAATTGCTCATGAATTAAATAATCCGATTGCAGGTATTTTAACGGCGATCTCTCTCTTAGAGCTTGAAGATGATTGGGATGATGATTCTGTGGACTCTTTGAGCGAGATGAAGAATGGTGCGAGAAGGTGCCAGGAGTTGATTAAAGTATTCTTGGGATTTAGTCGGGCCTCTCTTCATCAGACAGAATCTGGTTCAATGGCAGAGTCCTTTCAACATTCAATTAACTTACTAAGGTTTCGAATGGTTGAAGCAAATACACGTTTAGAGGTGGTTGAAAAATCGAACAATACAGTCTTTAGAAATTTAGGAAATGAATCAATTCGATCTATGATTTTTTATCTAATTATGAATGAAGTCTTAACTTCATTCTCTCATTTAAATTTAATTAGTTCAGAAGATAGTAAAGGTACAAAACAAGGTGAATTTCAAGAAAGTTCTGATGAAGTTCTTATTACTTTTAAACAAGATTTGCAGGACCTTTCTAACCTAAAGCAATCAAAATTAATTAAACACTTATTAGAAAATCAATCTCTTGAGATGACGATTCTTCCCAAAGGGATAAAACTTCAAAGTTCCGCTGAGAAACTACTTCTTTAGGAGTTCGAGACATGGCTACGTTTACTTTTTCTCATTTATTAATAGTTTTTTCTGGTGGGGGGATTGGTGCAACTCTTAGATGGGGATTGTCTGGTTTAGTTTCAAGTATGAGTGGTAGACCATGGACAGGAACTCTTTTTGTTAACTTGATTGGATGTGCCATTTTTTTCTTAATTTCAAAAACGTTTTCTGATATTGGCAAAAACTATGATCTGCTTTTTAAAACGGGAATACTTGGAAGTCTAACCACTTTTTCGACTTTTGCTTTTGATGTTGTATCACTCTTTAAACAAGGAATGATTAAGGAAGCAGCAATGGCCCTAGGCTTAAATGTAATCTTTGGGATAATTATAGGGATTTGGATTCTTCGTTAAGAATTCATCAAATTCTTTGAAGAACTCATCTTGTTTCTTGAAAGGGAGATTCTTTTTAAAAATAAAAAGCTCTTTACCTTTCTCTTTGCAATCAACTAAATAACTTTCAAGAAATTCTCTTAGAAGAGGGTTGAAATGTGGTCTTTTCAGTTTGTTGGCGGAAAGTCTTGATGACTTACTGTTAATATATTGAAGAAGCTTCTTTCTGTGTCCAGGGTATCTGAAAATAAGTTCTGATTTCGGGTGCATACTTTGAATTGGATAAATAATGAGCTGTTCTGGAACTAAGTGATTAACAATTAAGAAATCACCAAAATCTTTTCCAAGCATTGGTCCTTCAAGGTCCTCACTCATTTCAGATCTGTGAACAGCTTGCTTACCTGGAAGATATTCCTTCCAGAGATGCTTAATTATTTCTGATCTTGTCGCATTATCTAGTTTTGTAAAAAGGTTATTAAAGTGAATTAAGATTTCGATGAGAGGGCCATGTAATTTTATGGTAAATGTTTCCCAGTCTAACTCTTTAACTTTTTCTAAAATGAGATCCTGATCATTTTTACTACCTCTAAAAGGGAGAGCGTAGAGAATAATTCCATTTTCACCTTTTAGGGTAACAAGTCCCGGAGCCTTAAGCTGAGAAAGTTTAGTGCTGATCTCTTCAAGAGGGGAGCCTTTTTTGAAGTTGACTCTATCTAGCTCATATCGGTTTCTTGGATAATAAAGATGGTTAATCTTTTGAATTTCTTTATCTATAAAAATATGAAGATAAGTCGTAAGAAGCTGGGCCGTTGCCATGGCATCATCAAGGGCACGGTGTGCCTTTTTATGATGGATATCAAATATTTTACTCATGTAATTCAAGTTAGAGTTCATGAGATTTGGAACCAGGTACTTAGTCATCAAGTTTGTACATAAACTTCTATTTTTTAACTCTTCTTTCCCAAGTCTCCTAAGAACAGAGTTGAAAAAAGGTATATCAAAACTCGTGTTGTGGGCAACGAGAATGGAGTCACCCATAAACTCAAGAAGCTCATCGATAACATCTTCTATGACAGGAGAGTCTTTAACATCATTTGGACTAATTGAAGTTAGCTTTTGAATAAAGTCTGGGATTCTAATTTCTGGTTGAATTAAAAAGTCTCTTGTCTCAACAATTTCAAGATTAACAATTCTCACCATTCCAATTTCTATGATTTTATCATTTTTGTGATTTCCACCAGTCGTTTCAAGGTCGAATACACAGAAAGTTAAATTTGATAGGAGGTCTCTTGGGTTAGTTAATTCTTGGTCTGTCATTTTTTTCCTGATCGAACATTCGCTCGAATCGAATCTTGGTTTTATTGTTCAATTCAACACTTACTTAAAGTTATTTTAATTATAGAAGAGATTTCCATACTTTAGCAGGCGGAAAATACTACTCCAATAAAATTTTATTTCATTCCACCAATTTTTTCGATGGTTGTTTCTAGCAAGTTGCTAAAGTCATTCATAACTCTCACAGCTTGCTCTTTAATATCGTCGTGAGAAAGCTTTTTACCTTGAATTCCTGCGGCCATATTAGTGATACAAGAGATACCAGCAACTTTAATTCCTAGGTGGTTTGCAGCGATACTCTCTGGAACAGTACTCATTCCAACCATATCAGCACCACAAATACCTAACATTTTTACTTCAGCAGGCGTTTCGTAAGTGGGTCCAAGTACGCCAGCATAAACGCCTTTGTGAAGATCAAGTCCATTTTCCTTACCTGACTGCTCAAGTATCTCTCTCACTTCAGGGTTATACGCATGGGTCATATCCGGAAATCTTGGTCCTAGTTCATTGATGTTTGGACCAATCAAAGGGTTCTTGGCCATTAGATTTATATGGTCTTCAATCAGTACTAAATCACCAGGTTTGAATGCTTTGTTAATTCCGCCAGCTGCATTGGTTAGAATTAATGTTTCTATTCCAAGTGTGGCCAAAACTCTTGTTGGAAAAACGAGATCTTCCATTGGGTGACCTTCATAGGCGTGAATTCTTCCTTGAAGAACAGCAGTTTCAACACCTTTTACTTTTCCAAGAATAAGGCGACCAGTATGGCCTTCTACTGTGCAGTCATAAAAATTTGGAATGTCAGCGTATGGAATGATTGTAGGATCTTCTATTCTTTCAGTGAAAGCTCCAAGGCCAGAACCGAGAATTAAACCAACCTTAGGTGTTACTTTACGGATTTCTTGGATATGTTTTGCAGTTCTTCCTAGCTTCTCATACATTTTTCTGACTCCAGTTAATTTTGGTTTCAAAAATCAGAGGATCAACCTGTGGCTTGTCCTTCTGTATTTTAATATCCTTGTTTAGGATATCTTCTATAAGTTTTTTCACGTGCTCTTTTTGATTTTCGTTGTGATGAATAGTTAAAAGAGTTTCACCACTATCAACGCTGTCACCAACTTTTTTGTTGAGAACAAACCCAACTCCTGGATCTACTTTATCTGATGCAACTTTTCTTCCACCACCAAGATCTACACAATGTAGTCCCATGGCCAGGGCATCAATTCCATGGATGAATCCATCAGTTGAGGACTTAACCTCAGTCTGACATTTTGCTAATGGAAGGAGGTCGTAGTTTTCGCAAACTTCAGGGTTACCACCTTGTCTCTCAATAAGATCTCTAAAAACTTTTAAAGCTCTGCCCGAAGTGACGGCTTCTTTTGCTTTTTCGATTCCTTCTTCAAGTGTTGCGGCTTTTCCACCCAAGTGGATCATTCCACCGGCCAAGTGTAAGGAAAGATCCCTACAATCAGATGGACCATTTCCTTTTAATATTTCTATACACTCTATAATTTCAAGGCTATTTCCAATCGCATTACCTAATGGCTGAGACATATCAGTAAGACTTGTCATCATGTTTCTTCCAAACCGAAGTCCAGTTTGAGTAAGGCTGTCAGCAAGTTTAATTGCATCTTCCTTCTTCTCCATAAAGGCGCCATGACCTGTTTTCACATCCATGACTAATCCATTGGCTCCTTCTGCTAATTTCTTGCTCATTATAGAAGCAGTGATAAGGGGAATGGATTCTACTGTGGCAGTAACATCTCTTAAGGAGTAAATCTTTTTATCGGCCGGAGCAATTTCTCCAGTTTGGCCAATCATGCATATTCCGTGTTCATTGACGAATTTTTCAAAAACTTCAAAATCAAGACTGGTTTTGAAACCAGGGATAGCTTCACTTTTATCAACAGTTCCACCGGTGTGGCCTAGGCCTCTTCCGGAAATCATGGGAACTTTTATGTCACAAGCGGCAGCAATGGGCGCTAAAATAAAAGATGTTTTATCTCCAACTCCACCTGTTGAATGTTTATCGACAACATTTTGGCCATCGAATTTCAAAACTTTGCCGCTATAAAGCATAAAGTCCGTGAGGGCTGCAGTTTCTTCAGTGTCCATGCCATTGAGGTAAATGGCCATTAAGAGCGCCGACATTTGATAATCAGTAACATTGCCATTGGCCAAACCACCAATGAACCAATTAACTTCATCTGAAGTTAATTTTTGTCCATCGCGTTTTTTTGCAATGATGGCGTAGGCTGAATAATCCTGAGTGGATTCGTCTGTGTTCATGCTTTCTTGACTCATGGTAATGAAGCTAGCTAAAGTTAATATATGAAAATCGCGTGTCATCTTATGCCTTAGCAGGCAAAGAGTACAGAAAAAGGCGAAGAAGGGACCCCGCGCTTTGTGCGCCGAGTAAAAGTGATGACTATGAAGTACGTAACTATTCTTTTTATCTCATTGATTTTTTTGACGGCCCAGCCAGTCATGGCCCAACCACAGGCCGGTGGAGGAGAAGATGATGTTCTCCAATCATCTCTAATGGATATGACTACAGTTGTGGCCATAGGTGGTGCTGGAGCAGTTCTAGGACTCTCAACTCTCTCATTTGTTGAAGAGCCCAAAGATCACTTAAAGAATATTCTAGTAGGTGGCTCAGTTGGAATCATTATTGGCGTTGCTATCGTTGCTTATAAGCAAGCAGCTTCAAGTAAAGATATGTATTACGAAGATGCTAAGGTTACCCCTGACTTTAAAACGCTAGATCGAACCGCCTGGCATTCAAAAGAGCAGCAAAAGCTACTAAAATCAACGGATTATAACCAAAGCCAGCTAGGTTACAGCTTTACATTCTAATCGTTACCGCGATATCTAATTTAAGATTCATTTTATTTAGCTGATGACGGGAGTCCTTATGGAGCGTTTTGTATCTTTTATTGGTTTGTTGTTCATGTTGAGTGTTGCTTATCTGTTAAGTACAGACCGCAAGAAGATCAATTGGAAGACAGTCATATCAGGTGTTCTCCTTCAGCTCTTTTTAGGATTAATCATATTAAAGTCTTCAGTAGGCCATCAGGTTTTTGAGACCGCTAGAGCAACATTTCAAGGTGTTTTGAATTTCACCAATGAAGGATCGATGTTTATCTTTGGTTCTCTTGCTGACTCAAAAAAAATGGGATTTATTTTCTTCACAATGGTTCTTCCCACAATCATTTTCATGAGTGCTTTAATGAGTATTCTTTATCATTTAGGAATCATGCAGTTTGTAATCAAACTTGTGGCCAGAATGATGGTTAAAATTATGGGAACTTCAGGAGCTGAGTCTTTAGCAGCTGCTGCCAATATCTTTGCGGGTCAAACAGAGGCCCCACTCGTTATTAAACCTTTTGTTTCAAAGATGACTAAATCTGAAATCATGTCTCTAATGACAGGGGGGATGGCGACGGTTGCAGGTGGTGTTCTTGCTGCTTATGTTGGATTTGGAATCGATGCAGGTCACTTACTTGCAGCATCGGTGATGTCAGCTCCAGCCGCTCTAGTCTGTGCCAAACCTTTAGTTCCTGAAACAGAAGAGTCCCTCACTCAAGGGGACGTTAAAGTTCACCTTCCAAGGACAACAGCTAACTTAGTTGATGCGGCTGCCAGTGGAGCAGGTGAGGGAATGAAACTTGCTATAAATGTAGGAGCAATGCTTTTGGCCTTTATTGCTTTAATTGCTATGGTGAACGGTTTATTGAGTTTAGTTGGTGGTTGGTTTAGTTATCCTCAACTTTCTCTTGAGCTCATTACAGGTTACCTTTTTGCTCCTGTTGCTTGGCTGATGGGTGTTGCATGGTCTGAATGTAATGCTGTTGGATCATTGCTTGGAAAGAAATTAATTATTAATGAATTTGTTGCTTATCTTGATCTTAAAGATCAGCTTACTACATTATCTCCAAGAGCAGTCGCCATATCGACTTATGCTCTCTGTGGTTTTGCGAACTTCTCTTCAATCGCTATTCAAGTTGGTGGGATTGGGACTATTGCTCCAGACAGAAGAAAGGATCTGGCGCTTCTAGGCGTAAGATCACTTATCGGTGGAACCTTGGCCTGTCTCATGACTGCCTGCATTGCCGGAATATTCCTTTAATAAAAGGGGACTTACCGGCAAATTCGCTTAGTGCCTAGATCGGCAGTTTCGAAATTGATATGATGAATCGATTTTGATTTTAAAATTTACAAGGATTTAACAATGCCCAAAGATCTGGTGATCAACCAAACACTCAATGAGTGTCGGGCAGCTTTAGTGGAGAATGGGGAAATTCTCGACTACCTCATGGCGAGGACCGTCGAAAATAACCCGAATGTACCTCATGTTGGAAATATTTATAAAGGCAAAGTTCTTCGGGTCCTTCCCGGAATGCAGTCTGCTTTTGTTGATATCGGATATGAAAAAGCTGCTTTTCTGTATGTAGATGATGCATACCTCCCTTCTCTAGAAGAACAAAGAGAGATGGCCGAGAAGGCCCGAAAAATGGCGGAAGAAGAAAAGAGAAGTAGACTCGGTGAAGTTATTCCCGATGAATTCTCAACTCTTTCTGAAACTGTCGATATGAGACTTCGAAAGTCTGACTGTACTATTGAAACCTTTCTTAAAGAAGGTGATGAAATAATGGTTCAGGTTGCAAAAGAGCCTATCTCTACTAAAGGTCCAAGAATTACGAGACATATTACTTTGGCCGGTAGGCATGTTGTGTATATGCCTTTCATTGAGCACACTGGTGTTTCCAGGAGAATTGAAAATGAAGAAGAGAGAGATCGACTCAAAGAAATTTTAGATACGATTAAGCCAGAAGGTAAGGGGATTATTGCTAGAACTGTGGCCGAAGGACAAAGTCAAAAAACTTTGAAGAGCGATTACAATATGCTGGTAAAGATTTGGAAGGAAGTCTCTAAAAAAGAAGACGGTGAAAAAGCTCCAAAACTTATTCATAAAGATTTGAGTTTTGTTCAAAGAGTTCTTAGAGACATAACTGATGATGATGTTTCAGAGATCATTGTTGATGATCGTTCTAATCAAGCTGAAGTTGATAAATTTGTTTCCAAGTATCTTCCTGATCTAAAAGGAAAAGTTTCTCTATACGAAGATTCAATCCCTCTTTTTGAAAAACAAGGTATTGACCTTGAAATTGAACGAGCTTTATCGAATAAAGTTTATCTAAAGAGTGGTGGTTCATTAAATATCGATCAAACTGAAGCATTGGTTTCTGTCGATGTGAACACCGGAAAATTTGTAGGAAAAAGAAATCTTGAAGATACAATTTTAAAAACTAATCTCGAGGCCGTTAAGGAAATTGCTTATCAGCTTCGACTTCGAAATTGTGGTGGAATCATTATTATTGATTTTATCGATATGGAAAAAGAGGAAAATCGAGATCAAGTTTATAAAACACTTCTTGATGCTCTTAAAAAAGATCGATCAAAAACGAATGTGCTTCCTATCTCAGGTCTTGGTCTTGTTGAAATGACGAGAAAGAGAACAAGAGACACTCTAACAAGAGTCATGTGTGAGCCTTGTCCTTATTGTGAAGGTATTGGGAGAGTTAAATCGACTCTCACTGTTTGTTATGAAATTATTCGTGAGCTTACTAAGACGCTAAAGAAAACTGATGCCAAAAAAGTTTTCATTTATGCTCACCCTGAAGTTACCGCGAGGCTTTGTGGGGAAGATCTCGATATGATTGAGATGTTGGAAGAGCAGTTTGGAGCTTCTCTTATTATTCGATCTGAAAATAATTATCATATCGAACAATATGAAATTTTCCCTCAGGAATACTAAAAGTGAAAAAAGCTGAGAAGTTGGCCACTAAAAAATTTGGGAAGTCAGCAGAAAAGATTTCCCAGAATAAAGAAGAATTAAAAGAGCTGGCTTCTAAGGCTTTTGAAAAACTTGATGATGAAAAAGTCAAAGGTCGCCTTGGGGAGGCCTTTGAGACTTTAACTGCATTTTTGAGGTTAATAAAAGCCTATGTGAAAGGTGATTATCGTAAGGTTGGAATAGGAACAATTATTTCTATCGTTATTGCGATTCTTTATTTCTTAAACCCTCTTGATTTAATTCCCGATTTTCTTTTTGCTATAGGTTTTCTCGACGATGCTTCTGTCATCTTGTGGACAGGTAAAAAACTATTAAAAGATATTGAAGAGTTTAAAACTTGGGAAACCTCAAAAGATAAAACCGATAATCAAAATGAGTCTTAATCTAAAATTGAAATAATCTCATTGTTAAATTTTGAGAGTACTTGTTTATTATAGCAGATAGCTCCATGAGCATCGATTCCAAGACCTTTGATATATGTGTTATCTGCATCGTACATTCGGCTTCCGTGAATTCCAAATCTCATCGCATCGCCACCTAACTTTAAACCTAGACGGTCTTTGTTCTGGTAAAAGCTTAAGTGTTTTTTTACGTTAGAAGGCATATAGAGTTTGCTTCGATGATCACGACTCCAAACAGCTGAGTAAGGATAGGGACCACCTGTGAATCTCCAACGAAGATAACGAAGAGGTTCACCAATTTTTTGGGGAACAACTTCTTCGATTGCATGATGGGCCTCAATCACTGGGTCGATAGAAAAAGCCAGATCAACCTCAATATTTAAATTTTTCCTTATATGTTCAGCAAATTTTACGAGTGATCGACCTCCGGAACTATGACTCATTAGAACGATCTTAGGCTGAACACCCAATGTTATAGATTTTAAAAGGTACTTTCTAATACAGATTCTGGCATTTTGAATCCCTTTAGGATTACTATTGACTGAATGTTGGATATCTTCAACCAGTTGGCTAAGCGAAGTTTGAGAAATCATCTCCAGTCCAGCTAACTGTTCTACTTCTTCAGAAGGAAAACTGTACCAATCTATGTTTTCTCCTCCATTCATTTTTACAATTTCACTAAGTGGTCCAGACATCAGACCAGACCACTTTTGTTCATGTGATTGATTTTCATCAATAATATTTTTAATAGTTCGAAGAACAAACTTTTTGACTTCGATTGGAGATTTTCTAGAGAGACATTTATTTACATCATTCATAATCGCAGGGATAAGTGGCTCATAAGCACCTGTTCCTTCAAAGGCTATAACGAGGGCCTTCGAATTCTCTCTTGGTGAGCAGTTATTTAATCTTTGATTAAAGACATGTCTGTTAGACGATTTTTTGGAAATATTTTTCTTGTAACTTTTAAGAACTAGTTTTTTGAGTTCTTCTTTAGAGTTTACGATTAACTGGTTAGAGCAAAGTTCCCCTGCTGATGCAGAAGAAAAGCCTAGGCCCATAAAAATGAATAAGGATCTCGTTAATGAAGTCTTCACGCTTTATATTAGCTGAAACCCTCTTTAAATCAATGAATCCGGTAATCTTTACTGATTAACAGCAACTTGCACCAGTAGAGCTTTCCACCATATCAGCGGCATTCCATGGAGCTTTACTTCCACAGCCTTCAAAGATTCCATAATGAGTTGAGAAGTCACCTTTGAAATCAAAATGCTCTTTAAATCTAGTTTCATTGAGCATTCGATAAGAGTTTCCACAGACTTTAAACTCTTCACCTTTTTTAATCTCATGGTGACCGTCTAAGTAAAACACTTCAGGGCAATCAGGCATTGTTCCTTTATAAGTTACACTTTGACCATAATCTTCACAGTCACTTTCAAGAGTTGGAAGCTTAAATAGTCTGTAAGTTACAGAGACAAAATTGATACCTTCACATTTCTTTTGAACTTCATCATTTTCAATTGTGATAGGAGCGACTTCCATCACTCTTGGGTCAGCAAATCCAACTTTCTTGGCAAGATTGATAAAGTCATTCCAATAAAGAGCACCTGAGAGGCATTCCCCCCAAAGGACTGGATCTTTTTGAAGATCTTCTGGAACTCTTCTGTCTGAATACACATCAGAAAAGAAAAGCTCTCCACCTTCTTTAAGGACTCGATAGGCTTCGGCCAGAACCGCTTCTTTATCTTGGCAAAGATTAATAACACAATTGGAAACGATAGCATCAAAGTGATCATCTTGAAGGTGAAGGTCTGATAGTTTTTCAATCTGACCCTCTAGAAATTTTACGTTTGGTTTTTTGAGTCCAAATTTCTCTGTGTGGTAATCAATATGTCTATTGGCCACTTCGAGTTGTTCTTTAGTCATATCGACTCCAACAACTTCTCCAGTATCTCCAACTAATTTTGAAAGAACATAACAGTCGCGACCAGCACCAGAGCCTAAGTCTAAAACTTTTGCACCATCGAGCTCATTAGGAATTGTGAGCCCACATCCATAATAACGATTGTGAACTTCATCATGAATTAAAGAGAGGGCCTCTTTGATATGGTCTGGGTAGACCTTGATCGTACAACAAGCATTTGTTTTAAGGTCAGCACTCTCTTGAAGTGTCTTTCCGTAATAATCTTGTACTTCTTTTGTAACGCTCATGATCTGGTCCCTCTTTATATACGTTTCTTTTATACGTATATGTGTTTATGCGATTTAAAACGTTACAGCAACACCAAGGGAATGATGCTTTGCGGTGTGCAAATATTTCAAACTGGTACCACCTGACCCCAAAGCTTGGTATCAAAGTGCTCCGGTATCATTGTGACCACTTAGGGGTAAGTGGATTATCACTGTGATATTCGCACTTTGTGAACTTGAGTTAATTGGCACAGTATTTGTACTCATTTCCTCAATCACGAAACAATAAATGGGAATTATTGCTACGCAACGTTAAAAACACAAAAGGACAAAGTCCTTGGTAATCGCCAAAACGGGGGAAAATTAAATGAAAAGTTTAAAAACATTAGCTACATTATTGATGCTTGCTTCTTCAATGCTACTAGTTAGCTGCGGAGGCGGAGGCGGAGGTGGTGGATCCACTTATGGATCTTACACATCTCCTTCAGTATCTTCTCAAGCATTTGTTGATGCTCTTAACCGAGTTGATTCACAATATGCTGATTCTTATATCGTAAGAGATGAACTTGACTCTGAAAGATCATGGGTTCCTGGTGAAGAGGAATGGTTTGTGATTTGGGATGCTAAGTACGGTGAGTACAAAGCTGTTTCACTTCAGTACGTAAGATCAATTATCTATTACGATTACTACTCAAGTACATCATCACTTGCTGACGAATTCCGTGGAATCGAAGGTGATGACATTTTCGACGGTTTCTACAACGGTGATCCACTTGGTGATGACTATGAAGTTGTTGATTATGACTGGTTGACTGACCTTTACTTCGGAAGAAACTCAGGTTTCGCATACGAAGACGAAGAAGAAACTCACGATGTTAACCTTCTTCAAGGTGAGCAAGAAAAAATGGCCTTCTTTAAGAAAGCTTCAGCTGTATCTTTCTCTTTCAACGTTTCAATTGAAACTGCAATGTCACTTGTGACTCTTGGTAAGAAAGTTGAAAAGATGGTTGGTAACAACGGTGAAGTTACTAACGAAGATCAACAAGCTCTAGTTGGTGATATTCAAACTCTTACTGGTGTAACTCTTGAAGATGTTGCAGCAGCTGCTGAAGACTCAGCTAAGAAAACTGATCTTATCAACAAGATCGCTGACAAAATCGGAACTTCTGCTGACAATCTTGAGCACAAGATTCTTCCAGAAGTATTTGGTGTAGAACTTAACTAATATCTAAGTTGTATATTGAGGCCATCCTTAGGGGTGGCCTTTTTTGTTTAAAATCACCAAAACGAACAGCAGTATTTATCGTAATATCAATAAGTTAACCTCTCCTCAGCTCTATAGATTTTACACCATTTGGACACTTTTGATGCATTGTGTCGTGAAAAAATGTAAAACAATCTAAACCTAAAACAGAAAGAGATGATGAAACAACTACTTACAGTCCTTTTATTTCTGACTTCCAGTGCGCTCATTGCAGGAGAGAGTTTTATCCCTCTCGATCCGATCAGGGTTCCTTCTAAAGATTTAATCTATAAAGGAGAAGTAGTATCTGCTGAAAGGGCAGCTCAACTTCAAGAGCAGGGAGTAGATCTCTCCAAGCTCGATCCTATGCCTTCAGAGGTTTGGAATTCAGAGAATGCAGTCCAAGTATTAAATGAAAGTGTAGATGATCTGCCTATAGAGAATAATCAAACAGTTGCTTATGTTTCTTCTATCGCTTCAAACTCAGGTCTTTTTAGATTTAATGTAGAAGCAAGTGCCGGAACTGAGAAAAGAATTTTTACTGTTCATCTTGATAAAACTCTTCACACCTATCTTTTAAAGAAAAATATTTTAAGAAAACTAGGTTATAAAATTCCAGCAATGGAGTTTGTTTCAAATCTTACGATTCAATTTGAAACTAAAGAAGAAAAAGAAAAATTTATCTCAAGAGAAATTCCAGAAGCAACTCTTGGAGCTCCTTCAAGATGGGTTTCGAAAGGACTAGACGCTGAAGGAAAGCCTGATGAGACATTGGAGATCACTCTTCAAGATATCTTCGTCACAATGCCTTCTGAAAAAGATCATTACAACTTGGCCATGGGTGTTCCACCAAGAGTTCTGACAACAAGAACTTTAAGATCATTATTAGTGGCCTATGCCCTTCTTGATCTTGGTGAGTCGACAAATAAGTTTAACTGGTCTGTTGGTAAGATAGACAACGGGAATATCAAGCTTCCTCATAATCAGATCGCAGAATTTAATCCGACTTTAGATGATGCCCTTTGGATGCTTCGAAAAATTCAAAAGCTTGAAAGAAGAGATTTTTATGAAATCACTAAACTAGCTCACTTCCCAAAAGAAGTTGAGATGTTAGTTCTTGAGAAAATTATATCCAGAAGAAATGCCTTAATGGCCATCTTTAAGCAAACGGCTGAAGAGCTTCATTATAATCCAGAGATTACTTTTGGATCGAAGTTAAAAGACGGACGTTTACAAGTGATGAAGTTTGACGGTTATGCGAGTAACTTTTCACACGGTTCCCCTGATTCTCCATTTGATGATTGGGGATGGGGAATTCTTGGTGATGTTCAAAGTATCGCCATCGACGAACTTATCTCTAGAGCAAATTCAGAGCTAGCTGTATTCGATATTAATACTGCTAGAGGTGAGTTGATGACAGATCAATTCGAAAATGGATTAGAAAGTTTTATTGAAACAGGTGAGTTTACTAGACAACCTCTTGGAGCTTGGGTTTCACCAGTTGTTAATGGACAATTAATTTTAGGACGTGACGTAGTTGTAGGAAGTTATATGGGAACCGATAATATGGTTCAACTTGCCGATACGTTTGGATTTGGATTTAAAATTGGTGTCCAGATGGGCTTTGAGTCTATCGATCTTCCTTATGGATTTGGAGTTGGTGTTGGCCTTAATTATGTAAAGACTTATGCTCACATCAAACCAGTTAAATCATTAAAGCAAGCTTTCAAGGAACCATACCAAAATATGATAGTTCCTTTTGTTAAGCATATGATCAAAAAACAAGCTGATCGAATTGCAGATCTCGCTGACAATCCAGATGGGCTTGAAGAAGAAGAGAGAAATGAAGTCCTCTCTGATGTGATGAAAAATCTCGACAAGTATTTAGGAGTTGGTGAATCACTTATTATTCAAGATAGAATTTCTCCAAATATAACGGCTCGTGGAACAGTGACGTATATGAACACAAGAGTATCTCTTGGAGTTGATGCCAATGCCCTAGAGATTAAAAGAATCCATCTTTACAGAAAAAATGGTTCAACTCTTCAAGTGTATGTCGATAATGGAATGTCTAAGAGTTTAGGTGTTTCATTCGGTGTTGATTACTTTATTCCAGTTCTTGAAGTTCGTTATAAGAGAACAGGTGGTAAATATACTGTTGATGCTTACAGCGTAAATATCGATACTGATACAGAAGTGAACCCTGATCTTTATAGATCGGCTACAGGGATCTCTCATCTTCTTAAGTCTGGTTCTGCGGAACTTCTAGATGAAGTTAAGAAACCATATTCAATTGCCAATAAGTTTTTCGATGAAAGTACAAAAGCAAAATTCCTTCACTGGAGACATAAAACATTAAGAAAGTCTGATATGTACAGTCTTCTTACACCAAAGAAAAAAGAAACAAATTATGTGAGACATTCTAATGCTTCTCAAATGGGGCTTAACTATGAAGCCTTTGTCGTTGATATTGGAAACTACTACTTAGGAAGATATTTAAAAGGACTTCAGATCAGAGGAAATACTTGGCAAAATCCTGCTCAAACTTATTTTGGAGTGGCCAAGACAAAAGAAGGGCGTTTTGAAGCACGATTAAAAGGTGATGAAGAAGAAGTCGACAATAGAGAAATGTTTGGAGAGTTCTTAACTATTACTTATCGTAAAGAAGGCTGGTCAATTAAGAGATCAAAGTTAATGAAAGAAGTCGGTGAGTGGAACGACAAGTATGGAAAAGAGCTTTTTGCAAAAGAAACACTTAGAGATGCTACAAAGTTAAAACTTTATAACTTAAGTCTAAATATCAATGTCTATGACAATGGGATTGAAAAACTTAAAAATTTGTCAAATGGTGATCTTAAGAAGATTCAACGTAAGTATAAAAGACAGAGAGCTTTCTCTAGAAAGTGTAAGAACATCAGATATCGAAACAAAATTGTCTGTGGAAATCTTAAGACGATTATGTCGGAAAACGATGACTGTAAAAAAGATGTGAGACGTGGAAGTTCTAAAAAAGCTGCAAAATGTCTTCTCGAGCTTGCTCAAACATTAGAAAAATCTTTGGAGTTTGATGACTTTAGAGGAATCGTAGGTGCTGATAACCTCTATATCTACGGACAAATTCAAGGCTTTAGAGCTGACTCTGAAACACTCGCTGAGCCAATTAACTCAAGTACGATTGGTCATATTGGTGACAGGTTTTGGAACGGTCCTGTTGAAGCAGTTAGAGAAATTCTTGGGCTTCAAAACGGAGAGTTCAGCGGAAGTTGGATGAGGGAGAATATACGATGAAAAAATTATTGTTAATCGCTTCTCTTTTATCAACTGTTTTATCAACATCTCATGCTCAAGATATTGTTGATACATTTTTTGAAAAGCAATGGGGTCTAAGTAATACGGGACAAAACCTTCAGAGATCTACTGGAGATCTGACAAGAATTCAGATTCCAGGAATTCCTGGAAGTGATATTAATTGGGATCTTCTTGAAGGAAGAACTTTTAATCAAGATAGAGAAGTTATTGTCGCTGTTATTGATTCAGGTCTCGATATTAATCACCCCGATTTGGAAGGAAGAGTTTGGAGCAATCCTGTCTGCGAAAACCTTTCAGAAGAAGAGAAGTTAAAAAAACCATGTAATGGAAGAAACTTTTTAGCTAAGAGTGAAGAACTTATCGGTGATGTTAAAGATGATACCGGACACGGAACTCATGTTTCTGGAATTATCGCTGCCAATATAAATGGAACGGGAGCAGTTGGTGTTGCCGTCAAAAATGTAAAAATCATGCCACTAAAGGTTCTCTCAAAAGAGACCACAAACTTTGTCTACAATAATAGATTGATTACTGACATTGTTGCTGATGCCATGGCCTTTGCTGTTCAAAATAAAGCTAACGTTATTAACCTTTCTATGGGGTGGCCAAAACTTATTGAAACTCCAAGAATGAAACGTGCTCTCGGTCTTGCTCAAAAGGCCGGAATTCCGATTATTGCTGCTGCTGGAAATAATAATAAAGATGTTCCAACATATCCTTGTACTAATCGTGGTGTGATTTGTGTTGGCTCAATTGATAATCAAGGAAAACTCTCTGAGTTTTCAAACTATGGAGGTAAAATTGATATCCTTGCTCCTGGTGAACATATTGTATCTCTATATCCAACGGCGAAAGAGTCCAGATCTCTCAGAGTCGGGGGTTACGAAGTAAAGAAAGGAACTAGCCAGGCCTCTCCTTTTGTAGCGGCTATTGCTGCAACCATTAAGCTTGTTCATCCAGACAGCAGTTTAGATGAAATAAAGGCAAGACTTTTGAATTCTTCAAAAGGAAGTCAAAAAGCAGAAATGGGAAGGAAAAAGTCTAAGTATGGTTTGGTAGACATGAAAAAGGCCCTTGATGAAGTGCCTGAAGTCTTTGTTTCTCCTGACTATAAAGGCATTCTTGAAATTAAATATAATGTAACTGGAAGAACTAGTTTTGTTCTACCAATAAAGAACTTCTTAGAAGAGGTTGAGGGTCTAACTGTTAAACTAAGCTTGGCGTCTGAGGTTCTTGAACTTAGAAAAGATACATTTGAACTTGATCTAAAAAAGGGACAAACTCTTCCTCTCCAAGTTCAAGCAAAAATTAAAAATAAGAGTTTAGACTCCCACACCCAATTGAAAGTTACGATTATCAAAGATGAAAAAGTCATTCATGAGAGTCAAACTGCTCTCGTTATTTCAGGTTCTTTGGCCGGTCGGAAATCAATTAAAAAAGTACCTCTAACTGGAATTAATCCCAAATTAGTATCTCTTTTTAAAGGTGGTAAAAAATATTCGAGACTCAAACAAGTTTCTGATCGATTCTCTAGATCGGGAGCCATTGAATATTATTATATGAATCCAAAACTTCAAACAGAAGATAAAGATGTGATGAGTCTGATTCGAGTTTTTGAAGGTAAATTTGAAACAGTTGATCTTGGAGTTTCAAAAGCAAATAAGATTCTTTCTATTTTTAAAGCAGACATTAATTTAGATGGGAAAGAAGATTACGTCGTCTATACTCTTGGGAAAGAAAGAATAAATATGTTCCTTACTTATTTAACAAATGAAGGGAAGCCCCTCTTTGGAGATAAGAGTGAGTGGAAGTTTCCAATTACAACTTTTGAAGGTCTCCCTCTTAAAAATGGATTTGAGCAAACTTTTAGCTGGCTGAAAATTAAAACTAAAGAGTTTGGTTCAATTTTAACTCCATCTTTAACAAGAGAGTGGTTGTTACCAGAAGATGACAACTCTGATGATATTCTAGATAGACTACCAAATGGAAAAGCTGCAAGGTTATATTACCTTCTTCCTGAAGTTAAGGACGGAAAAGTTGAAACAGCTGTTAGAACTGTAAATAACTTCGACTTTGATTCTGAGATTAGAAGCCGATTTAGAGTTAGGCCCGAAGAAACATTCTCTCTTCAGAATCCTTACAAGCAAACCGCTGAAGAAGCAGCTAAGGGAAAAGTTAAAACTGTTCTTGCTGTCGGAAGAGAATTTAAGAAAAGATATTTTCAGGTGGTTTTCACTGACAATAAGACTTACACAATCAATCCAATTAACAATGGAATAAGTTATCTTGAAGACAATACGATTTTTCCAATCTTTGGTCTTGAAGATAAGGGTAATCCAAATGGTGAAGCCACTTTCATGGTTCTAAATGATCGCTCTAGTGCGAGGTTATCGATCATTAACGACAGTGGTGAGACTAATCGTATTGAAAAGAAAACGAATTGGACCGATCCAATCTTCAATTATATTGGTGCATACAAAGACAAAAAAGAAACTACGTTTTTTCTTGAGTCTAGATATAATGTCCATGCCTTTGACTCTAATGGGGCAAAATACACCTTACCTATAAATAGGGACAGTTCATTTCCCGGCGTGAAGTTCGCCGAAACGATGAGTGGTGTGATTGTTAAAGGTAAGGACACTAATCTACTTCCAGGAGTTTTTGTAAACTCAACACTCGTTTTCGGTGACCGGCTTTATACTATGGTCAAAGACACAGAAGGTTTTAAAAGGCCGGTTGAGTTGTCTGTTACAATTCCTAAGGAATGTATCAATTTAGCTCCGGCGAGACTTGGTGCAAGCGGTGCTTCACACTATGTTTTTCTCTGTGCAGAAGGACGACGTGGAGTCTCTTTTAGGTTCTTACCTCTGGCCTTATAGTCAGCTATTACGAGCTTTTAGTAACTTAGCCCTCTTTTGAGGGCGAAAACACCTTAAACATCTCGAAATTATTCAATTATGCTCTTGGTCTTTTGAGCTCAAAGTGCTAAATTCCATCCACATTCACGTATGTATTAGTTAAATCAAACTCGCTTGAAGCATGGTGCCTCAAGCCGTTTAGTCCAGGAGGATATATGATTTATGAGCTCGCCCTTGTGGCAAAACCTGAATCATCAGAAGATCAGGTAAAATCCCTCACAGACTTGGTAACAACAGTGGTCACAGACTTCAAAGGTGAAGTTCTATTAACTGACGACTGGGGAAAACTTCGGTTTGCCCAACCATCAAAGTCTGGAGGTGTAGCAGGACGTTATCTGTACATGATTCTTAAGTCGAATGACGAGGGAACAGGTAGAGAACTTCAAAGACGTTTTGGTATTAATGAAGATGTGCTTAGACACATGACAATCAAACTTGGTGAAGACAGAAATCAAGAAGCTATCTTGAAAGCTTACAAGTGTCCTTACTCTAAAACCAGTAATGGTTCTCACGCAGATGAGGGAGATGACAAAGAAGGCTCAAAAGAAAGAAGAAGATTTTCAAAAGGTAAGTCTTGTTGGTTCACAATCAAAGACATCAAAGCTGATTGGAAAGACCCAAAAACTTTTGGTTGGTTGATCAACGAATTTGGAAAAATTTCTCCTGCTAGAGTTTCTGGAATTTCTAGAAAGCATCAGAGATTTGCTGATTCTGCAATTAAGCAAGCAAGAAATATTGGAGTAGCTAGCTACATATCCAATAGATTTGCGGCTGAGTAATTGGAGTAAAGCAAATATGAATCGTGCTGGAGTCAAAATGACGAATGACCAAGATATTAAAGAGACAGTAGCTAATTACTCATTAGGAAAACTTTTGTTCCTAGGTGTAATTTCGCTTGCGTTGAGTGCCTCTGGCCCTCTAACGTTGTTTGCTGCTGTTCCTATGATTATGGCATTTCTTCTTTATGGAAGAGGAAAAGCTTACTTTCTTGGTGGAGTAGTTCTTGTGGCAACAGTAGTTCTTGCAAAAGTATTTCCAAGCTTTTCCCACTTATGGGGAATTTTCTTATTTGTACTCATCAATGCAGTGCTCGTTTCTGAAATCATTTTCAGAAGATGGCCACCGGCTCGAGGTCTCATCGTTATGGGATTCGCGTTAGTTTGTTTTGTTGGGGCACTTGTTGCTGGAGTTTCACTCTCAACTGAAAATACTTTAAGTATTGAAATTGAAAAAGGTGTAACGACTGCATTAAATGCAATTAAATCAAGTGAGGAAAATAAAGTACTTCTCGAAAGTGGAGATGAAAGAGCACAGGCCTTGAAAGAAGTCCTCGATAATCCAAAGATTATTGTGAATCAAATTATTAACTGGAGTCCGTCTGCAATTTTTGTAGGAATCTTTTTTGGATTATGGGTTTCACTATTTTTGATTCTTCGAAATAGTCTTATTTGGCGTGACCAACTTGGTTACCCGTTCGGATTGAGTGACCTCGTTAAATTTAAGGTTCCTGAATACACTGTTTGGCCCTTGATTGCAGGTCTTATCCTCTTTGTAGGAGGAGAATACCTTTCTTTAGGTCCAGTTGCTGAAGTCATTGGAGGAAATATCCTTCTTTGTCTTGGTGTCTTTTATTTCTTTCAGGGATTTGGAATTTACCTAGATACTTTGAATTTTTTCGGAGTGTTTGGATTGTTTAGAACTCTCATGATCATGACAACGTTGTTCATGGCATGGCAATTGATAGTATTTGTCGGAATCTTTGATACTTGGATAAATTTTAGAAAATTTTTAGTTAAAAAAAATACAGATGAAGGAGATAACTTATGAAAGTTATATTGACCGAAAGAGTTCCTACCCTTGGAAACGTGGGTGAGATCGTAAATGTTTCTGCAGGTCACGCCAGAAATTACTTGCTTCCAAATAGTCTTGCTGTTGTTGCTGATGACTCTAATAAAAAGTCTCTAGACCATAGCCAGAAAATGTTAGCGAAGAAAATGGATGTTGCAAAAAAAGCTGCAGAAGAAACAAAAACAAAATTAGATCAAGTTACACTTGAGATCACTAAAAGAGTTGCTGCCAATGGTAGACTTTTTGGTGCCGTTTCATCACTTGATCTTTCTAAGCTTCTTGGAGACCAAGGTCTTGAAGTTGAAAAGAGAATGATTACT
This sequence comes from Bacteriovoracaceae bacterium, assembly GCA_023954635.1. GTDB lineage: Bacteria > Bdellovibrionota > Bacteriovoracia > Bacteriovoracales > Bacteriovoracaceae > M0603. Next base: position 141,510 of record JAGSHI010000001.1, read on the forward strand.
CTTGAAACTCCAATTAAGACTGCTGGTAAATTCACTGCAAAAGCAAAATTGTTTGAAGGTGTTGAGTCTTCATTCAGCGTTAACGTAACAATTGATGCTAAGCAGTTAGAAGATATGAAGCGTAAAGCAGAAGCAGCTAAAAAAGCTAAAGAAAAAGCTAAAGAAGCCGCAGCTGCAGCAGCAGAAGCTGGTGAAGGTGAGGGAGAAACTGAAACTCCTCTTACTGAAGAGCAAAAGCTTGCTGAAGAAGCAAACAAAATCGTAAGAGGTTAATACCCTCTAAAATATCTAGAGAGGCCTTTATGGTCTCTCTAGGTTTGTTTGAATCCATTTGATACAAGGAAGTTTCCATGTCCAATAATGTTCGTGAATTACCTCATGATCTCTTAGCTGAAAAGTCGATGTTAGGTTGTTTAATTATTGATGGTGGTGGAATTGACGAAATTTCGGATTTAAAACTTAGACCTGAAGACTTTTACCACCCTCAATATGGAATGATCTTTGAGGCCATTATTGATCTCGCCGGTGGAAATAAACCAATTGATTATATTACAGTTTGCTCTCGCTTAACTGAAAAAGGAAAGCTTGAAGAAGTTGGCGGACAAAGTGCCATAATGGAAATTGCTGAAGAGCAAGCATCTTCTGCAAATATTTATCATTATGGAAAAGTAGTTAAAGATAAATCTTCTCTTCGTGAGCTTGTTAGAACATCAATGAGAGTTGCTGAAAGAGGGATGGACTTTAAGGGTGATACCCAAGAGTTTTTTCAAGAAGTTGAAGCTAGTTTTTTTGGACTGACCAATGAAGCCAAGTCTGGAAAAATGCAAAGGCTGAATGACTGCCTTAAAGTAAACCTTAAAGAATTAGAAGATACATCTAGAAAGGCCGGTGAAATACAAGGTATACCAACTGGTTTTGGTGAGCTTGATAAGCTCTTACTCGGAATGCAGCCGGGACAATTGATTATTCTTGCTGCTCGTCCTGCGATGGGGAAAACTTCTCTCGCTCTTAATGTTGCAATCAACTCAGTATCTCAGTCAGGACTTCCTGTTGCTATTTTCTCTCTGGAAATGCTTGCAAACGAACTTTCCATGAGATTGCTTTCGAGTCGTGCGAAAGTTGACTCAAAAAGAATTAGAACTAAAGAATTTATGGACCAAGATTTAAGGTCTATTGGGAGAGCGGTTCAAGAACTCTCTAACTTTCCAATATTTATAAATGACTCAGGTGAAAGTACTATTTTAGATATTCAATCGCAGTGTCGAAAAATTAAGTCTGAAAGCGGTCTTGGTTTAATTGTGATCGATTACCTTCAACTAATGAGTTCTCACAATAAATCACTTCCTCGGGAACAACAGATTTCAGAAATGTCGAGAGGATTAAAGACAATGGCCAAGGAACTTCAGTGTCCAGTTATTGCTCTTTCGCAGCTGAACCGTGGTGTTGAGGCCAGACCAAATAAGCGTCCTAACACAGCTGACCTAAGAGAATCTGGTGCGATTGAGCAGGATGCGGATATTGTGATGTTTGTTTATCGTGATGATTATTATAATGAAGATACAAAAGAGCCTGGTATTGCCGAATTGATTGTTGGTAAAAATAGAGCTGGGGAGACTGGGACAGCAAAGGTTGCATGGGTTGGTGCCTATACCGCTTTTGAAAACCTAGCTAGAGATCGTCAACCGAACTGATCCATGAGTGATCAAATCCAAACGGTCATTAATCTTGGAAAGGGGAAGATACGAAAGTATTCTAACCCCACTTTTGCGACCATCTATAAACTTAGATCCAAAATTGACCTACTCACAGGTCTTGAAGAACCATTCAATGGGTCTCACTTAATAGACCTTTGGGGTGACCAAGGGCTAAGTGATTCAAAAAAGATATTTCATTTGTTTTATGAATTAGGACATCTCATAGAAGGGATTGAATCAAAAACATTTGAAAAGCAAAATCCTATTCTCGCTATAGAAATCCATTATCAAGACTCATGTGATGAATTGGCTCCTACTAAAGGGAAACACACGGAGTTCTTAGAGTTTCATCGAGAAATGTATGGTGTTTATCAAGCTGCTTTTAAAAGTGGTTATGATGCTCTTATGAGAGGGGATTGTTATCAATTTAACCTCACGTATCCTTTTCGTTATGAGGCCAATAATCCAGAGAGTTTTGAATCTTTGTATTCGGTTTTATTTTCCAAGCAAGATCATGTCGGAGCTTATGCTCATGCTACTTCGTTGCCGAGTCAGGATAAAGTTTTACTTTCAAATTCCCCTGAATGCCTATTTCAGGCAGAGTTTGAAAAAGAATTCCTTAAAGTCTGGACGATGCCTATAAAGGGAACGATAGGGTTAAGTGAAGAGGAAAGCTTTGAAGAGAAGTGGAAAGAATTACAGTCCTCAATTAAGGATCAGGCCGAACTTTATATGATTACTGACCTTCTTAGAAACGACTTGTCTCGTATAGAAATGACTCCATCTAAAGTGATCAAGAAAAAACTACCTTTAAAGGTTCCTGGCCTTTTACATCAATACTCTTTGATAGAAGTAAACCTTTCAAAAAGTACGACATTAAAACGAATTCTAAAGGGATTGTTTCCTGGTGGAAGTATTACTGGGGCACCTAAGAAACGTGTGATGAGTATTTTGGATGTTCTTGAAAATGAGCCGAGAGGTTTTTATTGTGGTTCCACTGTCATTCTTGATGAAGATATTATGGCGGCCTCAATAAATATTCGAAGTGCTGAATACACTCCTTCTACAAAACTCTTAAAAGTCCATGCTGGTGGGGGAATAACTCTTGAGAGTTCTTGTGATCAAGAATACCTTGAGATGCAGGCAAAAAAAGAGAGTTTTCTTTCACTGTTTTTATAGGGCCTTAACTCCAAAAATGGCATTCGCTGTTGGAACAGTCATTGTTGCAGCAGCTTTTCCTTTATCGTCACATGCAATTTCTACTTTGATAAGATCACCAGTATTTAACTGAAGAACTAATTCATTCATTGACGAACTAAATGTTCCCCCAATGCTTGTTCCATTCCTTGTAATTCTAAATCCTGTCATTCCACCATAACTTGGAAATGGAACTTGAGTTAAAATTCTGTAGTAAGCATTTGCTGGAACGGAGTAATGGTAGCTTCCAGTAATAAAGCTTCCATCATTTCTTGATGTTGTATCAAATGGTAAAGCACTATAAGTACCCATTGTACTTACACCACAATTGGCTGACCCTGGTCCACTCATCGTTGCCATAAAACCAATATCTAGCTCAGATAACTTTGCTTCAATCGCTGCAAATTTAGCATTTACATCGGCTGCACTAATAACATTGCCTGCTACAAATGGAGATCCTGGAAGGGTAAAAGCAATCCCAACCGCAGAGGTCATGAGG